>JALRFY010000036.1 GCA_023253625.1 Akkermansiaceae bacterium | reverse complement strand
GAGGAACACAAAGCGGGCGCTCAAAGCAGAGGCTAAGCAGCTTTTGCACGACGTAATAGGCGAAGGAGGAAACAATGCCACTGAAAAAAGGTAGCTCTGACAAGACGGTCAGCGCAAACATCAGCAAGATGGTTCACGAAGGCAAGCCCCAAAAGCAAGCTGTAGCAATCGCCCTGGATGTTGCTCGTCGAACCAAGGCGAAAAATGCCACGTTGTCGCGCGGGTTGCCATCGGCGGGAATCGAAACCCAGCCGTTGCCACTCTCGGTGTCCGCTGGCAGCGGAATTCGTTTTTGGAAACGCAGCGACTGGCCCGGCACCGTCAGGCTGTCGGTGGTGGTGCCGCCGTTGATGCGGGTGGTGAGTGGAATGGTGGAGTTGCCGCGGGCCTCGCCGGAGCGCTGGATTTCCAGATCGAGCAACAACTCGCCGCCCGTGCGCCGGGATGAGAGCAAACTGACAGAGGCGTTCGCGGCGGTCGGACCGGTGATGGAAAGCACGCGCAGCGAGGGTTTTTGCGGCAAAGCGAGCAGTGCGGCGCGCGCCGAATGCCAGCGCTCGTCGTCCGGACGCCAACTCGCACGCTGGAGGTCGGAGACCAGCCACACTTCCGAGCGCCCCTGGGCCTCTGTTAGAAACTCGGCGGCACGGGCGAGCATGGCCGGAAAATCCGCGCCGCTGTCGGTGGCGGCGGTGGCGGACAGCTCGGCGAGCACGTCCGGCGAGGGGATTTCCTGAGGATTGCCGCCGGCGCTATCGATGAGCACCAGCCGCGCGGGCTTGAGGTCGCCGATGACATCCCGCACTTTTTCCAATACGATCTGGCGGCGCGATTCGAGTCCATCGCCGGGCCGGATCTCCATCGAAGCGGAGCGGTCGAGCAACAGCACCACGGTATCGATGGATCCCCCACCCCAGCCGGTGAGGCCGGAAATGACCGGACGCGCGGCGGCCAGCGCGAGCGCGGCGAGCGCGAGCGTGCGGCAGGTGAGAATGAGGATGTGGCGGAGCTTTTTCTTGCCGCGGGATTCGCGCGTCGCCTTGAGCAGGAAGCGCATCGCCGCCCACTGGATTGTCTTGTGGCGGCGGCGGTTGATCAGGTGGATCGCCACCGGCACCGAGGCGGCGGCGAGGAACCAGAGCAGCAGTGGAGAGAGGAAAAGCATCAGTGTTTCGACTTCGGCATCCTGGCAGTCAGGAAATCGCGCAACAGCGGCTCCAGCGGCGTGTCAGTGGTGACGAGTTGGTAGTCTGCGGCGGCGTCATGGCATTTTGCGCGCACCGCAGAGAGAAATTCACGCAGCGATGACTTGTATTCCTCCGCGATGAGCGTGGGCTCGGCGACCAGTACGGTGCCGTCCTCGAGGTCGACGAAGCGATGCGGTCGGTCGAACTCGAAACCGATCTCCAGCGGGTCCATCAGGTGGAAGACGGAGATATCATGCTTGCGGTAGCGAAGGTGCTGCAGCGCGTCGCCTAGCGCGGCGGGGTCGGTGAACAGATCGGACAGGATCACCACGAACGCGCGCTGGCCGATTTTCTCGGCGATGGTGTGCAAGGCGTCGAGCAGGCCGGTTTCGCCGGACGGTTCAAGTTTCGCGAGGGTTGAAAAGAACCGTTCGAGGTGCGCGGCGCGGCGGCTGGGAGGCACTTCGAGGTGGAGTTTGTCGGTGCAGATCGAGAGGCCGGCGGCGTCGCCTTGATTGACCAGCAGATACGCCAGCGAAGCGGCAATGCGCCGGGCGTATTGGATTTTCGGCTCGCCTTTGCCTGCGAAGGCCATCGAACCGGAGGCATCCACCACGAAATAGGCGCGCAAGTTGGTATCGGCCTCGAATTCCTTGATGTAAAAGCGGTCCGACCGCGCGAACGCCTTCCAATCGAGACGGCGGGTGTCGTCACCGGCGACATATTTGCGGTATTCAGCGAACTCGACCGATGACCCGCGGTGCGGTGATCGGTGTTTGCCCGCCACGTTGCCCATCATCGGCACGCGCGACTCGATCGGCAGAGAGCCGAGGCGGGAGAGAAGAACGCTGTCGAGGAAATCGTGTTTCATGGGCCAATCACTCCTCGCGCATCTCCTTGATCAATCGCTCGACAATTTTCTTGGACGTCATGCCTTGCGATTCAGCCGCGAAGTTGGTGATGACACGGTGGGTGAGCACGGCGGGCGCGATGGCCTCGATGTCCTCGATGGAGGCCATGTAGGCACCACGCAGGGCGGCGCGGGATTTCGCGCCGAGAATGAGGTATTGCACGGCGCGCGGACCGGCTCCCCAGCCGACGGTGTCCTTGATCCACTGTGGCGACTCGGGTTGGCCGGGGCGGGTTTTCCGCACCATCGAAACGGCGTAATCGTAGAGGTGCTCGGGCACGGGAACCCGGCGCACGAGTTTCTGATAGGCCATCACCTTCTCGCCATCGAGCAGGTGGTTGAGCGCCTGCCGTCCGCTGCCGGTGGTTTCGCGCGCGATGCGTTTCTCCTCACCGGCGGACGGGTAATCCACCTCAATAAGGAACATGAAGCGGTCGAGCTGCGCCTCAGGCAGCGGGTAGGTACCTTCTTGTTCGATCGGGTTTTGGGTCGCGAGCACGAAAAACGGCGGCTGCAGCGTGTAGGTGTGGCCCAGCACGGTCACCTTGTTTTCCTGCATCGCCTCGAGCATGGCGGACTGCGTCTTGGCGGGTGCGCGGTTGATTTCATCAGCCAATACGATGTTGGAGAATACGGGACCGCGCACGAACTCGAACTCGCGCCTGCCTCCCGCACCCGATTCCTGGATGATGTCGGTGCCGGTGATGTCGGCAGGCATCAGGTCAGGGGTGAACTGGATACGGTTGAAGCTCAGGTCGAAGGTTTCCGCCACGGATGAAACCAGCAGGGTTTTCGCCAATCCCGGCACTCCCATGAGCAAGGCGTGGCCGCGGGCGAAGAGGGAAATGGCGAGTTTTTCGATCACCTCGTCCTGCCCGATGATCACCTTCGCCAATTCCTGGCGGAAGGCCTGATAAGTTCTGCCTAGTTCATCGATGGCCGCCACGTCATCGGGGGGCAGTTGCTCAGCGGGCTCGGTATGGGGCGCTTCCATGATCATTGTGGAGCGAAGCTAGAGGTGGCGTCCGGTTTGTCCAGACGGGATCTGACGAAACCCGCCGGCACTGGAAGGAGGTAGCTAGAAAACCGATGGATTCCATGGAATGGATCCTTTGGATGGAAATGAAATGCTTCAGGCAAATACCGGCAGCCACGCACGAAAATGCAATTCCGGTCATCCCCGGAACCATGTCGGCTTTCAGAATCCGAATCAAAAGCTGTCCGGTTTCCCGAGGATTTGCTGAAATTTTGTATTTTCCGGCTTGCCAGCCCCCGAACCTCTGTTAAACCACCCGCCCCCGCGGGCATTGTGTTGGATGGATCTCATCTCATCACGAGCCGTCACGAGCAACAAACGCACACCATGGCACGCATCCTAGGTATTGAAATTCCCAACGAGAAGCGCATCGAAGCTTCCTTGCCTTACATCTTTGGCATCGGCCGGCCCACCGCCGCCAAGATCCTCGAACATGCCGGCATCGATCCGGACATCCGCACCGGCCAACTGTCCGAAGACCAGCTGGTGCGGATCTCCCAAGTGATCCAGACGGAAGGCATCATGGTCGAAGGCGACCTCCGCCGTGAAAAACAATCCCAGCTCAAGCGCCTCACCTCGATCAACTGCTACCGCGGCATCCGCCTCAAGCGCGGTCTGCCCGTCCGCGGCCAGCGCACGCGCACCAATGCCCGCACCCGCAAGGGCAAGAAGAAGACGGTGGGCGTGAAGAAATAATTTCCGATAACACTCATGTCCGAAGAAACCACCAAAAATTCCGCCGAGGAAACTCCGGCGGTTGAGCCGAAACAAGCTCCAGCACCCGCCAACCAGTCGGCCGCCGAGGCTCCGGCCAACCCAGAAACCAGTCCCAAAAAAGAGCAGAAGCGCGACATTTTTGCCGAGCTCGGCCTGGCCGGGGACGAGGAAGTCAAGATCCACAAGGCCAAGGGATCCAAGAACGTTCATCGCGGCATCGTTCACGTCACCGCCACTTTCAACAACACGCTGGTCAGCGTCACCGACGTCAACGGCAACTCGATCGGCTGGTCGAGCGCCGGCAAGATGGGATTCAAGGGCTCCCGCAAGAGCACGGCCTATGCCGCACAGGTGGTTTCCCAAGACGCCTGCCGCCAGGCTATGGGCCACGGTCTCAAGGAAGTGGACGTGCGTGTGAAAGGCCCCGGTTCCGGCCGTGAGTCCGCCGTGCGTGCCGTGCAGGGTCTCGGCTTGGAAATTCTTTCCATCCGCGACGTCACCCCGATCCCGCACAATGGCTGCCGCCCCAAGAAGGCCCGCCGCGTCTGATTTCACGAACTTTTCACACGATCCCACAATGGCAAGATACACAGGCCCACGCACCAAGATCAGCCGCCGTTTCGGCGTCGCCCTCTTCGGCCCCTCCAAATCCCTAGAACGTCGCAACTTCCCACCCGGCCAGCACGGTGTGCGCGCCGGCCGCAAGAAGAAAAGCGAATACTCTGTTGCCCTCGGCGAGAAACAGAAGCTGCGTTTCCAATACGGCATTCTCGAGAAACAATTCCGCGGATATTACGAGGAAGCCGCACGCCGCCGCGGCGTGACTGGCGAAATCCTCCTGCAATTGCTCGAAACCCGTCTGGACAATGTCTGCTACCGAGCTGGCTTCGCCAATACTCGTCAAGCTGCCCGCCAGCTCGTCAATCACGGCCACGTTTCGGTCAATGGCCGCCGCGTGGATATCCCAAGCTTCCAGATCAAGCCCGGTGACATCGTCAAGATTGGTGCCAGGCCATCCTCCCAGCAGCTCGCCGTCCGCATGACCGACCTCACTCAATCACTGCCATCGGTCGACTGGCTGAGCGTTGACAAGGACAAGCTCGAAGCCACGGTCACCCGCATGCCGGAGCGCTCGGACATCGACCCCATCGTCAACGAGCAGCTCATCGTCGAGCTTTACTCGCGCTGATCCCCGGCTCGGGTCCGCCCAATCCTCAACCGAACGCCCGGGTGCTTCACCCGGGCGTTTTTTTTGCGACACACCCATGGACAGCGGCATTCCAGCGGGTATTTTAACATGTGTCCTTAATATGAAAATATCCTCCAAACTGACAATCGGCTGTCTGGTGATCGTATTGTTGGCATCCTGCGCTGCAGTGAAGGATCGCGTGGCAGGAATGAAACAACGCGGCAGCGAGATTGCCGCGAAGGTCAAAGTCCCCGATCTGGTCGATACTCCAATCGCACGATTGATGCCGGCAGGCGGACTCAAAATCGTCGAGCCCCGCGAAGAGGCGCTGGAGAAAATTCCATCCGGCCACGAGCGGGCACTGGCCTATCGCAATGAAAAAAACCGCGGATTCTGGGTTTTCGGTGGCCCGCTGGATTTCGAAGAACCACCGCTGCCCGAACCCGGCAGCGAATTGGATGGCGGGCTGCTGCCGCCCAGGAATCCGTGAGACCGGCGTGCTTCTAACGACCCCATTCGCCGCTTGATTATCGATATCCGGTGCCGATCATGACGCCATGTCCGGCACGTTGCGTATGTTTCGCGCGCTCAACGCGCTGATGGCGCTCCCATTGGTCGCATGCACCGTCAGCGAACCTCTCAACCGCGTTTCACGTCATGAGCAGTCCTACCGTCAACCGGTCGGCAATGTGGCGGTGCCAGCCCCTCTCCCTGCATCTGCGGTCCCACGAATTCCACCGCCGGCCATCGTGGGGGAGAGTGCCATTGTCGTGGATTATCAAACCGGCAGGGTGCTCTTCGCCAAAAACGCGGATGTCCGCCGCGCGGTGGCCAGCACCCAGAAAATCATCACTGCCATGTGCGTGCTCGATACCGGCAGCCTCGACAAGCGCGTCACCATCGCGACCAGCGACAGCCATTGCGAACCCACAAAACTCGGGCTCAAGGCCGGCGAGGTTTACACCCGACGCGAGCTCGTGAAGGCGCTGATGGTCAAGAGCGGCAACGACGTCGGCCGCGCGCTGGCCCGCGACGTGGGCGGCAGCCAGGAGAATTTCGCCACCATGATGAACCGCAAGGCGGCCTCGCTCGGCATGCGCAACTCGAATTTCCTCAACCCCCACGGCCTCACCGAGCCCGGCCAGTATTCCACCGCCCGCGACATGGCCATCGCCGCGAGATATGCCTATCGCAGCCCGTTACTGCGCTCGGTTTCCGCCACCAAGGCCTACCTGTTCCAATTCAACGACGGTCGCGCGCGTCTATTGGAAAACACCAACAAGGTACTCAAGATGCTGCCGTATTGTGATGGCATGAAAACCGGCACCACCATCGCCTCCGGACGCTGCCTGATATCGACCGGTTCGCTCAACGGACGCACGGTCGTCGTGGTGGTGCTAAAGTCGAACTCCTCCAACATTTGGAACGACTCCTCCAAGCTGCTCCGCTGGGCGCTTGAAAGCCCGGCCAGTGCCGCCTGAAACGCCGCACCCATGCCCGGTCCCCACGATGACTTGGAGCAGCTCGCGGCGACCGGACTCCTGCGCTCGCTCAAGCCGCTCGATTCACCCGCCGGCCCACGCGTCGTCCGTGATGGCCGCGAGCTATGGAACTTCGCATCGAATGACTACCTCGGACTCGCCCGCCACCCAAGGGTCGAAGCCGCGCTGGTGGAGGGTGTTGGGAAATACGGCGCGGGATCCACCTCATCCCGACTCGTCTGCGGCACCCTGCCGCCCCACCGCTTGCTCGAGGAAAAACTGGCCGAGGCCAAACAATCCGCTGCCGCGCTGGTGTTTCCAGCCGGCTTTGCCACCTCGCTCGGTGTAATCCCGGTGGTCTGTGGCAAGAAGGACTTTGTCCTATTGGACAAACTCAGCCACGCCTGCCTCATCGATGCCGCACGGCTTTCGGGCGCGACAATGCGCGTGTTTCCCCACAATGACACGCGCAAGCTCGCGGCTTTATTGAAAAACATCCGCGCCAAGCACGCTTGCGCCCGCATTCTCGTAGCCACCGAGTCGGTCTTCAGCATGGACGGCGACATCTGTCCATTGTGCGAAATCGTGGATCTCGTGGAAGCTCATGATGCGCTGCTCCTGTTGGACGAAGCGCATGGTTTCGGCGTGCTCGGGGATCGCGGCATGGGGCTCGCGGAGCGGGAAAACCTGCAACGCCGCATCACCTTCCAAATGGGCACGCTCAGCAAGGCTGCCGGACTGTCCGGTGGATACGTTGCCGCCTCGCGACAGTGGATCGACCTGCTCGTGAACCGCTCCCGCAGTTTCATCTACACCACCGCGCCGCCACCGGCGCTGGCCCATGCCGCCATCTCCGCGCTGAAAATCATCCGCTCGCCCGAAGGCAGGGCACTGCGTGTGAAACTGGCGAACAACCTCGCGCTGATAGGTAGCGGATCCCCCACCCCGATTCTGCCATTCGTCCTCGGTGACAACGAGTCCGTGCTTGCCGCGTCCACCGCGCTGGCCGATGCCGGATTCCTTGTCCCGCCGATCCGCTTTCCCACTGTGCCACGCGGCACAGCCCGGCTGCGCGTGAGTCTTTCCGCCGCACATCCTGCGGAGGCGGTGAACGCACTTCGCTCGGCCATCGATGCCATGTGACCGGGAATCCGTCGCCCGCTCCTATCAGATCGCCACAGCCCGCCACTCGAATCCCGGTGCATTGCTGCAGGGTGACGACATCGGCTGCTTCGAAAACTCCGGCGGCGAACTCAGTGGCGGCCTTGCCGTGAACGGCAACTACCCGGGCCAGACCCAGACTGCCGCACCAAAACTTGCCCCCTCGGCCGCCGCCGCTAGGCTGCTGCCAGCACATGTCCGATTCCTTCGTCCACCTCCACGTCCACACCGAATTCTCCCTGCTCGACGGCATAATCCGCACCAAGGATCTGGCCAAACGCGCGGCGGAACTCGGCATGCCGGCCGTGGCGATGACCGACCACGGCAACCTCTACGGCGCGATTGAATTCTATCAGAACTGCAAGAAGGCCGGCGTGAAACCGATCCTCGGTTGCGAAATCTACCTCGCGCCGCTCACCATGGCCGACAAGAAGGAGCTCGTCGGCCGCAAGCGCGCCACCCACATGACCTTGCTGGCGGAAACCAACGAGGGCTGGAACAATCTCTCAAAGCTGGTTTCCCTCGGTCATCTCGATGGTCTCTACCATGGCAAGCCGCGCGTCGATCGCGAGGCCTTGCGCAGGTTTTCCAAGGGCATCATCTGCCTCACCGGCTGCATCTCCGGCCCGGTGAACGAATGGCTGCTCGCCGGCGACGAGGACAAGGCACGGGAAACACTGGCCGAAATGGTCGGGATTTTCGGCCGCGAAAACACCTACGTCGAGATCCACAACCACGATCTCGAAGCGCAGCGCCGCGTCACTCCCGCGCTGCTCAAGCTCGCCGCGGAATTCGGCCTTAAGCCGGTGGCTGCCAACGACGTGCATTTCCTCCACCGCGATGATCATGAGGCGCACGATGTGATGATCTGCATCGGCACCGGCCGCCTGCTCATTGATGAAAACCGCATGCGCTACACGCCCGAGGTGCATTTCAAGACACCGCAGGAAATGCGCGCCCTCTTCGCCGAGGTGCCGGGCGCATGCGACTCCACGCTCGAAATCGCCGAGCGCTGCAACGTCGAGATCAAGCTCGATTCCACCTCTTCGAAAAAATACCCGCAGTTCGAGGCACCCGACGGCTCGCCGCGCGAGGAATACCTCATGCGCGTCTGCCAGGAGGGCCTCGTTAATCGCTACGGCGCGGAAAAAGCCGCCAACCCCGAAATTCAGGAGCGTCTGAGATACGAAGTCGATACGATCAACCAGCTCGGCTTCGCGTCCTACTTCCTCATCACCGCCGATTTCATCCAATGGGCGCGCGATCACGACATCCCGGTCGGCCCCGGCCGCGGCTCGGCGGCGGGTTCGCTCGTCGCCTATGTCATGGGCATCACCAACATCTGCCCGCTCCAGTTCGGACTGCTCTTCGAGCGCTTCCTCAACCCGGAACGCGTCAGCCCGCCCGACGTCGATATCGACTTCTGCCAGTCGCGCCGCCCCGAGGTGATCGATTACGTGCGGAAAAAATACGGCGACCGCAGCGTCTCGCACATCATCACCTACGGCACGCTCGGCGCGAAAAGCGTGATCCGGGACGTCGCCCGCGTGATGGGCGTTTCGTATGGCGACGCCGACCGCATCGCCAAAATGATCGAGGCGAAACCCGGCGTCACGCTCAAGGGCGAGTGGGATTCCAAGGCCGAGCTGCGCGAAATGATCGAATCCTCCGCCACCTACCGTGAATTGTGGGATTACGCGCTCAAGCTGGAAGGCATCAACCGCAACGTCGGCATCCACGCCGCCGGTGTCGTCATCGGCGACCGCGAACTCGACGAACACGTTCCGCTCACCCGTGGCAACGAGGGCGAGGTGGTCACCCAGTATGACATGGGCGCGATCACCGAGGTGGGCCTGCTGAAAATGGATTTCCTAGGCCTGAAAAACCTCACCGTCATCCAGGAAGCCGTCGGCCACATCCGCAAGCGCAAGCCGGATTTCAAAATCGAGAAGGTCCCGCTCGACGACCACAAGACCTTCGAGATCCTCAACCGCGGCGAGACGATGGGCGTGTTCCAGCTCGAATCCGGCGGCATGGTCGAAACCTGCCGGAAATACCAGATCGAGAAGATCGATGACATCATCGACCTGCTCGCGCTTTACCGTCCGGGTGCGATGCAGTTCATCGACCAGATGATCGAGGTGAAAAAAGGCCGCAAGAAGGCGACCTTCGAGCATCCGTTGCTGCAAACCGTCTGCGGCAACACCTACGGCGTGATGATCTATCAGGAACAGGTCCAGAACGCCGCCAAGCTGCTCGCCGGCTACACCCTCGGCGGCGCGGACCTGCTGCGCCGCGCGATGGGCAAGAAGGACCCTGCGAAGATGGCACAGGAACGTGGCAATTTCATCAAGGGCTGCGCCGAAACCAACCACATCGGCGAAAAACTCGCCGGCCAGATTTTCGACAAGATCGAGATGTTCGCCGGCTATGGTTTCAACAAGTCGCACTCCGCCTGCTACGGCCACATTTCCTATTGGACCGCATGGTTGAAGGCCAACCATCCGGTCGAGTTCATGGCCGCGCTGCTCTCCAACGAAATCCACAACACCGACAAAATCGGCGTCTTCGTTTCCGAGTGCCACCGCATGGGCATCGAGATCCTCCCGCCCGACCTGAACGCATCGCAACTCCGCTTCGCTCCGGAAATCCTGCCCACCGGTGTCAAGGCGATCCGCTACGGGCTCGCCGCGATCAAGAACTGCGGCGAGGGCGCGATGGCCGCCGCCATCTCGGAACGCGATGCCAATGGCACCTTCGCCTCGCTCGATGATTTCTCCTCGCGCCTTGACTCGAAGGTCGTCAACAAGCGCATCCTCGAAAACCTGGTCAAGGCCGGCGCGCTCGATTGGACCGGCGAAACCCGCGCCGGAATGTTCCAGCGCCTCGAGCAGGTCGTCGCCTCCGCCTCCTCCGCCCAGCGCGACCGCGCGTCCGGCCAGGTCTCGTTGTTCGATTCCATGGATTTCGCCGCACCCGCGCCGAAACCCGCGGCCGGCGGGGCAAGCGTCCCCGAGTGGGACAAGGACGAGCGCCTCGCCCACGAGAAGGAGCTGTTAGGCTTCTATGTCACCGGCCACCCGCTCGACAAATTCCGCGGTGTGATCGATTCGGAGCGCTACCAGCGGCTCGGCCTGATAGACGAACTCGATCTTTCCAACCCGCGCGACCGCTTCCCCTTCGCTGGCATGGTCCGCTCGATCGACGCCAAAGTCACCAAGTCCGGAAAACCCTTCGGCGTGCTCATCCTAGAGGACTTCACCGGCAGTTCCGAAGTCATGTTGTGGGGCGAAACCTATACTCCCGCGCGCGATGGCGGACTGCTGGAGCCGGGAAAAATCATCAAACTCAAATGCGCCGTCCAGGTGGACGACCGCACCGGAGGCCGCCGCCTCACCGGCTACGAGCTTTCCGAACTCAAGTCGAAGCGCGGATCATCCAATGGCAAGGGGCCGCTCGAGCTCACCCTCTCGACCACCCGCCACAGCGAGATGGATCTGATGGAAATCCGCAACGCCCTCGCCAAGCACCCCGGTGCCACGCCCGTGCTGCTCCACTTTCAAAACAGCGCCGGCCGCCGCGTGAGCGTGGAGGCCGGCGAGGGTTTCAAGGTCAAACGCAATCCCGACCTCGAAGCCGCCCTCGACCGCTGGCTGGCCGACTGACGCATCTTGTTTCATTCCACCGTCACGCTTTTTGCGAGATTGCGCGGTTGGTCGATCTCACAGCCGCGGTGGCGGGCGAGGTGGTAGGCGAAGAGCTGCAGCGCGACGGCGGCGGGAATGGTGGCGACCAGCGGATGGCAGCGCGGGATGGCGATGGCATCGTCCATGTGCGCGGCGGCCTCTTGGTCGCCATCCGTGATGAGACCGAGGATGCGCGCGCCGCGGGCACGGCATTCCTCGATGTTGCCCAGTGTCTTGTCCTTGCCGGGAATATCGCAGGCGATGGCGATGACCGGCGTATCTTTTTCCAACAACGCGATCGGGCCATGTTTCAACTCCGCGGCATGGTAGCCCTCGGCGTGGATGTAGGAGATTTCCTTTACCTTCAGCGCGCCTTCAAGTGCCACAGGAAACATCGGGCCGCGGCCGATGAAGAAGGCGTGTTCGGTCATGGCATAACTCTCCGCGATGGCCGCGATCGGCTCATCGAGACGGATCACCTCCTCGACGAATTGCGGGATGCGCTCGATCTCGCGGGCAAGGCGGATGCCTTCGTCGCGGCAAAAACGGCGGCCGCGGCCGAGCTTGAGCGCCATCATGAGCAGCACCGCCACCTGGCAGGTGAAGGCCTTGGTGGATGCCACCGAAATTTCCGGACCGGCGTGCAGATAGACGCCACGGCCGGTTTCGCGCGCGATGGTGGAACCGACGACGTTGCACAAACTCATCACAAACGCACCTTTCTGACGCGCCTCGCGCACGGCGGCGAGCGTGTCGGCGGTTTCGCCAGACTGGGAGATGGCCACGACCAGGTCGCGGCTGCCGAGGATGGGATTGCGATAGCGGAACTCGGCGGCCTGTTGCACTTCCGCATGGAGATCAGCGAGGTCCTCGAAAGCATACTCACCGACGAGCCCGGCGTGCAGCGACGTCCCGCAGCCGACGAGCACCACGCGGCCGAGTTCGGCCAGTTCGCGCGCTGAGGTGCCCATGCCGGAAAGCACCGCGGAGCCGAGGTTGAAATCGAGCCGGCCGCGGATGGCGTTGGCGAGCGAGTGCGGCTGCTCGTGGATTTCCTTGAGCATGAAGTGCTCGTAGCCGTCTTTCTCCGCTGCCGCTGCGTCGATTCCCAACTCGGCGATCTCGCGGATGACCGGGACGTTGTTCAAATCGCGGATGTCCACCGAATCGGCGCTGACGATGGCGATGTCATTGTCATCGAGATAAATGACCCGCTGGGTGTGCGCGAGGATGGCGGAAGCATCGGAGGCGACGATCGTCTCGCCCTCGCCCACGCCGATCACGATCGGGCTGCCGCGGCGGGCGGCGATGATCTTGCCCGGCTCGCGGGCGGTCAACACGGCGATGCCGAAGGTGCCCTCGACCTGATGCAGCGCGTGGCACACAGCCTGAAACACATCGCCCTTGTCGCAATCTCCGATGAGATGGGCGAGCACTTCGGTGTCGGTTTCCGATAGGAACAGGTGGCCTTTGGCTTCAAGGCGCGCGCGCAGGCCGCGGTAGTTTTCGATGATGCCATTGTGGACCAGTGCGATCGCGCCGGAGCGGTCGAGATGCGGGTGGGCGTTCACCTCGGTGGGCGGCCCATGAGTGGCCCAGCGGGTGTGGGCAATGCCGGTGGTGGCACGCTCGAAGCGGTCCGCCGGCCACTCGGCGCGGGCGCGATCACTCAAAGTGGAAACCTTGCCCGGCGACTTGGCGACGGCAATGCGCCCATCCTCCATCACCGCCAAACCTGCGGAGTCGTCTCCGCGGTATTCAAGCCGTCGCAGGCCGTTGATGAGGAAGCTGGCCGCGTCGGCCTTGCCGATGTATCCGACGATGCCGCACATGGAGAAGGTTTGCTGGTTTTCAGTGTTCAGTTTTCAGCAACCACATCCTTGCTGATGATTTCGCCGGGTCTGGTGGAGATTCCGGGCCAGAGTTTGCGGCCAGGGTAGATGGCGGTGTGAATGCCCGTGTGGACGCCATCGCCGACAATGCAGCCGAACTTGCGCCGGCCGGTGTCGATCAGTTCACCGTTGACCATCGAACAGTGGTTTCCACCATCGTGGCGGAGGTTGGAAACAATGGTGCCAGCGCCGAAGTTGACATGTTCACCCAGCACCGAATCGCCGACGTAGGACAAGTGACCGACGTTGGTTTTGGAAAGGATGAGGCAGTTCTTGATTTCGACCGCCTGACCGATGTGGCAGTGGTCGCCGATGCTGGTGTTTCCACGGATATAACAATTCGGGCCGATCTTGCAGTTCGCACCGATGACCACATTGCCCTCAATGAACACGCCGGGAAGGATGCGGGTGCCGGGACCGATATGAATGATCCCTTCGATCACTGCGGATGGATGGACATCGCCCTCGATCCGGCTTGCGGCCAGCGACGAGACAAATCGTTCATTGGCGGCGAGAAGATCCCAGGGATAGCGGATGAAGAATGAATTTCCGACCACCCGCGCGGATGCTAGATCAGGTGCATTCCCGCGCCACGCGAGTGCGCTGCCGTCCGCGGCCACCAACGCCTGATCCGCGGAGGCGATGAATGCGGTGAAATCCTCCGCATCCAGCCACGCGAGCGGATGCACGGTAATCCCTGCAGCAGCTGGCAGGTGCTTCCGATGCCCGGGCATGGGAATATTACCGATGGGAAAATCCTCGATGCGCCGCGTCAAGGATAGCGGTTGGCATTCGTCTCCTTCGCTCGCTTTCATGGTGTTGGCCATCAGCCTATTTCCTCGCGGATCACGGTGGCGAAACGGCTCACCCACTCACGGCAGGCATCGATATCACGGTGCTCCACGAGCACGCGGATTTTGTTCTCGGTGCCCGAGTAGCGGATCAAGTGGCGGCCGTTGTCGCCGAATTGCGCGGTGGCCTCCCTCATCAATTTCCCTAAAACAGGCAGTGATTCGATCGGCGGTTTGGCGGGCACCGGCATGTTGGCGAGCTGAGAGGGATACTCGTGCATCACGGTGGCGAGCTGGGCCAGCGTGGCGTTGCGCTCGCGCATCATGCGCAGCACCTGCAGCGCGCTGAGAATGCCATCGCCGGTGGTGGCATGATCGGCGAAAATGAGATGCCCGGAATTTTCACCGCCGAACGAGTAGCCGTTTTTGCGGATGCACTCGATCACGTGGCGGTCTCCCACCGGCGTGGTTTCCACCTTGATGCCATGGTTTTTCATCGCCTCGATCAGGCCGAGATTGCTCATGACGGTGGCGACCAGGGTATCCTTGCGCAACTTCCCCTGCTCCCTGAGGCTGATGGCGCAGAGGGCGAGGATGCGGTCGCCACTGACCACCTGGCCGTTGGCATCGGTGAAGATCACGCGATCGGCATCACCATCGAAGGAGATGCCGAGGTCGGCATTGTGGCGGCGGACGAGTTCACCGGCATTTTCCGGATGCAGCGCGCCGCAGCCATGGTTGATGTTGAGTCCATCCGGCTGGATGCCGGCAGTGATGACCTCCGCGCCGAGTTCCTTGAAAATGAGCGGCGCGATGAAGTAGGCGGCACCGTGGCCGCAATCGACCACCACCCGGAGGCCATGAAGCGGCACGTTGTCGGCCGTGTGTTTGGCGAACTCGATGTAGCGGCCGCGGGCGTCGTCGATGCGGTGCGCCTTGCCAATTTGGCGCGGCGGGAGCGGCGGCGGCTCGGGCTCGTCACCGAGGATGTGGCGCTCGATGAGATGCTCGAGCCCATCGGTGAGTTTATAGCCGTCCGGGCCGAAGATCTTCAGGCCGTTGTCCTCGTAGGGATTGTGCGAGGCGGTGATCATGATGCCGGCTGCGGCACCCATCGATTGCGTAAGGTGGGCGACAGCCGGGGTGGGCAGCGGGCCGACCATGAACACGTCCATGCCCATCGATACCAAGCCGCTGGTGAGGGCGGTTTCGAGCATGTAGCCGGATATCCGGGTGTCCTTGCCGACCAGCACGCGGTTGCGATTGGGGCCGGACGAGCGCAGCACGTTGGCCACTGCCTTGCCGGTTCGCAGGGCGACTTCCGCAGTGATCGGGAATTCATTGACGCGACCGCGAATGCCGTCCGTGCCGAAGAGTTTTCTAGTGTGATTGGGAGTCATGGGAAGATTGGAAACAAGTGGTTCCGCCACGGATGTCCGGCGGCTGGTCCGGCGTCGCCCTCGATTTCCGGGCCGGAACGCGCAGCCATGCGAAAAATGAATCACAAAACGATCAAAACACTTATCTCCTCTCCGGCGTGCCGGATCAAGCAGCATTTCTCAGCCCTGCGGACCCACGCATGGACCGCTTGGGTCAAAGTTTGTAAAACTGCTCCCAGTCCTTGCGGGGGGGCGGGCCATCGAGCAGGGCATCTGCCACCTTGTGGTTGGTGATGCGGCGGGTGGCGGGATCGAATTCGAGCCTGGTGTTGACCTGCTGGGCAATGATGCCGAGTTCCATCGCTTGGCAGAGCGGGCCGGCGACTGAAAATGGCGAGCGGGTCTTTTCCTCGCCCTTGCAGGCTAGCAGGAAGTTCTCGAAGTGATTGGACGGGCTCTTGGGCCACTTGGGCAATTTGCCGAAGAGGTCACGAGCCTTCTCGGAGTCGAGCAAGGTGAGCGTGCTGCCGTGTGAGCCTCCCTTGAATACGAGATCGCCTGCATGGATGACCTTGCCGGGTGGCTTGCGCTTGGTGTCGATGGTGCCCTTGGACGGCGGCGGGATGTTGGGATCAACGACGGCCTGCCCGAAGTTCGGCGGCAGATCGGGCAGGTTATCCTGACCATCCAGCCAAACCAGTTCGCAAGCGGGCATGTTTTCACGAGCGGGAAACTTGAAGACGAGCGTGGATTCCTGCGGAAAGACAAAACGGCTGTGCCCGGCAGTGTGGACGGGTTCCACCACAGTGGGCAGACCGAGATGAAGGAAGCGGTGCGCGGTGTCGATGATATGGGCCCCCCAATCGCCGAGCGCGCCATTGCCGAAGTCAAACCAGGAGCGCCAATCGCCGTTGATGTAGCCTTTGTTGTAGGCGTGCTCGCGGGCGGTGGCGATCCAGCCGTCCCAGTCCATGGTGTCGGGCACGGGCTGGGCGGGAAGGAAATCAGTGAACGTCTTGCCGTGCCAACGGCGTGGATTGTTCATGAAAGCGGTGATTTTGGTGACATCCTTGATGATACCGGCCTCGGTCCAGGTCTTGAATTGGAAGTAATTCGCCTCCGAGTGGCCTTGGTTGCCCATCTGGCAGGCCACCTTGTATTTTTCCTCGGCGGCCATCATGAGGTCCACCTGTTTGAATGAGTGGGCTATGGGCTTCTCGACATAGACATGCTTGCCGAGCGACATGGCAAGCATGGCGATCGGGAAGTGCGAGAAGTCCGGCGTGCCGATACAGACGGCGTCGATCTCCTTGGCCATCTTGTCGAACATCACGCGAAAGTCCTGGAAGCGCGGGGCGTCGGGGAATTCCTTGAGAATCGGCTTGGTGTGGGCAGCGCCCATGTCCACATCGCAGAGGGCCACGATATTGGCGAGTCCGGTCTTGTGAAGTTCCCGGATGATCTCCCCTCCCCGGTTGCCGATGCCAACGCATGCCAGGTTTACCTTACCGTTGGCGGAAGTCTCTGCGGCGCGGGTGATGTAAGGAAAAGAGGCAACGGGCGCTGCGGCACCGGCGGCTAGCAGGCCCTTCAGGAAATCACGGCGTTGGAGGGACGCGGAAACGGGGTTTTTCGGGTTGGGGAACATGCGCCTAGAGGTTTGCCATCGTTCCCCTAGCGGCAAGCCAAATTTCGGAATCCTGCGCGAAATCCATGGTCTTTCTTCGCAAACAAACAATTTTTTGACAAGAGGGCGCAGTATCGCTAAAAGCCCGCCCCGCCGCGCGTCCGGCGGGCTCACCATACGTAATTTCCAACCCCAACGTCCACCGCATCATGGCCCAGAAAACCAACCTCAAAGCCGCTCCCCGCGCGCGCACCGGCTCCGGCCTCCTCAAACAAATGCGCCGCGAAGGCTGGCTGCCCTCCGTAATTTACGGACGCGGAACCGAGAACATGAACCTCAAGGTGGACGCCAAGACTTTCGCCGAAGTGATCGCCCACAGCAGTTCCGAAAACATCGTGGTGAACCTGGAAATCGAGGGCGAAGGCACCCGCCTCGCCTTCCTGCAGGCGATCCAACACAATCCGCTCACCGGCGCGGCGCTGCATGCGGATTTCCTGGCCATTGACAGCAAGACCGAGATCACCGCACACATTCCTGCCCACCTGGTGGGTGAAGCACCGGGCATCAAGGCCGGCGGGGTGGTCGAGCAATACATCCACGCGCTGGAAATCACCTGCCTTCCCGACCAACTTCCCGAGACGATCGAGATTGATATCAGTACCCTGCAACTGGGCGACTCGCTCCACATCGGCGACGTGAAGTATCCGGCCGGCGTGCGGCCCACGCAGCCTGCGGAAGTGGTGATCATCCACATCGGACGCGCGGGTTCCGGGGCCACTGAAGCCGAGGCTTCCAGTGGAGGCGCGTAAGGTGCCGCGGCTACCCGGTGATCTCCAATCACCTTGGCCTTGATTTCCAGACGCCCGGGCGGCTCCCGCTGCCCGGGCGTCTGCTTTTGGATGCTTGAAAACCGACGAATGATCTTGGAATCCGCGTCCACCTGCGGGTTCCATTTTCCGCTTCATTCCTCCAAATCGCGGGCGGGTGCGCCGCTCTCGAAGCGCATCAGATCGTCGATGAAGGTGAGCGGGACGTGGCCGGTCTCGCCGTTGCGGTTCTTGGCGAGCACCAGCTCGGCCTTGCCGGCCTCGGACTCCTTTTCCTCCTCGCTCTCCGCGTAGTAGGCGGTGCGGTAGAGCAGCCCCACCATGTCGGCATCCTGCTCGATGGCTCCGGATTCGCGGAGATCGGACATGCGGGGGACGCCGAGACTCTTGCCGGTGCGCGATTCGGGGCCGCGGTTTAGCTGGGCGAGGATGAGGATGGGGATGCCGAGTTCCTTGGCGAGCCCCTTGATGCCGGCGGAAATCTCGGCGATCTCGCGCTCACGGGAATTCTCTGCCTGGCGGGTGCGCGATTTCATGAGCTGGAGATAATCGATGGCGATGAACTGGATATCCTCGTCGCGCTTCTTGCGGCGGGCCTTGGCGCGCAACTCGTTGATTGAAATACCGGCGGTGTCATCGATGAACAGGCGTGTCTCCATGATCTCGGAAGCGGCGCGGCGGATGCGGATCAAGTCCTGCCTGCCCGGCGAATAGCCGCGGCTGAGCTGGCTGAGCGCGAAGCGCGAGCGGGCGAAAACCAGACGCTGCACGAGCTGCACCGAGCTCATCTCGCACGAGAAAACCATCGATGGCTTTCCAAGATCCATGCAGACGTGCTCGACGATGTTCATCATCAGCGAGGTTTTGCCCATCGAGGGGCGGGCGGCGACGACGAACATGTCGCCCGGTTTCATTCCGTTGCTCATGCGATCGAGCTCCTCGAAACCGGTGGACAGGCCTTGCGCGCCGCGCTCGCCGCTGAGCAGCGCCTGGAACTGGTCCATGACTTCCTCCACGGTCTGGCGGAGGGTGGGTGCCTTGTTCGTTTCCGCCCCCTCGCGGATGGCGAGGATGCGCTGCTCAACGGTGTCGA
This sequence comes from Akkermansiaceae bacterium, assembly GCA_023253625.1. GTDB lineage: Bacteria > Verrucomicrobiota > Verrucomicrobiia > Verrucomicrobiales > Akkermansiaceae > Luteolibacter. The sequence continues at coordinate 5,620 of JALRFY010000036.1, read as the reverse complement.
GCAGGGAGGCCACCTCGTCGGGCGCATCGTAGGCTTCAGCGATCGCCTCGTTCGAGTGCTGGATGATGGAACGCAGCACGTATTTGTCCTTCACCAACTGGAGGTGATGGCGGAAATGCCCCGGGCTGGGCGCGTAGGTATAGAGATCGGTGATGGCGGCCGGGCCGCCGACGCGGTCAAGCAGCCCGCGGTCAAGCAGACGTTGGACGAGCGAAACGAGTTCGACCTCCTGACCGGACTCGAAAAGCTCGATGAGAAAGCCGAACAAGGCCGAGTGGGCCGGCACATAGAAGTGCTCGGCGGTGAGTTTTTCCTCGATGGCGACTCCGATGTATTCCTGCGGATCCTGCAGCATCGAGGACAGCAGGCTTTTTTCCGGACCGAGCGCGTGGGGCAGGGCGCGCGTCACGTCATCGATCTTTTCCGCGCGCTGCTGGAGAGCCACGGGTTTGGCGGGGGGGGAGGCAGCGGTGGGTGTCTCGATGGCCATGGGCGGAGGCGGACCATGGCCAAGGGCAGCGGGCAAGGCAATCCGGAAGGAGACTGCTTGGCAAAAAATGACGTTTGGCGTGAATCCGCCGCTGCGCCGGAGAGCCTCAGCCACCCGAACCGGTTCCGGGCAGGAAACGGTAATAAACCTCAAGCATCAGGATATTGAGGCAGGTGCGGTAGTGCAGGCGGTTCGTCCCGTGACCGGCATTACCGGGCAATTTGAACGATCCATCGGACTCCTGGGCGGCCAGCACCTCGTCGCGGAAGTTCTTGTTGTAGAGCCGCCAATCCGCCCCGCCGCGGTTCATCATCGCCTGCGCCTCGTAGTAGTGGCAGTAGAGGTCGCTGGCGTGGCTTGCATCGTCATATTTGAACTTGGTGTTGTCGCGGAGGTAATTGGCGGCCTTGCGGGCGGACGAGCTGGTGCCTTTGTTCCAGATCTGGAGGCAAAGCAGTCCGGCCCCGGTGAGGTTCCAGTATTTGCCGGTGCCGTTGGCCTGTCCGGTGTAGGAGTATCCGCCGGAATCGCCTTGGCGTGCTTCCACGTATTCCAAGCCGCGAGTGGAGGCCTTGCGCATGTTCTTGAATACGAGACCGCTGTGGTCGCAGGCTTTCAGCGCCTGGAGTTGCCAGGCGACCACCGAGAGGTCGGTATGGCCGCCCTTGGTTTGGTATGCATAGGCCCAGCCACCGTTGTCGTTCTGGTGATCGATGATGAACTGTCCGGCCTGACGTGTAATTTCAAACAGATTGGGCACATCGATGTTGGCCTGCTTGCAGAAGGTGCTGGCCTCGCCCAATGCGTAAGTGGCGATAGCGTGCTCATAGCACCATGAATTGGTGGCTTCACCACCTTTCTGGATCAGCCGTCCCTCGTTTTGCATGCCGAGGTTGACAAGGAAGGTGATGGCCTTCAGCACGGTATCGCCATATTTGACGGACAGCGGGGTTTCGCAGCGTCCGAGGTAGGCCAGCAGCGCCAGGCCGGTCATGGCGCTTTTATTGCCATCATCCCACGACCCGTCAGGATTCTGGGTTTTTTGGAGGTATTCGAGTCCCCTTTCCACTGCAGCCTCGCATTCAGGGGTGCCGCCGGTCTCGTTGAGCCGCGCGAGCCGGTCTTCGGGCGAGCAGCGCTTTTTCATGCTGGCGGGCACATTGGCAAAACCACCGCCAAGGCCGCCACCTCCGCCCCAGTTGTTGCCGAGGTCCATGTCGCCAAAATCAAGCGACGGGGTGGTGACATCCACATCCGGCACCTGGATGGCGGTGGGCGAGACGGTATTGGCCACCAGCACCTTGGTGCGGGCACTCGCGGCCGGCGTCGGCTTGCGCTGGATCTTGGTCTGGGTCTTCTTCTCATCCTGCCGGACTTCCTCATCGAGCGTCGCCTTGTAAGTGACGATGGTCGGCGTTTCCTGCACCAGTGAGGGCAGCAGGAAAATCCCCAGCACCAACGCGATGAGTGCCACAGTGAGCATGGCGATGGCGATGGAGGAAATGGTGGAGTTCCGGCGCTGGCGGTGCAGGCGGGCCTGGGCTTCGGGGCTGAGTTGGGCGTGCAGGCTCATAATTGGGATCTTTCCATGAAATGCCGTTTAACATAGCGACGCTGGGCGCTCGCGCCAACAAAATCCGCCCGCTGTGTCGGCGGAATCCCACACTATCCGATTGTGATGGGTGGCGCATTGTGTGAGATTATCAGCATGAAAGAAGGGTTATCCATCGTCGCTGGCATCGATTTTTCCGCATCCTCGCCCATGGTCCTGGCCCACACGGCGAAAATCGCCGCCGCCACTGGCGCACGCGTCCTCGCCGCCCATGTGATCGGCTCCGGTGCCATCCGCGAGTGGGAGCGCACGGCGGACTGCGCGGCCCAGACTGCCGCGCGTGTCGAGGAAATCGCGGCACGGCTTGGGGGAATGCTCGCCGAGCATTGTTCCGGGGTGCCGTGCGAATGTGATGTGCGCATCGGCAACCCGCCCGCCATGCTGGCCCGGATTCTCACCGACCACCGGGCGGATCTTCTGGTGCTGGCCGCGCACGATCTCACCAAGCGGCGGCTCGGCACGGTGGCCGCCGCATGCGCTCGCTCCGCTCCGGCGGATGTGCTGATCCTGCGTGATTGGCAGGGGAGTTACTTCCGCCGCATCGCCGCCTGTGTTGATTTTTCGCCCTCCTCGTCGGCCGGCCTGGATCGAGCCATCACGCTTGCGGATGCCCACGAGGCGTCATTGGAAATCATCCACGTCATCTTTCCGCCCGACCGCGATCCGTGGGGGCGCGTGATGGACCAGCCGATGGATGCGGACACCGATTACGGGCAGTGCGTCCGCGAGCGGGCCAGCGCGGCGATGGACGAGTTTTTGCAGCCCCACGCGGCACGCCTCGCCAAGATCATTTCCACGGTGCGCTTCCTCGAATCCGCATCTCCCGCCGCCGCCATCTCCGCGCATGTGGAAGCCGCAGGCATTGATTTGATCGTCACCGGTTCCCATGCTGGCTCGTGGATTGAGGAATTCGTGCTTGGCAGCAATACCGAACGCCTGCTGCACGACGCCTCCAGCTCGGTGCTCGTCGCCCGGGGCTGGAACACCCGCGGCTCCGGAGGCGTGTGAGCCGTGAGGCTCTCGGCCCGGCATCAGGCAGCGTCCTGCCAAGCGATTTCCCTGGCGTCCTTCCACATGTCCTCCAAGCCGTAAAACCCGCGGCTCTCGTCGTGCATGACATGCACCATCACATCGATGTAATCGAGCACCACCCAGCGGCTGTCCGCATTGCCCTCGATATGGACGGGGCGCACACCGTGGCGCTCCTCCACTTTTCCGGACACTTCGCGCAGGATGGCGCGCAACTGGGGCATCGAGGATCCGGAGCAAACCACCATGTAATCGGTGATGCTGGAGATTCCCTGCAAATCCCACACGCGGATGTTCTCCGCCTTGATTTCCTCCGCCGCGCGCGCGCAGGCCACGGCCAGTTGTTTTCCTTGGATCTGCATAGCTGTGTTTCTTCCCGGCGGGGCGCGCATCCTAGGCGATGCCACGCCGCTCTCCAATCGAAATCCGCGCGGCGGTTTCCGGCTTGATTGTCGCCATGGAGTTCCGCGAAAGTCCTGCCAGATGAATCACACCTACCCGCTTGCTCTGGCCACCGCGGCGCTTTGGCTGTGTGGCTGCGGAAAAAATGGCGAGACCCACGGAATTCCCGATGCCATGCCCACGGACAACCCAAGCCAGCCTGCCGCCGGCACAACCTCGTTTCACGACGACCTTGAATTCCTCAAGTCCCACACCGCCATCCACCTGTTGCGGAACGACGAGGGCGCGCGCGTGGCAGTGGCTCCCGCATGGCAGGGGCGCGTGATGACCTCCAGCGCCACCGGAGAATCCGGACCCGGCCTGGGCTGGATCCATCGCGCCAATATCGAAACCGGCATACTCCCGCCATCCGAACGCACCGGCCTGGCGCGGCACATCCACATCTTCGGCGGCGAGGAACGCTTCTGGCTCGGCCCCGAAGGCGGCCAATACGCCTTGTTTTTCCCGCCCGCGCCCGTGCCCTACACCTTCGAGAACTGGTACACACCCGCGCTGATCGATACCGAGCCGTTCGAAATCACCGCCAGCAGCGCCCGGCGCATCGATTTCAAAAAAGACGCCTCGCTCATCAACCGCAAGGGGACCGATCTCCAACTCGGCATCGTCCGCAGCATCGAGCTGCTGGAAAGAGAAACGCTTGCCGGCGTTCTGAAAACACCGGTGCCGGAGGGGGCGTCGGTCGTCGCCTACCGCAGCACCAATACCCTCACCAACCGCGGCCCGGCCGCATGGACGCGCGAGGACGGCCTCGTTTCCATCTGGCTCCTTGGCATGTATCCGCACGGGCCCGCGGTCACAGTCGTCATCCCGCTCCGCGATGGTCCGGGAAACGCGGTCAACGCCGATTACTTCGGGCCGCTCGAAAAAGACCGCCTTGTCGCCACCGCAAGGGCCGTCTTCTTCAAGGGCGATGGTGCCTACCGCTCCAAGATCGGCGTGCCGCCCGGCCGCAGCACCGGCGTGGCCGCCGGCTACGACCCACAGCGTGGCAGTCTCACCATCGTCCGCTGCGAGGTCCCTGCAAACGCCGCTGAGCTGCCATACGTCCGCTCACAGTGGGAGGATCACACGGAACCCTATGCCGGCGACCTGATCAACGCCTACAACGACGGCCCGACATCCCCGGATGAAGCGCCACTCGGGCCGTTCTATGAACTTGAAACCTCATCCCCGGCTCTCCCGCTCGCCTCCGGAGAGTCCATCACCCACGTCCAGACCACCATCCATCTCATCGGCGATCCCGCTGCGCTCGATGCGGTGGCACGCAGCGTGCTGGGCGTCAGCCTCGATGAAATCCGCAACGCTTTCGCTGCGGCCCGTCCCGATGGTGAAACTTCGAATCACGCCCGATGATGTCACCGGTTGACAGACCGCCGGGCATTGCACAACCTGCTTGCGCTGCTGCGGGGCACGATCCGTGGCCATCTTCCTCATCAACAACCCACCGGACATAGCGCCCCGTGTTTTCCAACGAAGACTACCTAGCCGAATTGCTCACCGAAGCTGGAATGGTGACCGCCGATGAAGTGGATGCGGTGCGCCGCACCCTCACCGGCAGCGAGACCATCGTCGAGCGACTCCTCAACCACACCGCCCTCACCGAGGAGGACATCGCCAAAACTCTCGCCGCCAACGCCAGCATCCCCTTCATCAGGCTCGGCGAGATCACCTTCGACCCCTCCATTGTCGAGTCCATCGCCGAGGAGACCGCCACCCGCTACCGCGTCATTCCCGTCGAGGATGATGGCATCTCGCTCACCATCGCCACCGCAGATCCACTGGATTTCGAAACGCTCGACAGTCTGCCGCACATCGTCGGCCGCGAACTCAATCTGGTCTGTGCCACCCGGCGCGATATTCAGGAGCACCTCCGCCAGTTCTACGGTGCCACCCAGTCCGCCGCCGGCGGTGATGCCGGACTCACCGTCACCACCGGCGACAACGCAGCGGGCGATACCGGCGACGACGCGCCCATCATCCGCCTCGTGCTCCAGATGCTCTCGGAAGCCTTCCGCGTCCGCGCCTCC
>JALRFY010000122.1 GCA_023253625.1 Akkermansiaceae bacterium | reverse complement strand
ATGGCAAGCTCTACGCATTCGGGTTTTCCGGAGAACAAGGCGAAGACGTGCGCGAGACGCTGCTTTGCCTGGACGCCCTCACAGGCAGGAAACTCTGGGAAGTCCGCTACAGTGATTACCTCAGCGACGTCATTTACAGCCGCTACGGGATCGGCGCGCCATCGGTTGACCCGGCCACGGGCAATGTTTACCTGCAATTGAGCAACGGCCACAGCGTCGCCTACACCGGCGATGGCAAGCTGATTTGGGAGCGCTCGCTGATGGAGGACTTCGGCCGGCTGACGTTTCCCAATGGTCGCACCGGAGCGCCCGCGATTTTCAATCACCTCGTCATCTTCCACTGCGTCACCGCAAACTGGGGGGGCGACGGCCCCGCGGCAGACCGCTTCTACGCGTTCGACAAGCTCACCGGCGACCTCGTTTGGGCCTCCACCCCCGGCACCAAGCCGGTGGACAGTTCGTTCGCCATGCCGGTCTTCGCGAAACTTGACGGGCGCGATGTTTTCTATTGCGGCACCGGATGCGGTCACGTCGTTTGCGTGGATGCCAACACCGGTAAACCGCTCTGGCGCTTTCCCCTTTCCCAAGGCGGTGTCAACGGCCAAGTGATCCTTCTCGGCGAGGACAAGCTCATCGCCAGCCACGGCCAGGAAAACACCGATGCCTCCACCGCCGGTCGCATGGTCTGCCTCAAAATACCGACCGAATACCCGGCGGAACTCATCACCTTCGGCAAGGAAATGGAACTCTGGCGCAATGATGACGTCACCGCCTTCACCTCCTCGCCGATTCTGGCGGATGGAAAGATTTACTCGACCGTGGCCACCGGCTCGCTGCTCTGCATTGATCCGGAGACCGGGAAAACCTTGTGGTCGGAAAAGCTCGCCCCGGACCAGATCCACGCCTCCCCGGCATTCGGCGATGGCAAGCTCTACGTGCCGATGTTCGACGGCGGATTCCACATCCTCAAACCCGGCGCGGGGAAACCCGAATCCGTTTTCAATACCGATTTCGGTGCCAATCTGCTCGGCGCACCCGCCATCTGGGCGGGCAAGGTTTACATGTTCAGCAAGGCAAAACTCTACTGTTTCGGCACCAAGCAAGGGACCTTCAAGGGAGTCGATCCGGCAGCGGCACCCGCTCCCGGAACAATCGCCAGCCTCCAGGTGGTTCCGTCCGAATTCAAGATGTCCCCGGGCGGATCGGTCGATTTCAAGGTTTACGGTCTCGATGCCAACGGCCGCCGCGTCGGGGAAGTGAAGGCGGAATCATGGGAGACCTTCATTCCACCCACCGCCAAAGTCCAATCCACCGTCGATGCCAGCTTTGAAGGCTCCACGCTCAAGGCGGCTCCGGATGCCAAGCTCTCCGCCGGAGCCTTCAAGGTCACGGCCGGCGGCCGCACCGCCACCACCCGCGGCCGCATCGTGGCTGGTTATGGTTACAGCGCGGATTTTGAGGAAATCGGGCTATCGATGAAAAACGAGTTCGACGAAACCGAGGCTGTGAATTTCCCGCCCCTGCCGTGGCTCGGTGCCCGGCTCAAATGGTATGTTCTTGAAAAGGACGGATCCAACGTTCTCGCCAACCGCCTCGACAACGTCCTGTTCCAGCGCACCATGAATTTTTTCGGGGCTTCCGACATGAGTGACTACATCCTCGAAGGCGACGTAATGACCGACGGCAACCGCCGCATCATGTCCACCGTCGGATTCGTCAACCAGCGCTACCTCATCACCCTCGCGGGCAACAACCAGGTCCTCGAGGTTTCCAGCAACCACGACCGGCTCAAGCAATCGGTGAAATTCCCGATCAAGGCCAACACCTGGTATCGCCTCAAAACCCGCGTCAAAGCCAACGCAGACGGCACCGGCACCGTGTTTGCCAAAGCCTGGCCGCGCGCAGAAGACGAACCCGCCGCCTGGACCATTGAAGCGCCCGTCAAGTATGTTCATCCGCAAGGCGCGCCCGCCGTATTCGCCTTTTCCCCGCAATCCCAAAAGCGCGTTTATATTGATAACATCAAAGTCACCAAACCGTGACCGTTACGGTGAAGCCTGCCGATCCCGCATATTCCCATTTCATGAAAGCAACCCTTTTACTTCTCGCCTTCTGTCCCGCCCTCCAGGCCAAAGACTGGCCCATGTGGGGCGGCACTCCCAGCCGCAACATGGTGGCGGATGCCAAGAAGCTCCCCGCCGAGATCCACCCCGGCTCCATCAACCCGGAAAACGAGGAAGTCGATCTCGCCGAAGCCAAGAACGTCCTGTGGGTGGCCAAGCTCGGTTCGCAAACTTACGGCAATCCGGTCGCAGGCGGTGGCAAGGTGCTCGTAGGCACCAACAACGAATCTCCGCGCGACCCCTCGCAGGAAGGCGACCGCGGCAACCTGATGTGCTTCGATGAAAAAACCGGCGGGTTCCTCTGGCAGTTGATCGTCCCCAAGCTCGGGGCAGGCAAGGTGAGCGACTGGGAATTCGTCGGCCTTTGTTCGTCGCCCGCCATCGTCGGTGACAAGGCTTATGTCATCACCAATCGCGCGGAAATCATGTGTCTGGACCTCAACGGCATGGCCAACGGCAACGACGGCCCGTTCAAGGATGAGGCGAAATACATGACCGCCGATCCTGCCAAACCGGTCGTCATCGGGAATCAACATGCGGACATCATTTGGAGTTTCGACATGCGCGAGGAACTTGGAACCTTCCCCCATAACGTCTCCTCGTGTTCGCCCCTGGTGGTGAATGGAGTGGTTTACACTGCCACCTCGAATGGCATGGACTGGTCCCACACCAACATCCCCGCGCCCCTCGCGCCCGCATTGGTCGCCGTGGATGCGGAAACCGGCAAGCTGCTCGGCGAGGAGATGTCGGGCGTTACCGGGCGTGTCCTGCACGCCTCCTGGTCGTCACCGGCCATCGCCAAGGTCAATGGCAGGGAAATCCTTCTATGGGGCGGCGGCGATGGCTTCGCCTACGGCTTCGATCCCAAGCCGGTGCGCAACGAAGAGGAGGATCTCGACGTGCTGAAGGAACTCTGGAAGCACGATTGCAACCCGGAGGAGTATCGCAAAAAGGACGGCAACCCGGTGAAATACGCCACTTTCCGCGGCCCATCGGAAGTCATCGGGACTTTCGTCTTCGAAGACGGCCTCGCCTACGTCGTCATCGGCCAGGATCCGGAACACGGGGACGGTGTCGGGATGCTCAGTTGCTTCGATCCCGCCACCGGCAAGCCGGTCTGGACCTACAAGGAAATCGGCCGCTCGATTTCCACCCCGAGCGTCAAGGACGGCCTGATCTACATCGCGGAGTATGATGGCGACCTCCATTGCCTTGACGCCAAAACCGGCAAGCTCCACTGGGTTCACGAAACGCAGTCGCGAATCTGGGGCTCCACGCTTGTCGCCGATGGCAAGGTTTTCCTTCCCACCGAGGATGGCGACCTGCACATTCTCGCCACCGGCAAGGAGAAGAAGGTTCTCAGCACGGTCAATTTCGGCGCGCCGGTTTACAGCTCGCCGATTGTCGCAAACGACGTGTTGTTCATTGCCACGATGACTCACCTCTACGCGATCGGCACCAAGTGAGACGCCTCCAGCCATCATGAAAAAGCCGGTCGTCATTTCCATTTTGGCATTCGTGGTTCTTTTTATCCTCCACCACGATTTCTGGAACTGGGGAGACCGCACGCTGGTCTTTGGCGTCATCCCCGTCGGTCTGGCCTACCACGTCGGGTATTCGTTGGCCGCCGCGTTGTTGTGGTATCTGGTTTGCCGCTTTGCCTGGCCGCATTCCATTGAAAAATGGGCGGACGAGCCGAACGATTGACCGCCGCCCATGACGCCGCTCTTCATCATCGTCGGCTACCTCGGGCTTCTCATCGGGCTGGGCTTGGTCAGCAACCGTTTTTCCAAAGGCACTGCAGCCGATTTTTTTGTCGTCAACCGCTCGGTCGGGCCATTTCTGCTGCTGATGTCGATTTTCGGCACGACCATGACCGGCTTTGCGCTCGTCGGGTCCACAGGCAAGGCCTTCACCTCCGGCATCGGGACTTACGGGCTGATGGCCTCATGGTCGGGGCTCATCCATTCCGCGGTTTTCTTTCTTGTCGGCATCCGGCTATGGGCGATCGGGAAACGCCATGGTTACATCACGCAGTGCGAGTATTTCCGCAACCGCTTCGACTCACCCGCCGTCGGTTACCTGTTGTTCCCGGTCCTGATTCTTCTGCTCATCCCTTATCTGTTGGTCGGCGTCATTTCCGCCGGGAAATTCATCCAAGCCAGCACCAAGGGCATGTTTCCGGAGCAATTCGCCCTCACGCTGCCAAATGGAACCCCGCATCCACTCAGCGGAGGCATCCCGCCCGAATTCGGCGGGCTCGCGATCTGCCTCATCGTTCTTTTCTACGTCTTCTTCGGCGGCCTCCGCGGCGCGGTGTGGGCGAATGTGTTCCAGACGCTCGTTTTCATGATCACGGGCGTCATCGCGTTCTGGATGATTTCCGGAAAACTCGGGGGGGTCGCGGCCGCCAGCCAAGCCGTGCTCGAGAGTGACTTTGCCAAATCGCGCGCCGCCCGGGAGGGCATGATGGGCCACGGGCAGTTCTTCAGTTACTGGATGATTCCGCTTTCCGTGGGGATGTTCCCCCATCTGTTCCAGCACTGGCTCACCGCAAAAAGCGCCAAGTCGTTCAAGCTCACCGTCGTTGCCCATCCAATATGCATCATGATCGTGTGGCTGCCCTGCATCCTGATCGGCGTCTGGGCTGCGGCACATATCGGGCCGCTCGGCCCCGGCCAATCGCCGAACTCAATTCTCGGCCGGATGGTCGAAAGTCTTGTCCACTCGCCGGTTCTCTCCGGCC
>JALRFY010000040.1 GCA_023253625.1 Akkermansiaceae bacterium | reverse complement strand
CGCTCGAAGCAGTGGGCCAAATCAACACGCTGCGGCATAAACTTGATTACGGCACCGACGGCGCGGTGGTGAAAGTGCTCAAGCGCAGCGAACGCGAAAAACTCGGATTCACCTCACGCGCCCCGCGCTGGGCCGCGGCCTACAAGTTTATTCCCGAACAAAAGGAAACCACGCTCACCGACATCACCATCCAAGTCGGCCGCACCGGCGTGCTCACACCCGTGGCGGAACTCGAGCCGGTCCTCATTTCCGGCTCCACCGTCTCGCGCGCCACGCTTCACAATCAGGACGAGATCGACCGCAGGAAAATCCACATCGGTGCCACCGTGCTGGTGGAAAAGGCTGGCGAGATCATTCCCGCCATTGTCAAGGTCACGGAGCCGGTGAAAGGCGCGAAGACCTTTTCCATCATCGATCACGTGCATGGCAAATGCCCGTCCTGCGGCGGCCCGATCGCGCAGGAGGAGGGTTTCGTGGCGTGGCGCTGCTCGAATTTCCAATGCCCCGCGCAGGCCGTCACCCGCATCACCCACTTCGCCTCGCGCAAGGCGCTCGACATCGAGGGCCTCGGTGGAACCGTGGCCGAGGCACTCGTCCGCCACGGCATCTGCCACACGCCACTCGATCTGTTCGATCTTACCGAGGCAACGCTCGCCAACCTCAACCTCGGCAGTGAGGAAAATCCGCGCCGTTTCGGCGAGAAGAACGCCGCCAAAGTGCTCGCCGCGCTCGAAGACGCGAAAACCAAGCCGCTCCACCGCTGGCTCTTCGCCATGGGCATCCGCCATCTCGGCGAGGCGGCCGCGAAGGAGCTTACGCGCCTCCATAAGGGACTCGCAGCACTTGCAGCATCTCCACTCCTCCCCCTCATTGCCGAGCGCGGCTTCAAGGACAGTTGGATCAAAGCCAATCCAGTGAATCCCAAAAAGGAAAGCATCAGCGAGCAAGAAAAGGCACGCCGCAAGGAAATCGCTGCCTCATACAAAATCGATCTCGAAAAACTGAATGTCGAACTCGCACTCTATTCCACAAGCCCTGAGCTCGGCGCAGTCACTGCTCAAAGCACTCTTGACTACCTTGATTCCATAGCAGGGAAGCATCTGCTGGCACGTCTCTCGGAGCTCGGCATCAACCCTGCATCGGACAATTATCACCCAGTCGCATCCAAATCGGATCTCTCGAGCATGCCCCTCGCCGGCAAGACATTCGTCATCACCGGCACGCTGAGCATGGACCGCGACGAAATGAAGGCGTTCATCGAGGCCAAGGGCGGCAAGGTGAGCGGCTCGGTATCCGGCAAGACCGATTACCTGCTTGCCGGAGAGGGCGGCGGATCGAAGCACGACAAGGCGGAGAAGCTCGGGGTCAAGGTCATCGACGAAGAGGCGCTCAACGACATGATCGGTTGAGGCGGTTTGGCCGGAAAACGATTCACCGGAGCACGATCTGAACGATGATCCATCTCAGGGAAGCGTGATAGCCAGGCCGGCCACGGTGCGCTTCATTCATACACCAGAGTGGCGCTGGCGGTGCCGTCCTGGGCGCTGCGGAAGCGGATCCAGTAGGCGGAGAAGGCATCAGGGAAGAGGTGGGTCGTTTCGCCATCCACCTTGAAGGTCCGGTATGTGGTCCAGTTGCCATTGCCGGTGATGTCGATCTCGGCGGTGATGGTGGCGGGGGCGGAAGTTTTCAAAGTGAGTGATTTCTTGTCGTAGGCGGTCATCAGGTATGGATCGGACGGTTCGCCCGCCTTGACGGCGCTGTCCTTCCACGGCCCACCGATGCCGCGCGGCTTGCCGAGTTTCCAGAGGTCGTCGATCGCGCCGGCCCAGAGGGCGGTTTTGCCATCGGTCGAGCGCAGGATGTGGGGATTGGTGGCGGGTGCGTCCATGGCGATGCCGCTCATGACGAGCAGCCCGCGGTATCCGCAGAGGTCGTGGATCAGGCGGTTGTGGGTGGTGACGGGGCGCGCCTTGATGAAGCCGCCGGCGTTGCGGGCGGGGACTTCGTAGAGTGTGCCGTCGATGTTGAAGAGGTCGCGCTCGGTGACGATCTCACGGGCGACGCGATGGTTGCCAAGCGGGTGGCTGCCGATGTCGCCCTTGGGCAGTCGCCAGCGTTTGCCGTCCTCGTCGAGGAAAATTGCCGAGGCTTGGTCGATGACGACAAAGTCGTTTTCGGGCATCGTCACCCTGGTGGCGACCCACTTGGGTGCGCCTTCCTTCGCAGCGGGCTTGAGCGTCAGGCTTTCATCCAGCTCGTAGTGGCCGATGGGCGCGCCGGATGCATCGGTGGCGGAGAAGGCCATGTTGCGGGAATGGTCGTTGAGGGCGCGGACGGTGCCGCCGGTGAGCGGCTGGCCAGGCTTGGCCAGGCCGGCGAAGATGGCGTCGGCCCCGGTGCCGCGGGGGTCGGCCTTGCGGTAGCTGAAGGCGGCGGTGATGTGTTTCGCGTCCTGCTTGGTGCGGAGGCGGATCCAGACACCTGCGTCGGAGGGCTCGAACACGATGTGGACCGATGGCGCAGCTTCGATTTCGCGCAGCGGGCGCCACCCGCCCTTGCCGGTGGCATCGACTTCAAGGACGACTTTCAGCGGCTCCGGATTCTTGTGAACGATGTGCAGGCAGCGGTGGTCGTATCCGGCAAACAGGAAAGCATCCGACGGCGTGGCCGCGGCCACGTTCTCGTCTTCCCACACCATGCCGCGGCCGATGACCGGGCCGAGGGTGTCGAGTTGGTGCGGTTTCACGAACCAGAAATTCGACTGCGACTGCGCGGCGGGGATTTCGCCCTTGGCCTCGCGCTTGTTGAGGAACTCGGACCTGGCGGTGTCGTCGCAGCCGAAGGCGACGTGGTCGCCCCAGCGGGCGAAGTCACCGATGACCTTGAGGTAGTTCGAGCGCGGGGCGATTCCGGCGGAATTCCTGGCGCTGAAGGTTTTCGGGAAACGCCACAGCGCGCCATGCATGGTCATGAGGAAATCGTCCTCGCCGATTTCGCGGATGCGCGGCCACTCGGTGTTCCAGCCGTGGGCGCCGTCGTAGGAATGCGACGCCTTCGGCAGGCGGAAAAACGACCAGCCGGCGGACGGTTCGCGCACGGCGAGGAGGACGGACTTGTTGTCCCAGCCGGTCGCCCAGACCGGGTCGGTCGCGGGATCCGGGTTGCCGTTGATGCCGCCTGGGCCGGTGACTTCGACGAACTGGTTGCGGCGCACGACGGTCCACGCATCGGACTTCCCGTCCCACTCGGCGAGCACGCCGGACGGGATGCGCGGGTTCAAGCGGGCCTCCTGCGATTTTTCGCCATTGTTCGAGTAAACCAGCACGCCCTGGCCCGAGTAGAGGCCCTTGCCGTGGTATCCGGGGAGGGCGGAATAGCGCTTGGCGGCAGATTTCGGCTCCACCTGCATCTGGTCGTCGGCGAACAGTTCTCTGACGGCCAGCGATTGGACATCCACCTCGTAGAGCCCCTCTTCCATCGTCGCGTAGTAGATTTTTGCTTCGGGATCGAACAAATGCCGCGCGTTGCCGGTGGGGCGGCCGGGCATCACATCGTAGGAAACCGCGCGCACCCCTCCGTCCTTGTCCACCGCGTAAGGCCCGATGAAAAGCTGTCCCGACTCGCGGTGGATCATGCGGTTGGCGGGCGTGCCGCCGATCGATTCCGGGTGGATGGTCTGGGTGAGACTGCGGGTGATTGAATACAGCTTGTCATCGGATCCCATGGGGCTGTGTGGCGAGTAGGTCACCGCCCACAGCTGGTCCGCCCAGACCACCACTGCGCCGATGCCGCACTCGGCGCTTTTATTGAACATGGCGAGGTGAGGATGGATGCCGGAGAGTTCCGGGTGCGCTGTCTCGCCCGTGACGGCGGCTGCGGAAACGAGCGCGAAAAGCGGAGAGAGGCAGGGGGCAGGGAATCGGCGGTTCATAGGCAGTGGGAGTGTCCGCTCTATGACGTGTGTTTTCCTGTCACGGCGGATTGCAGCAAAAACCCCTCCTCGTCCAAGCGACAACCCTTCGGCAACGCGAGGCCATCGGGTGGCGCAGCCGGGCCGGAGACGGTGAGGCGGCCGGTGGCATCATCGCAATCCAGGCACCAGCCGGGCAGTAATTTCCCCCACGAGTGCGGCTTGTGGCCGGGCTGCGGGGGCATCCCTGCATCCGACTGCGGCGGGTGGGGCATGGACATGGCGATCACGCTGCCATCAAGCGCCAGGCACGGGCAATGGCACATTCCGGCCCGTTCGACCGGCTCGAGGCAGTTTTCGCTGAAATCGTAAAACTCGATGTGGTTGGCGGTGATCTGCGAATAATTGATGGCGTGGCGCAGCATTCCGCCGCCCAGCCAGACGCCATCTGCGGAACCGTCGAAATCGTCGTGTGCCAACACGCTGGCGCGGAAGAGAGTTGGAAACGCCGCGGTCACTCCGCAAAGCTCCACCGCCACCGGATCGTCGCGCAGGACGTGGAAAACCCGTGCGCGGGGCAGCGCGTTGATCATCCCAATCTGGTGGCCATTGGCCCATGCGCGGCGGCGCGTGGCGGGGTCCGCCGCATTGAAATGTCTGGCGAAGGTGCCAATTCCCGCGGCCTTGCGGATGGACCATGCACGCGCGGCGAAACGGCGGGCAAGTGCATCGGCGGAGGCGGCGAGCATGCCGTGGCGCACGGCCTCGAAGCCGGCGGTGCGCGGCTCCATTTCCTTCCCGTAGGCCACCGTGATGCCGTGTCCGAAACGGCGCGGGCGCTTGTGGAAAAAGCGGTTGCGCTCAAAGGAGAACACCGAACCCCACGAACCGTCCACCCACAGCGGGACGATCGGATGGCCGGCCTTCTTCGCGATCACCTCGAAGCCGCGCTGGAGCTGGCAGAGCGTGCCGGTGCGTGTGAGCTGGCCTTCGGGAAACAAGCAGACGACCTCGCCATTTTTCAATGCGGAGATCACCTCGCGGATCGCCTCCAGCGGGTGATCGCGGCGGATGTTCACGGTGGCAAAAATCGAGGTGAATCCGCGGATCGTGCGGTTGGCCGTGAAGGCCTCGTCCATCACGAAACGGACCGGCCGCGGCGAGGCGGCGGATATGAAGAACGAATCGGCATAACTCACATGGTTCGGCAGCAGCAGCACACCGCCCTTCGCGGCAAGCCGCTCGGGATGCGCGGTGCGGACATGATAGATTGTGCGGATCAACCCCGTGCCGATCACGCGGATGAAATCCGCCGGCAGCACGCGGATGATCAGGATGGCCGCGGCCAGGCAGCAGATGGCGGCGGAGATCATCTGGATGCGGAAGCCATCCAGCGCACTCAAGCCGAGCGCCGCGCAACTCCGCTCGATGGCGGCGATCAGCAGCACCGACACGATGCCCGCCAGGCAATCCTGCAGGTTCACCGCGGCCTGCAGCTCGCCGCGCTTGTCGGCCGGATAATTGTCCTGCATCCACGCATTGAGCGGCGCGAGGAAAAGGGCGGAGCAAAAGGCGAGCAGTGCGAGAATGGCGAGAAACCACATCTCGCGGGGTGCCGCCGCGGCGGATGCCCACGGATTCGTTTCCAACAAGCCGAGATAAGCCATCGCATCGCCCGGCGGAGCCCAGGCCAGGGCGAGCGATACTCCCGCCATCGCCAGTCCAGCGAGCGGCACCCAGCCGAGCTCGATGCGCCGCCGCAGCAGCCATGCGGCGAAGCCGAAACCGGCCGCCATGCCCAGCGAGGCGGCCGCCATGAAGATCGAGGACAGGGTCCCGAAGCCCTCGCCGCCGCCACTGATTTCCTTGGCCAGTTTCACCGACCACAAATTGATGAACGCGGCGAAGCCCCAGAAAAACGCGACGCCCAGCGACCCACGCCGCAGCGGTGCCACACGCCACAACTCGCCCAGATGCGCGAAGTGGCTCACCGCCACACGGGCGGTGAATTTCCCGCCACCTTGGGCAGGCACCCGCGGGATCGCCCACGCCAGCAGCAAGGCCGGTGCCGCACACACCGCGAGAATCAGCAACGGACCATGGGCGGCCGCCCACGGATCGCCGGGGTGCGTGCCCTGCCCGCGCAGCCGCTCGTCGAACCACCAGCCAGCGACGATCTGGCCGGCGAGGATCGCGAGCATCGCCATCATCTGCTGGACACCGGCCGCCATGCCCAGATGCCGCGAGCCGAGCAGCTCCTTGTTCATCCCGATCTTGGCCGGACTGAAAAACGCCGATTGCACCGCCAGCAGGAAAAATCCCGCCAGGGCCAGTGCGAGGCTCCGCTGCAGCGCTGCGAAGCACAACATGGCCAGCACCGCGAGCTGCAACACCGCCGAGCCAAGCATCACGTCACGCTTGGAAAACCGGTCGCTCAGCCAGCCAGCCAGCGGCGCGAACAGCACAAATGGCAGCGCGATCATCAGGCCCGCGGCGGACTCCACATCGAGCTGCCGCATGCCACCCAGCGGCACCATGTAACCGACCGCGCCCGCCAGCGGGATCAGGATGAACTGCGCCATCTTGTCGTTGAACGCGTTCTGCGTCTGCTGGACGATCATGCACCAAAAACCCACCCATTGCCGGCGGCCGGGCACATACTCGGGCGGTTGATCGTTCATCGTCGCCCGGGAAGCTAGGTGGCGGATCGCCGCGCGGGAAGCGGAAAGCCACTCATTCCTCCACCGCGAACTGCTGTTTGGAAAACGCGATCTTGTCCTCCCATGAGGCACCCGGGTGCATCCGGTGTTGCAGCACCACCGGATCAAGCCGTGCCATCAGCCCCACGCCGTTGGCCATCTGGATGGCGAGCCCGGGCCTGGCATTCACTTCGATCATCAATGGGCCGAGGGTCTCATCCACCATCAGGTCCACCCCCAGGTATCCGAGCCCGGTCATTTCCTGGCAGGTCACCGCGATTTCCAGAATCCGCTCCCATTGAGGAATTTGCACGCCGATCAAGTCCACGTCGAGGTCCGGGTGGCGGGTGACCGGCTTGCCATGGTGGACGGCGCGGATGGTGCGGCCGGTGGCGAGGTCGATGCCGATGCCGATAGCGCCCTGGTGCAGGTTCGCACGGCCATCCGACTCGCGGGTGGCGGCACGCAGCATGGCCATGACCGGATAGCCGTGCAGCATGACGAGGCGCACGTCCGGCGCGCCCTGGTAGGAAATGGCGGTGAGCACCCTGGCGGGATGGACGCGGTATTCCACCAGCGCCTGGTCGCGCTGGCCGCCGAGGCTGAAGAGCCCGGCAAGGATGTTGGCGACGTGGTGGCGCACCTCGGCCACGGTAAGCGCGCTGCCACTGGGTTTGAGGAAACGGCCCATGGCATCGCGGCCGTCGATGACGAGCACGCCCTTTCCGCCGGACCCGCAGGCGGGCTTGATGACGAAGGACGGGTGCTTGGCGAGTTTCTGTTCGAGCCGTGCGGCGTCGTGCGGCGAGCGGATCACGGTGTAGGTTTCCGGCACCGAGAGCCCGTGCGCCTCGGCGAGCGCCTTGGTTTGCAGCTTGTCATCCACCAGCCGGTAGAGCCGGCGCGGGTTGTTCGGCAGCAGGTAGCGGGCATTGCGCATGTTGATACCCACCACTCCGCGCTCACGGAGTTCACCGGGCATGAGCAGCCAGCGGTGCCACCACTTGCGTCGACGAACATGGATGTTTTCCGACATGGGCGGCGTCTCAGGAATCGGCGAAGGTCTTGAAGCGGAACAGCTCGGACAAACGGTATCCGGTGTAGCGGCCGATCATCAGGATCCCCGCCAGCAGCACCAGCAGCAGTTCCGGGAAATAAAACGCCCAATACTGCACCTGCCCGATTTTCATGAACATGAAAGCCAGCACCGCCACCATCAGCGAGCCGGCCACCTGGATGATGGCGCTGCGTTTGCCCTCCTCTTCCCAGATCAGCGACATCCGCTCGATGGTCCACGCGATGATGATCATCGGAAACAAGGTGACCTGCACGCCCACGCTCATGCCGAAACGATAGCCGAGCACGCCGAGCAACATCATCAGCAGCGTGACGATCACCACGCAGGCCGCCACGCGCGGGACCACCAGCAGGTTGAGGCGCGAGAGCAGGAAACGGAACCACAGGCCCGCCGCCACCAGCACGCTGAACATGATGAGCCCACGGGCCAGAGGGATTTCCAAAAGCGCCAGCGCGATGAGCACCGGCATGAAGGTGCCCAGCGTGGCCACGCCCAGAATGTTGCGCATCACCACCACCACGAAGGCCCCCAAGGGAATGAGCACCACGTAGCGGAACACCGCGCGCTCCGAAAGCGGCAGCCCGAGAATGGTGGATACCAGCAGCGGCGACTCGCGCAGGTCCGCCAGCGTGGCCATCGGGATGCGGTCCCGCACCACCGTGAACACCACCCGCGAGCCCTCGCCACCGGTCACTTCCAGCAGCGGCCCGCCACCGCGGTGCCAAACGAAAATCGCGCGCCCGTCGAGCACCGATCCGGGCCTTGCCGGATCCCGCACTTTCCAATAGGCACCGTCGAAATACTCGACGAGCGGCAGCGGCGGCTGGCTGCCGGTTTCCTTTTCATCGAGCCGCACGCCAAAAGAAATCCGCGCCGGCACGCCTGCCATTTGCAGCAAGTCGATACCCATCTGGATGAGCGCGTTCTCGCCGTGCTCCTTTTGATAATGACGCTTCAGAACCACGAGTTCCTGCGCGCCTGCTTCGCCCTGGATCTGTTTGAAAAGAGCGACGAAAAGCGAATCCGGATCGTGGGTCAGCGAGGTGGCGCGTGTCACCATGGCGGTGGCTGCCTCCAGCAACTGGCCTGTGAATCCCGGGTTGACCGCCTCCACGGCCGCGGCAGGCAGCGGCTCGCCGCCGCTGCGCGTGCTTTCCGGAATCCGCAGCCGGTAATAAAGCGCCTGGCTGCCCTCGCGTTGCGCCGCCGACCACAGCGCGGTGTATTCACCAAGGTTGTTCTCGATGTGGTAATGATAACCGAGCGACCCTGATTCCTGCCCTGCATGGTTTTCCACAGCGGTGGCCGGCAGCGACAGACGCGCCTTGAGGGCACGGCCGGTGGCGATGAAAGAAACGCGCGCCTCGATCTGCCAATCATGCACCTGTTCGCCGCGCCAGAATGGAATGCCCAGCCGGAGCGTCTTGTAGGTCGCCACTCCGGAGCCGACGAGAAGCAGGACGATCACCGCCACCGCCAGTTTCCACTTGTCACTCATATCGTTGGGAAAACGGTATCGCGCGCCGCGATCAGCGGAAGATGTTCTGGTCCGCAAGATGCGTGCGCGCCGGGTCCACCCAGCCAAGGTCCTTGAGGCAGTTGCGGCCGATCAACACCGGCGCGAGCATGTTGCTGCGGTTGTTGAGCGTGAATTCACCGCGCAGCTTGCGGTTGCCGAGTTGATAGCTGAGCCGGACGACCTCCCTCATTTCGGACTCGGCATTCGGCTCCTTGATGCGGGCCACGCGGACCAGAGGCGCCTCGATCCGTGTCCGCTTGGGCTCCTTGGCGCGCGGGTCGGAAACGATGAAACGCACCCACTTTTTGCCGTCGCGCTCGTAGAGTTCCTTTTCCTCCGCGTGGATCGAGCTGGTGAGCGCGCCGGTATCGAGCTTGGCGAGCAGCTTCTCCTCCAAACCCTCCACCTCGATGTATTCGCGCCAGCCATAGACGCGGACCGGGTCGGGGTTCACGGGAATGGCCACGGCCACCGCGCTCTCGGCGTCCTCCTGCGCAGCCGCGTCTTCCATCCTGCCATTGCCGTTGGCGGGAGTTTCAGCCGGTTTTTCGGCTGTTTTTTCCGTTGCCACAGCCTTTTGGCCGTTTGCCGGCGGCCCGGCGGCGGTTTCCACAGTGCCCTTCGTCTCAACCAGCGAATCGCCCAACAGGCAAGCTGTGAGGAACGGAAAAAGGATGATCGGTTTCAAGTTCACGCGGCCTCACTATCATCACCCACCAGCGCTTATTGCAACGGAAATCCCGGTGCCGCACCACCTGCATTGCGCCAAGCACCATGACACCGGGCGGGATCCTGAAAGTGGTGGGCAAGCAGGCAAAACGGCGGGGCTCGCCATCCCCTGCCACGGCATGGCTTGGCGCGCGGCGCGGGAAAAAGTGAGCTCGGGCGTCAGGCGTCGCCTAGGCTGTGCAGTCCGCGTCGGCCCTCGCGGTGGTTGCTGCGGGATGGCTCCGGCAGTGATTGCGGTGCGGGCCTCGATTGCGGTGCGGGCCTCGATTGCGGTGCGGGCCTCGATTGCGGCTGCGGTC
>JALRFY010000191.1 GCA_023253625.1 Akkermansiaceae bacterium | reverse complement strand
GTGCGTGAAGGCAATTTCGATGTCCTTGCCGACCAAATGAATCGGCGCATAAAGCGCCTCATGCTCCATTTCCTCGCGCAACAGGTCCAGCAAACCGTCTTTCGCGCGGACTTTTTTACCATTGAAAACGACCGTCAGCGCCGGATTCAGATACGAATAATACCGGCACATTTTTTCAACGAAGGGCTCCTTGAATTTTGCCTTCGCAGGGAAAATCGTGCGATCAACTTCAAAAGCCAAACGCGTGCCGTTTTCCGACTCGTCACGGCGTGGATTCTTCATGTCGACCGTCAGGGCTCCTTTCGAAAATTCGAGGGCTTTCGTTTGACCGTCGCGCCATGATTGGATTTCGAAAAAATCGGAGAGCGCATTCACCGCTTTGATACCGACTCCGTTGAGACCGACCGATTTCTTGAATGCTTCGCTGTCGTACTTCGCGCCGGTATTGATCTGTGCCGCGCAGTCGAAAAGTTTTCCCAGCGGAATCCCGCGCCCAAAGTCGCGCACCTCGACTCTACCCTGCTCGTCGATGTCGACGCGGATCTCCTTGCCGAAGCCCATGATGTGCTCGTCGATCGAGTTGTCGATGGCCTCCTTGAGCAGGATGTAAATGCCATCGTCGGGCGACGAACCATCGCCGAGCTTGCCGATGTACATGCCGGGGCGCATCCGGATGTGTTCGCGCCAGTCGAGGGATTTGATGTCGTCTTCGGTGTAGTCCGCAGCCATGGGAAGATTGTTTCGGATGGATTAAACGCCAGCCCGCATCGATGGCAAGAGCGGTGATCCGGGGATCTGCCGCGCATCACGCAAAAGGCCGTCCTCCCGGGATGGAGGACGGCCTTGAAGGACGAGGGGGATTTTCCGCGTGCGGGCTCAGGACAGCGGCACTTCCGAGATCGTCTTGAGAATGCGCGAGGCGATCGCGTAGGGGTCGCCCTGCGAATTCGGACGGCGGTCTTCGAGGTATCCCTTGTAGCCGTTGTTGACGAAGGCGTGCGGGATGCGGATCGAGGAGCCGCGATCGGCCACCCCGTAGGTGAACTTGTCGATCGACTGGGTCTCGTGCAGGCCGGTGAGGCGCATGTGGTTGTCCGGACCGTAAACCGCGATGTGCTCTTCCATGTTTTCGGCGAACTTGGCCATGAGCTGCTCGAAGTATTCCTTGCCGCCCACTTCGCGGAGATGCTTGGTCGAGAAGTTCGCGTGCATGCCGGAGCCGTTCCAGTCGCCCTTGATCGGCTTGCAGTGGAACTCGACGTCGATGCCGTATTTTTCGCAGAGGCGGACGAGGATGTAGCGGGCCGCCCAGACCTGGTCGGCGGCGCTCTTCGATCCCTTGCCGAAGATTTGGAATTCCCACTGGCCGGTGGCCACCTCGGCGTTGATGCCCTCGTGGTTGATACCGGCTTCTAGGCAGAGGTCGAGGTGTTCCTCTACGATGGTGCGGGCCATGTCGCCGACGTTCTTGTAGCCGACGCCGCAGTAGTATTCGCCTTGGGGAGCGGCATAGCCTTTTTCGGGGAAACCGAGCGGGCGGCCATCGTGGAAGAGGAAGTATTCCTGCTCGAAGCCGAACCATGCGTCCGGATCGTCAAGGATGGTGGCGCGGGTGTTGGATGGATGCGGGGAGCCATCGGGCAGCAACACTTCGCACATCACGAGCACACCGTTGCTGCGGGTGCTGTCCGGGAAAACGGCCACCGGCTTGAGCATGCAGTCCGAGCTGCCGCCGGGGGCCTGCCGGGTGGAGCTGCCGTCGAATCCCCACATCGGGAGCTCCTCCAGCTTGGGGAAAGAGTCGAATTCCTTGATTTGGGTTTTGCTGCGAAGGTTCGGGACGGGCGTGTAACCGTCGAGCCAGATGTATTCCAGTTTGTATTTGGCCATGGTTGGTCGTTTGTTTCGTGTTGGGGTAAGAGGGTCTTAGCGGGCTGCGGAGCGAATCCGAGCCACCTTCCCGATGGGATGAAAGCGGAAAACGTGCCAACCCGGAAAATTTTTCATTTCCCGGTGTTTGCGGCGGGTGGATCGACGTGGATGACGATGAGCGAGGTGTCATCCACGCCGGAGTTGCGGACGGCGCGATCCAGAAGCTTGGCGGCGGTTTCCTCCGGCGTCTGTGGGGTGGCGAGGGCCTCGGCGATATGCCGTTCCCAGACGCCGTCGATCAAGCCGTCCGAACAGACGAGGAAGCGGTCGCCGGGATGGAATGGCACCGCGGCGAAGTGCGGGCTGACGTTCTGGTGTCCGCCGCCGATCACTTCGTAGAGTGCCGAGCGGCGTGGGTGGGTGCGGTATTGGATTTCGTGGATTTCGCCGCGTTTCCACTGGCCCCAGGCGGTGGTGTGGTCGCGGCTGAGTTGCTCGAGCTTGCCCTGGCGCGAGAGATAGATGCGCGAGTCACCGACGTTGGCGAGGTAGAGGTTTTCCGGGCTGAACCAGGCGAGCGCGAGGGTGGCGCCCATGCCGCGGGTTTTGTCGCAGACAGCGGCGGCATTGATGTGTTCGTGCACCGAGCGGATTGCCTCGGTGAGGTGCCCGAGGCAGTCCGGAAAAAATCCGGAACCCGCGATCTTGAAGGTCTCGGGGATGATTTCCGCCATTTTCTCCAAGAGCAGCGCGGAGGCGAGATCGCCGGCATTGCCACCGCCCATGCCATCCGAAACGGCGAAAACCAGGTCTTGCCTTTCCAGCGAGCGGGAGCCCCGGGCCTCGAGATTCTGCGCGCCGCCCGGGTTGGAGGCGAAGGCGATGAGCGAATCGTCATTGCGCGGCTTGCGCGATCCGCTGTGCGTGAGCGACGCCCAGTGGAGGGTGGGTGGTGTGGTGGCGGCGGGCTCCGGGTTCACGGTGTTGGCGAAGCGGGCGGGACGGACATTCCGGGAGGCGGAGGAAGGATTTCCGCCAGTTCGAAATCGATGATGCAGAAGCAGCCGAGCTTGTCGGAGTAGGTGATATTGCGGGGCTCGGCGTCGAGGTGGCGCACTCCGTAGTCGCGCTCCAGCTTGGCGAAGAGCTTGCCGGCCTTTTCCTTGGAAATCTGGTCAGCGATCTTGCCGCAGTTGGTGGTGACGAAATAGAGTTCACCAGGGTGTTCCTCGATCAATCTCGGCACGTATGGGCAGCCGCGTTCTTCCAGCACCTTGAGCACCTCCACCTCGGTGGCGTAGCGCTTGTCCGCATCGGTGCCGCGCAGGCGCTTGTGCACATTGCCCTGGAAATCGATCCGGACTTCCGAGCGGATGCCGTCTTTGAGCGGTTGCAGACCCATCGCGGGCTTCACGGAAAACCGGTGCCGCCGCCGTGTCACGCTTTTGTTGGCGGATCGTCGAGTGCCACCCACGCCTGACGCGCCTCGCCCGGCCATCCGATGCGCGCGAGATGGGCCAATGCCGACCCCATGGTGGGAACGAACAAGCCCTCGCGGGCAAGCTGACGGCCATCGCGCGGAAAGCCGCCGGGTGCCAGCAAGCGCTCTGCAAGGTGCATGCAGAACCACGCGCGCCAGGCCCGGATTTCCGCCCGCGGTCCGCTCATGCGGCTGGCGAGGTGTTGGAAATGCCGCACTGGATTGCCGAGGTAGCCGTGGTTTCCGGCGGCGGCGGTTTTCAGGATCCACGCCAGAGCCACGTAGGGCGAGGCATCCGCTGCGGTGTCATCCGGTCCGCCGGGCAGGTCCGCGCCCCATGCCTTGTCGAGTTGCAGGATCGCCTGTGCCGGCTTGCCGCAGCGCCACTGCGACTGGGCGAAGCGCAGCGCGTCCTGATGGAAATTCAACCCGCGCCCCGGGCCGTGCCGCCGTGTGAGCTTGTAATCATGCACCAGATCGACCTCCGGCAACCACGGACACGACGGATTCACGAAAGCAGGCACCATCTCCCCGGGCATGCGTGAAACTCGCCGACCACCGGGTTTCCGGCGAGTCAAAAAGCGCACTCACGGAAACACGCCGCGCATGGCATACACCTGGTTGATATGTTGGATGGCGGCGGCGAACGAGGCCAGACGGAGGTTGCACTTGAGATGCGCCGCGGTCTCGAGCACGCGCCGCGCCGCGCGGCACATCACGGTTTTCAGCCGCTCGTCCACCACCGCTGCGTCCCAGGTTTCCGACAGGCGGTTCTGTTTCCACTCGAAATAACTCACCGTGACGCCGCCGACATTGCACAGGATCGCAGGCAGCACCTCCACGCCATGATCCAGCAGGTATTGTTCGGCGCGCGGCGTGGTCGGCGCGTTGGCGGCCTCCACCACCACCTTGCAGCGCATGCGCTTGGCATGTTCGAGATTCACCATCTGTTCCAGCGCGGCGGGAATGAACAGGTCCACCTCGGTCGCATAAAACTCCTCCTCGGAAATGGCCCGCGCGTCCGGATAGCCAACCACGCCGCCGTGCGCCGCCACGTGTGCGGCGAGTTGCCCGGCATCGATCCCGTCCGGATTCGCAATGGCTCCGGTGTGGTCGAGCACGGCATGCATCCGGCAGCCTTTTTGTTGCAACAAGCGGCCGGTCCACGAGCCAACATTGCCATAGCCGATCAGGCTGAATCCCAGCCCGGCGAATTCCATGCCCATGCCCGGCAGCATTTCCTCGAGCACATAGACAAGCCCTTGGCCGGTCGCCTTGTCACGGCCATGCGAACCGCCGAATTCAAGCGGCTTGCCGGTCACCACCGCGCGCGCGGTGACCTTGGACGAGCACTCCGCGAAGTTGATATAGGTGTCCGCCATCCATGCCATCACGCGCGCATCGGTGCCCACGTCCGGCGCGGGGATGTCGTAGTCCGGCCCGATGTTGCCGCCGAGCGCCGCGGTGAGGCGGCGTGTCACACGCATCAGCTCGCCCTCGCTCAACTCGCGGGGATCCACCTTGAGCGCGCCCTTCGCGCCGCCGTATGGAATGCTGGCCAGCGCGCACTTCATCGTCATCAACAAGGCGAGTGTCTTCACCTCGTCGAGTTTCACCTCCTTGTGGTAGCGCATGCCGCCCTTGTAGGGGCCGAGCACGTTGTTGTGCTGCACCCGGTAGCCCTTGAAAAGCTCCCACCGCCCGTCGTCCATGCGCACCGGGCAATGAACCATGATCTCGTTCTTCGGCTGGCTGAGGATCAGCTTCACCTCGTGCGGCACGTCGAGCAGGTCCGCCGCGTCCAGCACCAAGCCCACCGTGCGCAGATATAGGTTCTCCGGTTCATAGTAAGTCTCCAGATCCCGGATGATGTCGGCTGTCGTCTGGCCCGCCGCGGGCATGCTTTTCCCCATGGACCCAGCATGACCGGAATCCGCCCGGCGGCAAGGCCGCACCGCGGAATGCCCGTCGTCACAATGGAGCGCGGACTTCAGTCCGCCCGGATTCGCCCGGAGCCGATTGCGGTCACTTCCCTGGTGCTTCTTTCATCATGCGCCGCAGCCACTTGGGTGTTGGCGTGGCGGCGAAGACGCAGCGACCCTGTTCATAAACCGCAACCTTGCGGAAGGGTTCGCGCATGTCGTCGTTGTCGAAGATCCAGACATGCGGCAGTTCACGGATGGCACTTTGCAGATTGGCCATGGTGCGCGGGTAGCGGGTGATGAGTTTTTCCGATGGCACAGCATGCCCGCCTTGGGAAACCCGTATCGCGACGCGCTGCTCCGACACCTCAGGTCCCGCAATGCCGATGAAGCAAAGTATCACTGTGTAGCCGCGTGCCGCCGCATCCTTCAGGAACGCCAGCTTGTCTCCGACCGGATCGGAAAAAACGGTCTCGAACACGAAGCTCTCCCCTTGTTCCACCAGAGCGCTCCGAAGTGTTCCAGCCACCCGCGCCGCGGTGTAGGATTCCATATCCAGCTCCAGTGCCAACACATCCGCATTGATGAAGCGCAGCGCGGCGGGCTTGAGATGGGCGTGATGGAACGTGGTCTTTCCCGCGCCATTGGGGCCGGTCACAGCCACGATCAACGGCCGCTGGTCGAGTGGGGAACTCATCGCCTTGCGCGCTTGACGACTTCAAAGCTGCGGTTGACGAAGCGGCCTGTGCTGCGCTTGCCGTCGGCAGTGATGCGGACCAGCAGGCCCGGGATATCGGACGGCTCGTAATGGGGATAGGGCTGTGCGTTGAGGTGTTCGGCAACGCGTTTGCGGCCCTTTGGCGAGTCTGCCGATTCCAGGCATTCCGAGATTGGCCTGGCGGCACCGGCGCGAGTCAAGGCCATGGCCTGGACTCCCTGCAGCAGAGGTTCGACCGCCCGCCCGAGTTTCGCCCAGAATTCAATCTGCCCGGCAATCGATCGCTCCGCCGACTCTGCGGTAAGGCGGGCATCAAGGACCAGCGTGTCGGATAGCTTCACGGGTTGGCTCATGGGCACAGGGTAGCAAAAAGCTACCCGGGGTCAAGCGGTGTGGTTTGCCCGCCAATTCCGCGAAGCGGAAATCAATGTGCCGCCAGCCAATTCGGGCCGGTGCCGTGTTCGACTTCCACCGGCACGCCGTGCGGCAGCGGCAGCGCGTTGCGCATGAGATCGAGGATCTGCGGGACCAATTCGTCCTCCTCTTCGCGGGCCAGGTCGAAGACGAGTTCGTCGTGCACCTGGAGCAGCATGCGGGATTGGTATGATCCGCCCCGCAGCAGCGCGTCGATGCGGATCATGGCGAGTTTGATCATGTCGGCAGCGGTGCCCTGGATCGGTGTGTTGATGGCGGCGCGCTCGGCGTTGCCGCGGATGTTCTGGTTGGCGGAGTGGAGGTCCGGGAAGTAGCGGCGGCGGCCGGACAGGGTTTCGACGCAGCCGTTTTCGCGGGCCTCGGCGACGGTGAGTTCCATGAAATCCTTGATGGCGGGATACTCGCGGAAATAGGCCTCGATGATCGACGCGGCCTCGGTGCGCGGGATGCCGAGGCGTTGGCTCAATCCGAAGGCGGAGATGCCATAGATGATGCCGAAGTTCACCATCTTCGCGGTGCGGCGCATGTCGGCGGTGACATTTTCCGGTTCGACGACGAACACCTTGGATGCGGTGACGGTGTGGATGTCGGTGCCGTTGCGGAAGGCCTCGATCATGGTGGCGTCGTTGGCGAGTGCGGCCATGACGCGGAGTTCGATCTGCGAGTAGTCGCAACTCAACAACCGGTGCCCTGCGCGCGGGACGAAAGCCTTGCGGATGCGCCGGCCGGCTGCGGACCTAACAGGAATGTTCTGCAAGTTCGGATCGGACGAGGCGAGCCGGCCGGTGGCGGCGACGAGTTGGTGGAAATAGGTGTGGATGCGCCCGGTTTGCGGGACGATGTATTTCGGCAGCGCGTCGAGATAGGTGGACTTGAGCTTGCTGGATTCCCGCCATGACAAGATGTCGGCGATGATGGGATGCCGGCCTTCGAGCGCGGCGAGTGTCTGCTCGTCGGTCTTGTATTGGCCGGTTTTGGTTTTCTTCGCCTTGTCTGTCAGGCTCAGCTCGTCGAAGAGGATCTCGCCGAGCTGTTTGGGCGAGGCGATGTTGAACGGGCGGCCGGCATGGTGCTGGATCGATTTCGCGAGCTGGTCGATCTGTTGTTGCAGTTCGCCGCCGATTTCACCGAGTGCGGCGGGAGCGATGGCGATGCCTTCCATTTCCATGCGGACGAGCACGGGCAGCAGCGGGCCTTCGATTTCGCGGAGGATTCGCACTTGGCCGGATTCGTCGAGACCGGGGCGGAGTTTGGCGGCGATTTGCCATGTGACATCCGCGTCCTCGGCGGCGTATTCGGCGAGTTTTTCCAGCGGGATGGAGGTGACGTCGAGTTCCTTGGAGACTTTGGTTTTTTGGGCGAATGAAAACAGGTCTTCGGATGGTTCGGCTTGGCGGTTGGAAACCGCCGCCACGAGGTCATGCAGTTTTACGGGTGAGTAGTTGAGCAAGGTCTCGGCGAGATAATCCAACGTGTGCCGGCGGTCCGGATGGACCAGCGCGTCGGCGAGCATGGTGTCGAAGAACGGTCCCTCGACGGCGATGCCGTGGTTGAGCAGAACGGAGAGATCGTATTTCAGGTTGTGGCCGATCTTTTCGGCGGGGGTGGAGAAGATCGATTTCAAATTTGAAATTTGGGATTTCAAATCGGAGATGGGCAGATACCAGCCTTCATGGGCCTTCCATGAGAAGGCGATGCCCAGCAACTTCGCGTCGAAGCGGTCGAGCGAGGTGGTTTCAATGTCGAAGCAGAAGGAGGGTTGCGTTGCGAGTGCGGCGAAGAGCTGTTGTTGGAGCGCGGGGGTGTTGGCGAGTTGATAGGTGTGATCGACGTCGCGGATGGTGAGGAAGGTTTCGAAGAGGGTGGGGGTTTCGTCTGACCTGTCCGACTGGTCGGACGGGTCTGACTTCTGAGGAAACAACCTCTTGGTGAGCGAGCGGAATTCGAAATCGTTGAAGAGCGATTTCACCGCTTCATCGTTGCGGGCTTCAAGGACCAGGTCATTCCATGACACGTCCACCGGCGCATCGGTGATGATGGTGGCGAGGTCTTTGGAAAGCAGCGCTTGGTCGCTGTGTGTCTCAACGAGTTCCTTATGCCGTCCTTTGAGTTTCGCGGAATTGGCGATGAGATTCTCCACGCTGCCGAACTCGGCGATGAGTTTCTGCGCGGTCTTCGGGCCGATACCCGGGATGCCGGGGATGTTGTCAGAGGCGTCGCCCATCAGGCCGAGCAGATCGACAATGTGTTCGGGCCCGGCGACGCCCCAGATTTCAGGAAGTTTTTCCAGGCCGATGACGTCATGCTCGTTTCCCTTGCGGCCGGGTTTCCACATGAAGGTGTTGGGGGAAAGGAGCTGGGCGAAGTCCTTGTCGGGCGTGACCATGAAGGACTCGAAGCCGTCCTTTTCCGCGCGTTTGACCAGCGTGCCGATGATGTCGTCGGCCTCGTAGCCGTCGATTTCCAGCACCGGGATGTGGAAGGCGCGGCAGAGCGTCTTGACGTGCGGGATGGCGGCGGCGAGTTCCTCGGGCATTTCGTCGCGCTGCGCCTTGTAGGCGGGAAATTTCACATGGCGCGGCGTGGGTGCGGAGGTATCGAAGGCGACACCGATATGGCTGGGGTTTTCCTTTTCGAGAATGGCAAGCAGGGTGTTGGTGAAGCCGTAGAGGGCGGAGGTATTGACGCCCTTGGAATTGCGGATCGGGTTTTGGATAAGCGCGAAGTGCGCGCGGTAGATCAGAGCCATGCCGTCCAACAAAAATAGGCGCTTCATGGCCGGAGGATGCGTGCGCCAGCCTGACGAGTCGAGGGAACTCTGTGGCGTTGAAATTTCCCATCCCGTCTTTTTCATTGCCAAACGCGCGGGCTTTTTCCAAGGTCCAGTCATGATAGCCCACAGACTGCTGCATTTGGCGATCGCCATTCTGGTCATCGGTCTAAATTCCTGTTGCTGTCTTTTCTGAGAAACCACTCTCCATCCCAATATTCCAACCCATGAAAAAACTCGCATTTGCCCTTTCCCTCGCCGCGCTGGCGCTCGGCATGTCATCCTGCTGCTCGATGTTCGGTATTGGCAGCCAGACCGCTGGTTACAGCACCGAAACAAAGCAGGTTAAAACCTGCGGCTACGATATCGTCACCAAGGAGGTTTACACTCCCGGCAGCGGCAAAGGCGGCAAGGGAGGAATGACCCAAACGATCGAGGAAAAAGTTCCGCGCTACAAAACAGTCACCAAGAAAAGCCGGGTTTCCTGTGGATCCTGCGTGCGTCTCTTCTGTCCGAAAAAGGACTGCTGCGGCACTACTTCGGAGAAGTTGATGAAAATGGCCTCCACCCAAAGCGCCACCGGCAGCCCGCACGTGGGTCTTGTGCCCACCATGAAGCCACTCGCTCCCTGAAGCGGCTTTCTTGTTCGCATTTCCAGCGCGGCGGAGGCACTCCTCCCCGCGCTTTCTTTTTGTCCGCCAGTATCCGCCTACGCAAAAAGGCTGGCAATCGACCGTTGTTTTCCCATCTTTCCCGCACCCGTTTCCATCCGCCATGCCTATCCATATCGAAATGCCCAAGCTCTCGGACACCATGACCGAGGGCACCGTCGTCAAATGGCTCAAACAAGTCGGTGACAACATTGAAATCGGCGATGTTCTGGCCGAAATCGAAACCGACAAGGCAACCATGGAAATGGAGGCCTTCGACGATGGGGTGCTCACCGAGATCAAGATCCAGGCCGGGGAAAAAGCACCGATTGGCGGCATCCTTGCGGTTCTCAATGGTGATTCCGGCCGTAGTCCGGATGAAGACCACCTCCACGTGCATCCCGGTGAGGATGACCCACCCGCCGGCAAAGAAGAAAAACCCGGCCTGGAAGCGGCCAAACCTCAACCGGCCACACCCATGGTCCATCAAGCCGCCGCTGGATCACCCGGAAGCCGTGTGATTGCCTCACCGCTGGCCCGCAAGGTGGCCGCGGAGCTTGGTGTGGAGCTCGCGAAACTCACCGGCAGCGGCCCCGCTGGCCGCATCGTCCGCACAGACGTCGAAATGGCGGCCAAACTGCCC
>JALRFY010000158.1 GCA_023253625.1 Akkermansiaceae bacterium | reverse complement strand
CGCTCGACCCTGGCCTTCCACAACGACGCGCTCGACGTCGTGGGCCTGCTGTGCCTGCAGACCGCCCGCAGCGGCGGCCTCTCGCGCCTGGTCAGCAGCACCGCGATCCACAACGCGCTCCTCGCGCAACGGCCCGACCTGATGCTTTGCGGCGTGAAATTCATCGGCCATGTGATCGCTGTGAAACCGGGCCACGGGCCCAACACGAAAATGGCCGCGAAACTCAAGGCGGAATACCTCCGGATGCGCTCGATGGTGCCGCCCGAAATCATCCTGCCGACCGGTGAGAGCGTGCTCGATATCAACGAAGTGCTGCGCATCCTGCCGCACCGCTATCCGTTCCTGATGGTGGACCGGATCGTGGACATGGTCGGCGAGAGCAAATGCACCGGCGTGAAGAACGTGACGATCAACGAACCATTCTTCCCCGGCCATTTCCCCGGCCATCCGATCATGCCGGGCGTGTTGCAACTCGAGGCGATGGCCCAGGTTTCCTCGGTGCTGATGCTGCGCAAACCGGAAAACACCGGGAAAATCGGCTATTTCATGAGTGCGGACAACGTGAAGTGGCGACGCCCGGTGCTGCCCGGCGACACGCTTTTCATCGAGACCGAGATTCTCAAGATGCGCGGCTCGATCGGCCAGACACGCTGCCGCTGCCTGGTCAACGGCGAGGTGGTTTCCGAGGCGGAGTTGAAATTCGCGCTGCTCGACCGTTGAGGGAGCCTATCAAAGGATTCTGCGAAACGGCGGCTGTAAATTGAGCCACTGCTTCACCGGAGGTTGTTGCACTGGATTGCCGGAAAACCGTTCCTTGAAGCGCTCGCGCTCAAGGACCTTGGCTGGAACCCTTGACCCGCCCGGCCTCGGCCAGCGCACGCCAGCCGCCATGCAGGACGGACACCTCGGCCCCTAGTCCCAACGCGCGGATGCGCTCCGCCACCTGGCGGCTCACTCCGCAATTC
Source organism: Akkermansiaceae bacterium (assembly GCA_023253625.1). GTDB lineage: Bacteria > Verrucomicrobiota > Verrucomicrobiia > Verrucomicrobiales > Akkermansiaceae > Luteolibacter. The sequence goes on along the minus strand of JALRFY010000158.1, from coordinate 1,559 downwards.
TCATCGCCACAATACACAATCACGCGCGGGGTTTCCATGATCCGCATGGCCACCGCAGCCTCGAACGCGGCCATGTCTTCCTGCGGATCGAGATTCCACAACACCGAGCCGGGCAGGCCGCTGGCCTCCCACTCGGCCCGCGGACGGGCATCCACCCACAACACCGCGGCATCGGCCGGAATTTCCTGCAGGCAGATTTCATCGGGCGCGATGGCGGCCGGATCACAAACCAGAGCGCGCTGCGGCGGGCCTTTCACCAGCCACGTCGCACCGGCCGCGGCCAGCGCGGCGGTGGATAAGACCACCAGTTGTGCAAGCGCCTTCATGGCCGCGTGGAAACCGGTTTGCGAACCACGGCAAAGGCCTGCTGGAGACGGAACTTCGGCGACGCGCTGTCGGTCTCGATGCGCAGGATGCCGAGACCGGGTGTATCGATAGAGGCGGGGGTGACGACCACTTCGTAAACCTTGCCTTTCTCGATGGTCTTCAACTCCGGCTGGAACGCGGGGCTGGAGCTGGAAACGGCGGTGACATGCGTCGGCCGCTCGTCATTCATCGTGATCCGGATCGTCTTGGGCGCGGCGTCGCCGCCCAGATCCCATTGGAGTGTTTTCGGATCGAGCGCGATCAGGACCGGTATGTGGACGCGCACCGTGAGCTTCAGCGACGGCTGCGACGCGGGATCGTCATCCAGCCAAATGGCGATCACCTTGTCCACGGTGCCGGTATAATTGCCGAGTTCGAAGTCCGCCTGCAGCAGCCCGGACTCGCCGGGGGCGTAGCGCAGCTTGCCATCCTTCACCCGCAGCCCCATGCACGAGCAGCCGGAGTCGTATTTGCGGATGGTCACCGGCTTGTCCCCCGTGTTGCTGAAGTTGAATTCCGCAGTCACTTTGGCGGCGTCCACCGGCGCGTGGAGTTCCTTGAGCCGCTCGGGAAATTCGAGACCGGCGGACAATGCGAGCACCGTGGCCAGCCAGAAAGGGAAAATGGTTTTCATGAGCTTAGTTGGACTCCGGATTGGCCAATGACGCAAGCTCCACGGCAATGATCAGCCGCCCGCCGCGCCATTCGGGCCCTAACAGATAAAGCGGCCGCCCGCCCTCCAGCCGGGCATCGGCCTTGAGAATTTTCTTGCGGGCAAGCCAGAGTTCCAGGTCGAGCACCGCGGACTGTCCGTCCGCGTTTCCCTGGGCCTCGAAGCGCACCAGCACCTCGTCGGACGGCTTGAGCGGCTCGCCCCAGTTTTCATAACTGCGCAGCAGCGGTTTGATGTCCCTGCCCAGCAGTTTGTAATGTTTGAAACGCAGACGCTCCTCGCCGCCCAGGCGCGCGGCCACATCCGCAGGCACCGGCAGCGCCTTGGGACCGGACGCAGCGGGATCGCCGTCCGTGGCGTGGTAAACGGTCACCTTCACCTTGGCCACCTCCGCCCGGCCGGGGTCTTCCACGGCCATGAGCGCGCAGGGAAACAGCGCCGCAGCCAGCGTCCACCATGTGCGATGAGATATCATTCCACCAAGAGGGTTTCGTTTTCGATGGCGGCGGTCGAGTCGATC
>JALRFY010000032.1 GCA_023253625.1 Akkermansiaceae bacterium | reverse complement strand
TTGATGAGCTTGAAGAGATCCTTGATGTGGATCAGGCCGATCGAGTGGTCGAGGTGGCCTTTCACCAGCGGGAAGCGGGTGTGTTTGCTGCGCAGCGCGAGATCGAGCGTTTGCGCGAATGGCTCGTCGGCGTCGAGCACGACCACGTTGTTGCGCGGGGTCATCACGTCGCGCACCCAGAGTTCGTTCAGGTTGAGCGCGTTGATGAGGATCTCGCGCTCGGTCTCGGTCACCTCCTTGGAATCGCCACTGCGGGTCACCAGCACGGCGAGCTCGGCGGCGGTGTGGCTGTGGTCGCTTTCGCTCACCGGGTCGATGTTGAAAAACACCTTGAGCAGCTTGTTGGCGGTGCCGTTGAGGACGATGATCGCCCAGTGCATGCCGCGGTAGAACGCATGCAGCGGCTTGCCCAGTGCCAGCGTGACGGGCACCGAGTAGCGGATCGCGATTGATTTGGGCATCAACTCGCCGATGACCACGTGCAGGAAGGTGAAGGAAACGATGGCCAGCGAGAACGAGATGAGTTTCACCCACCACACCGACATGCCGGTCATCAACAGCAGCGGCGCGACCAGCGCCTCGACGAAGGGCTCACCGAGGAAACCGAGCGCCAGCGAGGCGATGGTGATGCCGAGCTGGTTGGCGGAGAGGTAGCTGTCCAGGTTGCTGACGATCCGCTGGGCGGTCTTGACCTTGGGCGAGGAGGGATCGCCCTCGGCTTCCAGCTGGCTGGGCCGCACCTTGACGATGGCGAACTCGGAGGCGACGAAAAACGCATTGAGAAGGAGGAAGAAAAGGATGCCGGCAATGTAAAGCATCGCCTTGAGGCCGGAGGGAAACTCCGACGGCGGGGAAGGAGCCACCGAGGCGAGCAAGTCCAGGCTGAGGAGAAACGTCGTCATCGCGGGCGGATCTCAGAGTTTCTCGTAAACGCCTTGGTCCCGGCGTTCGAGCACGGTGAAGCCCGCTTTCTTGGCGTCCGAGACAGACAATGGTTTGGTGATTGTGGGCGTGTTGACCCGCGAGATCACCTTTTTGACAGGGTTTTTACACAACGGACAGAGCTCCAGCGGCGGGCGGTCCACCGGCCGTCTCAATTCGAAGCCACGCGCACAGATGCGGCAACAATGCTCGGGATCCTCGGGGGCTTCGGAGAGATATTCGTAGATGGGCATGGCAATGGCGCGGTCCGGGTGATTTCCGTTCCGCGCCGCGGCAAGCTCGGCGCGTGCCAGGCTTACCAGCTCGATTTGGTCACGCCGGGCAGCATGCCCGCCGATGCCAGCTCGCGGAAGGTGATCCGGGAGAGACGGAAGCGGCGCAGGAAGGCGCGGCGGCGACCGGTGATTTCGCAACGATTGGCCAGACGTGTGGGGCTTGCGTCACGAGGCAGCATGGATAGGCCGATGTAATCCTTCTCCTCCTTGAGCTTGTGGCGGAGTTCGGCATATTTGTCCACGGTCTGCTTTTTGCGCTCGTTGCGGGCGATCCAACTTTTCTTAGCCATAATTCGGGGCGCGGTGAATAGGCGGGCGGGCGCGGGCATGCAAGCCCTAAATTGTCGTTGAGGCCGGTTTTTTCACCAAGCGGAAGCGCTCGTGGTAGCGGCCGCCGTTGAATTTCCGGCAGCATTCGTAGCAGGCGACGCTGCGCTGGATGGGTTTGACGCGGCGGATGGTGGCGAAGCAATGGGGGCAAAAGTAGGCATGGTTGCGCTTCATGCGGCGGCGCTTGAACGGCAGCGTGTGGTAGGGCCGCTCGCCGGGGATGCCGAGATCGGCACAGGCGGCGCGCCACTCATCGCCGTGAGGCTCGATGCGGCGGCGGCCGCAGCGCTCATAGGCGACGAGGTGGGCGAGTTCGTGTTTGAGCGTGCGCCAAAGTTCGTCCGCTTCGCACTGGCGGAGTTTCGGGTTGAGTTCGATGGCGCGGTCCGGCCACCACGCGCGGCCGGCGGTGGTTTGCATGCGCGGGTTCCAGGAAACGCGCACCTTGCGCGCCAGTTCCGGCAGGCCGAGGCCGGTGGCGGCATCGCGGCACCACTCGGTGAGGCCGCCATCCGCACCGGGCGCTACGGGCTTGCCCGGAGAGGCCGGAGAGGCCGGAGTGAAGACGCGGAACCACGAAACCCAGCGGAAATCCCGATGTGACGCGCTTCGCTCCATTGGCGGCACTCATAACAACCCCTGCGCAGGATGGCAATAGGCCGCCGCGGAAAAAATGCGTCACATTTCAGGAGCCAACCCGCAGCGTCAGTTCGAAGACGCGGCGGCCGGCGCCGCGCAGCAAGCGGACTTGCCGCATCCCCCAGCGCTGTCGGTCTTGGCCGGGCTGGAGCTGTCCGCCTTGGCGGCCGCCTGGTAGGACTCGGAGCGGTAGTCCGTCTGATAAAAGCCCGCGCCCTTGAAAATGATGCCGCCACCGGTACCGAGCAGTCGTTTCACTGCGCCGTCGCAGGCTTCATCCGGGCAATCGGTGAGTTTCGCATCGTTCATGCTTTGAAACACCTCGAAGCGGTTGCCGCATTTCTGGCATTCGTAATCGTAGTTTGGCATGGTCTGGGGAGGCGGTGATTAGCACGGATTTCCTGCTGTGCAAGCAAGTTTCACCAACAGGTCATCGCTGTCCACCTGGTCGCCTTTCTTCACCAGGACTTCCCGGATCGTGCCATCGGCGGAGGCGCTGACAGTGGTGAGCATTTTCATGGCTTCGAGGACGACGAGTTTGTCTCCGGCCTTGACTTCCTGGCCGGTGGAAACGGCGACTTCGGTGACCATGCCGGGCATCGGGGCGCAGGCGTGGGCGGGGTTGTTGGAATCGCCCTTGGCGCGGGCGGCGGTGGTGGTGGACTTGAGCGACTTGTCATTGACGATCGACTCTCGGGGCATGCCGTTGAGTTCGTAGAACAGGGTGCGGCGGCCGGCACTGTCAGCCTCGCCGATGGAGATGAGCTTGATGATCAGGATCTTGCCGGGATCGATCTCGACCTCGATTTCCTCGCCGGGCTGGAGGCCGTAGAAGAAGGCGGGAGTGGGGAGGACGCCGAGGTTGTCGTATTTCGCGCGGAAGGCGAGGAAGTCGGCATGCACCTGGGGATACATCAGGTGGGAGAAGACCGCGTCCTGAAGCTGGGAATCGGTGTAGGTGAGGTTGTGTCGCTCGGCTTGGCGGATGCAATCCGCCGCCACGGTATCGAAGTCCACAGGCTCGGCGAGTTCGCCGGGGCGCTTGGTGGTGGCTTTTTTGTTGGGGCCGAGCACCACCTTCTGGACCTCTGCGGGCCAGCCGCCGTCGGGTTGGCCGAGGCCGCCGGAGAGCATGTCGATGACGGATTCCGGGAAGTCGATGCTGCCGGGTTTGAGTTTCGGCACATCGGCGGCCTTGATGCCGCGGGTGACAAGGAACATGCACATGTCGCCGACGACTTTCGAGGAGGGCGTGACTTTCACGATGTCGCCGAAGAGTTGGTTCACCTCGGCGTAGGTGCGGGCGATTTCGCGCCAGCGGTGGCCGAGGCCCATGGCGTTGGCCTGCTCGCGGAGGTTGGTGTATTGGCCGCCGGGCATTTCATGTTCGTAGACTTCGGCGGTGCCGGCGCGCGGCGCGGAGTCGAAGGGTTTGTAGAAACCGAGCACTTCCTCCCAGTAGTCGGAGAGTTCGTTGAGTGAATCGAAGTCGAGGCCGGGGTCGCGCTCGGTCTTGGCGAGTGCGGCGGAGACCGAGTTGAGATTCGGCTGCGAGGTCGAGCCGGACATTGAGGCGATCGCGAGATCCACGATGTCCACGCCGGCGTTGCAGGCGGCGAGGACCGACGCGGCGTTGAGACCGGAGGTGTCGTGGGTGTGGAAGTGGATGGGGATGCGGATTTCCTGCTTGAGGGCGGTGACGAGTTTGCGGGCGGCGAGCGGTTTGCACAGGCCGGCCATGTCCTTGATGGCGAGGATGTGCGCGCCCATCTTCTCGACCTCCTTCGCTTTCGAGATGTAATATTCGAGCGAATATTTGTCGCGTTTCTCGTCGTTGATGTCGCCGGTGTAGCAGATGGCGGCCTCGCAGAGCACCTTGCCGTGTTCGCGTGCGGCTTCCATGGCCACCTGCATGTTGGGCAGGTAGTTGAGCGAATCGAAGATGCGGAAGACATCCATTCCGGAGTCCGCCGCGTGTCTGACGAAACCGGCGACGACATTGTCCGGGTAGTTCGAATAACCGACGGCGTTCGAGCCGCGGAAGAGCATCTGGAAGCAGAGGTTCGGGATTTTTTCGCGCAGGCGGCGCAGGCGTTCCCACGGGCACTCGTGGAGGAAGCGCATCGCGGTGTCGAAGGTGGCTCCGCCCCACATTTCCAGCGAGAAAAGCTGTGGCACGCGGTGGGCCATCGCCTCGGCCACGCGCAGCATGTCATAGGTGCGCATGCGGGTGGCGATGAGCGACTGGTGGGCGTCGCGGAGGGTGGTGTCGGTGATGAGCAGGCGTTTCTCCGCGAGGATCCACTTGCAGAATTCCTCGGGGCCTTTCGCTAACAGGAGGTCGCGGGTGCCTTGCGGCACTTTGGCATGGTGCTCGATGATCAGCGAATCCGGCACGTGCGCCTTCGGCATGGCGGCGGCGGGTTTCCAGCCCTTTGCGGTGGAATTGCCGTTCACTGTGATGTCCGAGAGATAGGCCAAGGTGCGGGTGGCGCGGTCGCGGCGGATGCGGAACTGGAAGAGTTCCGTTTTGGTATCGATGAGCTTGGTGTGGGCCTGGCCGGCGCGGAACGTGTCATCGGCGATGACGTTTTCAAGGAACGGGATGTTGGTTTTCACGCCGCGGATGCGGAACTCGCGCAGCGCGCGGTCCATGCGCTGGCAGGCCATCGGGAAATCGCGGCCCATGGCAGTGATCTTCACCAGCATCGAGTCGTAGTAGGGCGTGACCACCGAGCCCGCGTCACCGGTGGCGGCGTCAAGGCGGATGCCGAAACCGGCGGCCGAGCGGTAATTGAGGATGCGGCCGTAATCGGGCGAGAAATTCTTTTCCGGATCCTCGGTGGTGACGCGGCATTGGATGGCGAAGCCGTTGCAAGGGATTTGCTCCTGCGGCGGGATGGCGACTTCCGCACCATGCAGGTTTTCGCCCTGCGCGATCAGGATCTGGGAGCGAACGAGGTCGATGCCGGTGACGCACTCGGTGACCGTGTGCTCGACCTGGATGCGCGGGTTCATCTCGATGAAGAACCAGTCGTTCTGGTCCATGTCATAAAGAAACTCGACGGTGCCCGCGTTGTTGTAGCCGATGCCCTTGGCGAGTCCGACGGCGGCATCACACAACTCCTTGCGCACCTTCGGATCCAGGTGCATCGCGGGCGCGACCTCGACGACTTTCTGATAGCGGCGCTGAACCGAGCAATCGCGTTCGTGGAGGTGGACCACGTTGCCGTGTTGGTCGCCGAGGATCTGGACCTCGATGTGTTTGGCGCGGGAGATGTATCGTTCGAGGAAAACGGCGGGATTGCCGAAGGCCTTCTCGGCCTCCGTTTGCGCCTCGGCGAGCAAGCCCGCGAGCTGCGATGGTTTTTCCACCACGCGCATGCCGCGTCCGCCGCCGCCGAAAGCCGCCTTGATGATGAGCGGAAAGCCGATCTCATGCGCGACGGTGATCGCCTCGTCGGGATCGCTGATGGGGTTTTCCGTGCCGGGAAGCGTGGGGACCTTGAACTTGTGCGCGAGCGCGCGGGCTGCGGTCTTGTCGCCCATGTTTTCCAACAGTTCGGGCGAGGGGCCGATGAAGGTGATGCCCTCGCGGGCGCAGGCACGGGCGAAGGCGGCGTTTTCCGAAAGGAAGCCATAGCCCGGATGGATCATGGTGACGCCTTTCTGCTTGGCCAGTGCCACAATGCCTTCGACATCGAGGTAGGCGCCGACCGGGCCTTTGTTTGCGTCGAGTTGATAGGCTTCGTCGGCCTTGAAGCGGTGGATCGAAAAGCGGTCTTCCTCGGCGAAGATCGAGACGGTGCGGAGTCCGAGTTCGTTCGCGGCGCGGAAGATGCGGATGGCGATTTCGCCGCGGTTGGCGGCCATGAGTTTGCCGGGGCGGCTGGGTTTTTCGGACATGTTGCGGAGGGAATTAGGCGGGGAAGGGCGCGGAGTGAAGGAAATTCCCATATGGATGAGCGGGGGAAATCGCGCCGTGCTGGGGCTCGGCGCTCACGGGGCTGCGCGAGCAGGAATCCCGGAAAACGGGCGTTCAAGCCGCACCGAACTCCTTCATGATGCGCCGGACGGCCATCGCGGCGGGCAGGGTTTGGTCGGCGACCTGGCGTTCGATTTCCGGGAGCATCGCGCGCACTTTCGCATCGCGGAAAAAACGGTTGCGCAATTCCTCGGCGATCATGGCGTGCATCCATTCGATCGATTGATGCCTGCGCCGTTGATCCAGCGCGCCGGATTCGCGGGTGGTGGTGGCGAACTTCTCAACGGTTTTCCACAACGCGGCGAGGGATTCCGCTTCGAAGGCCGAGCAGGTGACGCAGCGCGTTTTCCAGCCGCTGGTGGCCGGGTGAAGGAAATTGAGCACGCGGCTGTATTCGGTGCGGGCGAGTTTGGCGCGCGGGAGGTTGTCGCCATCGGCCTTGTTGATGGCGAGCAGGTCGGCGATCTCGATGACGCCTTTTTTCATTCCCTGCAACTCGTCGCCCGCGCCGGCGATGAGGATGAGCAGGAAGAAATCGACCATCGAGCGCACGGTGACCTCGTTTTGGCCGACGCCGACGGTTTCCACGAGAATCACATCGAAGCCGGCGGCCTCGCAGAGCAGCATCGTCTCGCGCGACTTGCGGGCGACGCCGCCGAGCGAGCCGCCGCTGGGCGAGGGGCGGATGTAGGCGTTCGGCTCGCGGACAAGGTTTTGCATGCGGGTCTTGTCGCCGAGAATGCTGCCGCCGGAAATGCTGCTGCTGGGGTCCACGGCGAGCACCGCGACGCGGTGGCCGGCGGCGCAGAGTTGGCAGCCGAGCGACTCGATGAGCGTGCTTTTTCCCGCACCGGGCACGCCGGTGATGCCGACGCGGATCGAGTTTCCGGTTCTCGGCAACAATCGTTCCAGCAGCTCCTGCGCCAGCGCCTCGTGCGCGGGATGGTGGCTTTCCACCAAGGTGATCGCGCGCGAGAGAATCGCGGTGTCGCCGTCGAGGACGCCGCGTTCGTAGTCGTCGAGGCCGAGCTTGCGGCGCTTGGCCGGCTTGCGTGTGCCGACGAATGCCCCGCCATCCACGCCGGGTATCACGCGGCAGGCGAAGTGGGGGTCGTTTTCCGCGCCTTCGGGCACCCAATCCGGCGAGTGATGCGGTTTTTTCATGTGGTTAGATAAGCCATCGCATCGCGGGCGCGGTGGATGGCGAGGGAAAAATGGCCTTCAGCGGGATCGACGTCGAGCCGTGCGTGTGGAATGCCTGCGACAAATTTCCGTACCATTTCGGCGGAGATGTTGCGATCCATGCCGCCGTGCCAGTAGCGGATCGGGCGGGTGATGTTTTGCAACGGCAGATTCCAGCGTTGCAGATAGATATCGGCATCCTCCATCACGCCGCGCCCGCCTTGGCGCACGCCTTCGGCAAAACTCATCGCCAGCACATGCTGCGCCCCGGGATGGGCCAGCAGCAGCTCGCGATCCGCCTGCGGCAGGGTTTTCAAGATCCAGGAAACCGGTGGTTCGTCCGGCGCGCCAGCCGCCATGCGTGCGGCGCGTTTGAGCGGCGGCGTGAACCAAGCGCGCGGCAGATGCCGCAGCGGAATCAACAGCCGGTAGGCCGGGTGCAGGCCGCGGCGCTGACCATCCGCCAGCGCCACCGCACCGCACAACACCGCGGAGGCCGTCACGCGCCCGGGCAGCATCGCCGCGCACGCCAGCACGTAAGGCCCGCCGCCGGAAACGCCAAGCTGCGCGAAAGTTTCCACACCCAACGAATCCATAAAAGCGGCCATCGTTTCCGGCCATGATTCCAAGCTGCGCCCCGGCACGCGCTCCGAGCGCCCCATGCCGGGGCGGTCCGGAGAGATCACGCGCAGCCCGCGTTCGCGGGCAAGGTGGTGGAGCAGTGCCGCCTGCATGCGTGAACTCGGCCAGCCGTGACCATACAATACCGGCCGGCCCGCCGGGTCGCCGAATTCGTTCCATGCGAGCCTCGCACCGGCGGGCGATTGCCAGAAACGCGGTTCCTGCGCCGGCGGCAGGTGGTTGAGGAAATCCAATGAACCGCCGTCGTCACGCATGCGGCGAGCATGCCCCATTCGGCGCGGCAATGAAAAGCCAATCGTCTGGTCATAAGGTTTGCGTGCGTCAGGCTGCGTGGTCAAGTTTCCTCCAGTGAATGAGTCTGGGAAATTCCGTGTTCATTGCGAGGCGTGTGGCGCGCGCATCGACGTGACGGATGTCGCGCCGTTCAAGCGCATCGAGTGCCCGGGCTGCGGTGAGAATTTCCGCGTGAAAACCGGGTTTGGTCCCTACCGGCTCACCCGCCGCCATGCGATCGGCGGGATGAGCATGGTCTTCGCCGCGCATGATGCCACGCTCGACCGCGAGGTGGCGATCAAGATCCTCAACGAGGAATATTGCGCCGACGAACGCCGTATCGCCGCCTTTGAGCAGGAAGCACGCATCACCGCCTCGCTGAGCCATCCCAATGTCGTGCGCGTGTTCAAGACCGGTCGCGCCTTCGGGCGTTTTTACATCGCCATGGAAATGGTGCCCGGCGGCCACCTTGAGGAACGCATCTGCGAGCTGGGGAAAATCCCGGCGGCCGAGATGCTGCCCATCGCCATCGAGGTGGCGCTCGGTCTTCAGGCCGCTCACAATGCCGGCTTGATCCACCGTGACGTGAAGCCCGGCAATATCCTGCTGGACGCCAGCGGCCACGCGCGCCTGGTGGACTTCGGGCTCTCGCTGGTCACCCAGGGCGGCAAGGCGCTTGCCAGCGAAATCTGGGCGACGCCCTACTACGTCCCGCCGGAGACCATCGAGGGCCAGGCCGAGGATTTCCGCTCCGATATCTACGCCTTCGGCTCCTCGCTCTATCATGCGCTGAGCGGCAAGCCACCATGTGGGGAGCACACGATGTCCACCGACGCATTGCGCGAGGCGAAGCGAAAAATCGTGCCGCTTTCCAAGGTGGACCCGTCCATTTCCGCCGCCACCTGCCGCTTGGTGGAAAAGGCCATGTCTCACGATGCGGCAGGGCGTCATGCCTCCTACCGGGAGTTGCTCGCGGAGCTGCGGAAAGCCCGAACCTTGCTCCATGCCGACGGCCAATCCCGCGATGGGGAGCGCCCGTCCGCCGCGCGCGCAGGCAAGGGTGGCTTGCCGAAATGGGCATTGGCCGCATCCATCGCATTGCCCGTGCTCCTGGCCATCGCATTCTGGCCAAGGCAGAAACCCGGCCCGTCCCCCATGCCTCTGATGCCGCCCGCGCCGCCTGCGGACACGGCCAGACCAGCCACCCCGCCGACTCCACCGCCTGACGCTTCCGCGGAAATCGCGCAGATCCACAGCGAGGCGCGCGCGGCCATCGCAAGCGGCGATTACCCTGCGGCCGGGCGGGCGTTTGCTTCGCTCCTTCACAACCACCATGTGCTTGAGCCCACCCGCAGCTGGGCCGCCATCGAGGCCGTGCTCTCCGGGTTTCTCGCCGGCCGGGCGGATCAGGCCCGCTCCTTCGCCCGGGATGCACGCGCGCATTTCGATGCCTTGCCGCGGGACCACCCGCTCGCCGGCGGGGAATGGTCCGCTCGGTTCGCGGCGGTCGATGATTTTCCTCCGCTTGCCTGCCCGGCGTCCGTCGATTCCTCGTCCGATCTCGCCGCCGCCATGCTCGCCGGGCTCAAAAATTGGGAACAAGGTCTGCCCGACGAGGCCGCGCCATGCTTTCTCGCCGCCACATCGGCCCGGCTTGGCGAGGATGAGCAATGGATCGCCGTTTATCAAAAAATCGCCGGCGATTATCTCTCGGATCACCGGGTTCTGGCTGATCCCGCCTTTCGCAACGAGCCAGCCGATCTTGCCGCCTGCGAGGCAGCGCTCGCCCGGCTCGACGAGTTGAAAACCGCGCTCAAGACGCGCGGCCGCGCACGCTTCAACCTCGATGCCTGGCAGCACGACCTGCGGCAGCGCGCGCTGGATTTTGCCCGCGCCTCAGCCACGGCACCGGATCCCGCGCCGCCCGGTCATGATATTTCCGCCGCCCTGCGCAAACACATCGCCGCATGGCAATTCCACGAAGCCGCAGGGCTGCTGGAACACCTCGACCACGAACCGCCCGGCATCCCGCGCAAAGCCATGCTCGACGTCCTGCGCTCCGCCGCCGCTTTCACCAGCGACCTCACGCGCGATCTCGCGCTCCGGCCATACCAAGGCAGCCTCAAACTGAAGTCCGGCCAAACCATCGTGCGTCTCGCCAACACAGGGGGATCGCTCGCCGCCACCCCCACGGAGGGCGGGGAAATCCGCTGCCAGTGGACCGACCTGGGCGCCGATTCTCTCATCGAACTGCACCGCGCGCTGGTGAAATCCAGCCCGTCGGAAATCGACCGCCTGCGCCGGCATGAGAACGCGATCGCCTTCGACTGGCTGGTCGGCAATCGCGAACGCGCGCTGGCCGCCGTGGCCAAGCTCGCCGAAACCCACCCCGGTTTCCAGCTGCGCTGGCAAGCCATGTTGAAAGGCGAAGCGGACTGAGCGCACATTGCCGATTGGCAAGCCGCCGGAATCATGCGATGGGCGGCGCGTCATGAAACGCGTCAAGACCGCCATCGTCGGGGCCAGCGGCTATTCGGGCATGGAACTGCTGCGCCTGTTGCTCGGCCATCCGGGCGTGGATCTGGCCGCCGCCACCTCGCGGCAGGAGGCCGGCAAGGCGCTTGCAGACGTGTTTCCACGCTTCCGCGGCGCGGCGGGCGCGGAGCTGGAATTCATCGAGCCGGACCCGGACGCGATCGCCGCCACAGGTGCGCAGGCGGCCTTCCTCGCATTGCCGCACGGCGTGGCTGCAGAGATCGCCCGCGCGCTACTGGAACGCGGGCTCAAGGTGATCGACCTGAGCGCGGATTTCCGCCTGCGCGACCCGGCGGTCTATCAGGAATTCTACGGTCATGCGCATCCCGCGCCTGACTTGCTGGCGGAGGCGGTTTACGGCTTGCCGGAAATCCGCGCGGAGGAAATCAAGGCCGCGCGGCTCGTGGCATCGCCCGGGTGTTACCCTACCAGCATCCTGCTGCCCCTGCTGCCGCTGTTGCGGGAAAACCTGCTGGATACGACGACTCTCGTAGCCAACTCGATGAGCGGCGTGAGCGGCGCGGGCCGCAAGGCGGATGTCCCGTTGTTGTTCTGCGAGTGCAACGAAAGCGCCCGCGCCTATGGCATTCCCAAGCACCGCCACCTCTCGGAAATCGAACAGGAACTCGCCATCGCCGCCGGTGAAAATGTCACCATCAGCTTCATCCCGCACCTCATCCCGGTGAACTCCGGCATCGCCACCACCATCACCGCGAAGCTGCGCCAGGGTGTGTCTCCCGATGCCGTGGGCATGGCATTGGAAAACGCCTATGCCGGCCAGCATTTCGTCCGGCTGCCCGGCAAGGGCGTATGTGCCGACACCAAGAACGTCAGCCGCACCAACTTCATCGACATCGGCTGGCATCACGACCCGCGCACCGGCCGCGTGATCCTCACCAGCGCCGAGGACAACCTCGGGAAAGGGGCCGGCGGCCAGGCACTGCAGAGTTTCAACCTGATGTTCGGATTTTCCCCGACTGATGGATTGCAAAATTTCTGATCACCGCACACGCTGCCGCGCTTCTCTCGCTTGCTTCCAATGGACTTTCCCTTCGCTCGCATCAAAGGCGGTGTCGGTGCGCCGCAACGATTTCTCACCAGCGCGGTGGGTTGCGGCATCAAGAACCCGGACGCCAACCGCCTCGATCTCGCGCTCATCTATTCCGAAGTCCCGTGCAGTTCCGCCGGCACCTTCACCACCAACCGCGTCAAGGCGGCACCCGTGCGCGTCACCCAAACGCACCTCCGCAAGGGCGATATCCGCGCCATCATCGCCAACTCCGGCAACGCCAACGCCTGCACTGGCGTGCAGGGCATCCGCGACGCCACCGCCATGTGCGCGGCCGTGGCCGGACCGCTGCGGCTCAAGCGCAGCGAGGTCGGCGTCTGCTCCACCGGCGTGATCGGCCTGCCAATGCCGATGATGCGCATCGAGCCGAAATACGACGATCTCATCCACCAGCTGGGCCCGAAAAACGGTGCCGACGTCGCCTCCGCCATCATCACCAGCGACACCCACCCGAAGGAACTCGCCATCTCCTTCGACCTCGGCGACCACCGCGTGCGCCTCGGCGGCTGCGTGAAGGGCGCGGGCATGATTTCACCGAGCATGGCCACCATGCTGTGCTTCATCACCACCGATGCGCATTTCCCCACCGATTGCCTGCGCAAGGCGGTGCTCGAATGCGTGGAGGAAAGTTTCAACCGCATCACCATCGATGGCGACATGTCCACCAACGACACCGTGCTGGTGATGGCAAATGGTGCCTCCGGCATGCCACCGATCCGCCGCAACGGCAAACGCTGCAAACAATTCCGCCAGGCGCTCTGCTGGCTCATGAAGGAACTCGCCAAGGCCGTCGTCCGCGATGGCGAGCGCGTCACGAAATTCGTCACCGTGCATGTGAAGGGCGCGCGCACCTACCTCGATGCCAAAAAAGTCGCCGAAGCCGTCTGCAAGTCGGCGCTCGTCAAATCCTCATGGAACGGCGGCGATCCGAACTGGGGCCGCATCATCCACGCCGTCGGCTACTCACGCGCCCGCATCCGCGAGGAACTGATTGATATCCACATCGGCGGCAAGGCCGCCTGCCTTGGCGGGCTCCAGGCCGCCACTCCGATGGACGAGCTCCGCGCCGTCGTCGCCGGGCCGGAATTCGAGATCGTCATCCATCTCAATCAGGGATCCGCCGATTATACCATGTATTCCAGCGACCTCTCGCCGGAATATATCGATTTCAACCGCTCCGAATACGCCTATTGGAAACAGGCGCGCAAGGACGGGCTGGTCTAGCACCGGCACCCGGAAACGCCGTATGAGCAAGGGGCCCAGTGCCGCCAGATCACTCGAAAAAAACCAAACATCCTCAAGCCCAGGGACAAGCCCCCGGGCACGGCCTGCCTGGCAGGCGTTTGGGTGGAAAACCCACCAGCAGTGCTTTGACAAGCCATCCGCCCGCCGCTAGCGAAGGGCCATGCGCACGCTCGTCAAACACATCCTGCACCGCGGAGAGGCCATGGAAAATCTTCACGTGGCCGGCTGGGTCCGCACACGGCGGGACTCGAAGGCGTTTTCCTTCATCGAACTCAACGACGGCAGCTGCCTCGGGAACCTGCAGATCGTCGTGGACGCCGAAGTGCCCGGCTACGGCGAAATTGCAAAAATGACGACCGGTGCCTCGATCGAGGTGCATGGCAAGCTGGTCCCCTCCCCCGCAGCCGGACAAAAGTGGGAGATGCACGCGCAGGGCGTCCGTCTGGTCGGAAGCGCGCCGGAGGATTATCCATTGCAGAAGAAAGGCCACACGGTGGAGTTCATGCGCAGCATCGCCCACCTGCGCCCGCGCGCGAATCTCTACGGTGCGGTGTTCCGGGTCCGCAGCCGCATGGCCTATGCCATCCACCGGTTTTTCCAGCAGCGCGATTTCATTTACGTCCACACGCCGGTCATCACCGCCAGCGATTGCGAGGGCGCGGGCGAGATGTTCCGCGTCACCACCCTGCCGGACGACAAAATCGCGCGCGAAACCGAGGACTTCTTCGGCAAGCGCGCCTATCTAACCGTTTCCGGCCAGCTCGAAGGCGAGACCTTCGCCTGCGCGCTTTCCAACATCTATACTTTCGGACCCACCTTCCGTGCGGAAAACTCCAACACCGCGCGCCACGCCGCCGAGTTCTGGATGATCGAGCCGGAGGTCGCCTTCTGCGACCTGACAGGCGACATGGACCTCGCCGAGGAAATGGTGAGATTCCTCGTCACCGAGATGCTGGAAAACCAGGAGGGAGACCTCACGATTTTCGAGAAGTTCGTGGACAAGGGCCTGCGCGAGCGGCTCGAGTTCGTCGCCACCCGCCCGTTCGAACGCATCTCTTACAGCGAGGCCGTGGAGCTGCTCAAAGCCGGCGGCGCGAAGTTCGAGTATCCGGTGGAATACGGCCTCAACCTCCAGTCCGAGCACGAGCGCTGGCTCACCGAGACGCATTTCAAAAAACCGGTCACCGTTTTCAACTACCCGAAGGAGATCAAGCCGTTCTACATGCGCCTCAACGACGACGGCCGCACCGTCACCGCGATGGACGTGCTGGTCCCAGGCATCGGCGAGATCATCGGCGGCAGCCAGCGCGAGGAACGGCTCGACGTGCTGCTGGAAAATTTCGCCCATCACGGGCTCGATGCGGACACCTATGGCTGGTATGCCGATCTCCGGAAATACGGCAGCGTCCCGCACGCCGGCTTCGGCCTTGGCTTCGAGCGCCTGCTCATGTTCGTCACCGGCATGGCCAACATCCGCGACGTCATCCCCTTCGCCCGCACTCCGGGGCATTGCGAGTTCTGAAATTCGCGCGCTTCGATCTGTCCAGTTTGCCATTGCCGGTCATCCGGCTGGGCGGCATGTTCGGTCATGCCCGGAGAGACATTGCGAGACGAGGTGCTCGCGTTCATGAAATCCAATCCCGCACAGCCGGTGACCAAGTCGCTGCTGGCACGCCGGCTGCAAGTGCCCGCCGACCGCCGCTCGGCACTCCGGCGCGCGATCGAGGCTCTGGTTTCCGAAGGAATCGTCCAAGAGGGGAAAAAAGCCTGCTACACCCTGCGCGCGAGCGGCGGCAACCGGCTGGCCGGCACCCTCAAGTTCCACCCCAAGGGCCACGCGTTCTTTTTCCCCGACCTCACCGACCCGGCGAATCTCGCCACCGGTCTGGATCTCGTTGCGCTCGACCGCGTCCACATCCCGCGCCGCGATTCCGGCACCGCGCTCGATGGCGACCGCGTGCTCGTCGCCATCCAGAAACCCAGCCCGCGCCGCCGCCCGGCTGCCCGCAGTGAAATGGTCCCCGCCGCCGCCGAGGAAACGCGCGGCCAGGTCGAGAAAGTGCTGTCCCGCCGCTCCGGCCGCCTGGTCGGCATTTTCCGGCAAAACAAGGGCTTCGGCTGGATCGAGTGCCAGGACAAGGCGGTGGACGGCCAGATCGATCTGGTGGGCGACACCACCGCCCAGCCGGGGCAGATGGTGGTGGTGGATTTGGAAAACTGGCGCGACCCCGGCATCGCGCCGCGCGGGCGCATCATCGAGGTGCTCGGCTGGCCGGGCGATCCGGGCGTGGACATCATCGGTGTGATCCATCGCTATGGCTTGCGCACGTCATTCCCGGAGGACGTGCTGTCCGCCGCGCGCGCGGTGCCGGAAGAGGTGGAACCCGCCGAGCTGGCCCGCCGCGAGGATTGGCGCGACAAGCTCGTGATCACGATCGACCCCGCCGACGCCAAGGACCATGACGACGCGATCTGGTTGGAAAAGACGCGCAACGGCTGGCGGCTCGCCGTGCACATCGCGGATGTCTCGCACTATATCAAGCCCGGCGGCGTGATGGACAAGGAGGCCGTCGAGCGCGGCAACTCGACCTATCTCGTGGACCGCGTGCTGCCGATGCTGCCGGTCGAGCTTTCCAACGGCATCTGTTCGCTCAAGCCGGACGTGGACCGGCTCACCAAGTGCGCGCTGTTGGAGATCTCATCCGATGGCAAAGTCACCATGGCCGGCTTCATCGATGCCGTGATCCACAGCCGCGCCAAGCTTTCCTACGAGCAGGCGCAGGCGATCCTCAATGGCAAGCCCGCGCCGAAAGGCTCCGACCCGCAGCTCGTGCCGATGGTGCGCGAGGCATGGAAAATGGCCTCCACCCTGCGGCGGCGGCGTTTTGCCAATGGCGCGCTCGACCTGGAAATGCCGGAAATCAAGATCCGCCTCGATTCGAAAGGCCGCGCCGTCGCCGCCGAGCCGGTGATCCACACCGAGAGCCACCAGCTCATCGAGGAATGCATGCTCGCCGCCAACGACGCGGTGGCCAAAGTGCTGCGCGAGCGGATGAAACCCGCCGTCTATCGGATTCACGAGGACCCCGATCCATCGCGGCTGATGGACTATACCGAGACCGCCATGCTCCACGGCTACCGCCCCGGCGATCTCACCAACCGCGCGCACATCCAGAAGCTGCTGGATGAATCGAAGGGCACGCCCGAAGAACATATCATCAAACTCGGCTTGCTGAAGAGCCTCAAGCGCGCCGCATACTCCGCCGAGCCGGTCGGCCACTATGGATTGGCAAAGGGCGACTACTGCCATTTCACCAGCCCGATCCGCCGCTACGCCGACCTCATCGTCCACCGCGCCTTGCAGCCATTGTTGCGCAACGCCCCGAAAAACCCCGACCGCACGCCCTCCCAATCCGAACTGCGCGAGATCTCACGTCATATCTCCGACACCGAACGGAACTCCGCCGAGGCCGAAAACGAAACCAAACAGATCAAACTCTTCGAATACCTGCAGCGTGTCGCCGAGATGCACGACCCCCATGTGTTCGACGGCCTCGTCACCGACGTCCGGCCGATGGGGCTGATGGTCGAGATTCCGGACATGGCCATCCGCGGCGTGGTCAAGCGCGAGGACCTGCCACCCGGCCGCTGGCGGCTCGAAGGCCACCGCGGCGCCTGGGTGTCCGCCGATGGCATGGTCATCGCCATGGGCATGCGCCTGCCGCTCCACGTCACCGGCCTCGACTTGGAAAAACGCTTCGTCGATTTCTCCGTCGCCGGTCCGCCCACCAGTGCGGGCACCCAATCGATCCAGCCGCGGCAGAGCCCGCCCGCCCGCCGCCGTGAAAAGCCAGCCCCCAAACCCGCCGCCAAGGCCGGCCCGCCACGCAGCGGGAAAAAACAAGCCAAGCAGAAAACGAAGCGCGGCCGCTGAGCCGGGAGCGCCCCCGGGAACGCCGAGCCCCAGCTCGGCGAAAATCATCCGACATCATGAATCCACCCAATCAGTCATCTG
>JALRFY010000009.1 GCA_023253625.1 Akkermansiaceae bacterium | reverse complement strand
AAATCCCCAAGCGGTCCGGGCGGAATAGGATTGGTAAAGTTCAAAGTTTTGGACGGAACCGGTGCTGCCCATCATGAGCTGCCGCGCGCCTTCGAAGGCGACCGGATGCGCCGCCGCCGTGGCGGCCAGAAACAGACTGATGGAGATGAGTTTCATGGATAGGGATGCGGAGCACAAGGAGGAGTGTCCACCCGGTGCTGGAAGCGGCAAGGCAAGCGTTATGAAGCTTGGCAATACGGTCGAACTCCTGAATTCAAACCACCCAAACGCAAGACTTCTGTGGCCGAGATTGATTCAAGCGGCAAAACCTCGCACCGTCCGCCGCTGGGTCAAGTCAGCTTTGGTGCGTTCATTCCGGCTTGGCGAAATCCGGGACACGATCTGCTGGCGGCAAATTTGCCATCCATCCCGAAACGTGGTTTCCAAGGAAAATCACCGGGGCCGGCGGATTCCGGGAGGGGAGGCTGTGGTTCAACGAGCCGTAATGGCTGCTCGACGCGCTCAGCCGAGCATTTCCAGCAAGTTGCGGAAAACATCGGTGTTTTTCACCATGCCGGAGAAGCGCTCCGCCTGCGGGCCGGTGGCGCTGACGAGCGTGGGATCGGTGGTGTGGGTGGTGCCCGTCCAGCCGATGCCGGTCTGATTCCCGATGAACTGGCCGAGCAGGCCCTCGGGCTTGTCGAGCAGATGGTTCCACTCGGTGACGTCCCGGCCTTTCAGGATGGCGTGCAATGCCTCGGTTTCATCCGGAGGGAGCTGGAAATCGAGACGATCGTGAACCAGTGCGGCGAGATCTGCGGGACTGCCGTTGCCGTCTTTTTTCCATTCGGAAAACAAGCTCTCGTGCGAAGCCTTGAGGCGGGCGACGCGATGGAAAAACGGGTTGCTGTCCGCATAGCCGCCACCCATGCCGTTGAGTCCGGGGTTGGCATTGCCGTGGTCGCTGGTGGCCACCACGAGGATGTCATCGTGGCCGGCGGTGAGTTCAAGCACGCGGGCGAGTGCATCATCGAAGGCAAGCTGGTCGTGGAGCAGGCCACCGATGTCGTTGAGGTGCGCGGCGTGGTCGATGCGGGCACCCTCGACTTGCAGCAGGAACGGCTGTTTGCCGGGCAGGAAGCGGGCCAGCGCCGCCTCCGCCATTTCCGCAAGGGTGGGCACGCGCGCGGCGAGCGAGGCGCTGTGCGAGCGGTCGATGGAAAACGGCAGGTGGCCGCGGGTGAAAGTGCCGAGCAGTTTTTCGGCACGCGCGGCCTTCATCTCATCGCGGTTCCGGACCACCTGATAGCCCGCATTTTGATAATCGGCGAACAAGTCCCGGCCGTCGGCGCGCTGCTTTGGATCGAAGAATGTCGAGCCGCCGCCCAGGATCACATCCACGCGGTCGAGGTATTGCGGGGCGATGAACGGCTCGTCGTTGCGCCTGGCCGCGTTCGCTGCGAATCCGGCGGGCGTCGCGTGCGTGACGGTGGCGGTGGTGACCAGGCCGATGCGGGCATTCGTGTTTTTTTTCAGGATCGCGGCGATCGGGGTGATTTCGCGGCCTTCGGCATCGATGTTGATTTGGCCGTTGTGGACGCGTTGTCCTCCGCCCCAGGCGGACGAGGCGGCGGCGGAATCCGTGACCAGCGAGTTGGCGGAAGCGGTGTCCATCAGCCCGCACGCGGCGCGGCGTTCTTCGAGCAAGCGCCGCCAGCGGGTGCCGCGCTTGCGGGTAATGTGGGAAAATGCCTCGGCCAGCGTGAGCACGCCGGGGCTCATGCCGTCGGAAACCATGAACACGACCCCGCGCACCGGGCGCGATGCGGGGATTGTGGCAGCGGCGGCCGGTGTGATGGCCGTGGCAAGGCCTCCGAGACTTGCGAGTTTCAGCCAATCGCGGCGGGCCACATGGGCATGTGCATCCGTGGGATTCATGGCGGCAAGGATTGGCTCCGGCCTTCCATGCGGCAAGGCGATAGTGGCGGCAAGCCGGATGGTATGAATTGGCTTGCGGCACCCCGCCCCCGGCGCATGCTGCAACGCGTCACCACAAACCACCCACGATCATGGAAAACAACCAAGATGTTCGCGGCCATCAATCAGGAGCCCCCCTTCGCCGCAAGGGAAGTGCCCAGGGAGATTGATGGAGTGAAAGCCGAAGTGGTTCGGATGCCATCCTCAAGTTCAAGTGAACAAAGTGTTCCGCATGGTCATCACAGATAGCCACCAACCATGAGATATCTCATTTCCCTGCTGCTTGCCGCCATGCCGTTGTACGCCGCGGATCACGGCGGGCCACCGGTCCGCGCGCCATTCGATAAAGGCGAGGATTCGCTTTGCGTGAATGATTGGTGGAACCGGGAAAAAACCCCGATCATCGACCTCAAGGTGCCGCGCGACCAAGTGATCGGCTTCGGCATCTACACGGTTCACGACCGCGTGCTGAAACTCACTGCCCAACTCTACCCGCTTTATCCTCAGGAAACCCGCGAGGTGCGGCTTGAGGTGAAGCGGGACGGCGAATGGCTGGAAATCGCCCGGCAGAACGTCAACGATCTCGGCTGGTCCACCAGCTTCCGGATACCCGGTTGGGACGATTCCAAGGACGTGCCCTACCGCCTGCGCCACGGCGGGAAGGCCGGCTTCGAGGGACTCATCCGCAAGAATCCCAGAGACAAGGATGAGATCGTTCTTGCGGCACTGAATTGCAATTCCAACAGGGATCGCGACCTTCGCCCGGAGCATGTCCGCAACATCAACCACCAGGATCCCGACCTGGTGTTTTTCGCGGGCGACCAGTCCTACGATCACAAGGAACACACCGCAGCCTGGCTGAAGTTCGGCCTCGCATTTCGTGAGATCTTCCGCAACCGCCCCTGCGTCACCATCCCCGACGACCACGACATCGGCCAGGGCAACCTGTGGGGCGAGGGCGGCAAAAAGGCCCAATTCGCGGCCGGCCACGACGGCGGGTATTTCTTCCACCCGGAATATGTCAAAATGGTTGAGCGGCAACAAACCGCGCACCTGCCCGATCCCTACGACCCCACGCCGGTCGAGCAGGGCATCGGAGTTTACCACACGCGTCTTCTGTTAGGCGGGGTGGATTTCGCCATCATCGAGGATCGCAAGTTCAAGACCGGCCCGCGCGGGCGGCATCCGATGAAAGGCCCTCGCCCGGACCACATTCTCGATCCGAAGTATGATCCCAAGGTGATCGACACACCCGGTTTGGAATTGCTGGGCAAGCGTCAGGAAGCGTTTCTCGATGTCTGGGCCGGCATGCGCGAGGGCGTGAAAATGAAGGCGGTGCTCTCGCAGACTGGATTCGCAGGCGGCGCCCACCTCCATGGATCGGTGCAAAACCGCCTGCATGCCGACCTCGATTCAAATGGCTGGCCGCAGTCCGGCCGCCGCCGCGCGCTGGAACTCATCCGCAAGGCGGGTGCCGTCCACATCGGCGGCGACCAGCACCTCGCGACCGTGATCCATCATGGCATCGATGCATTCCGCGACGGTCCGTGGGCCTTCGTGCCTCCCGCCATTTGTAATACCTATTATGGCCGCTGGTGGTGGCCGGAAGACGAGAAACCCGGAGCCAATCCGGTGCCCGGCTCGCCGCTGCCATGGACCGGTGATTACCTCGACGGCTTCGACAACAAGATCACCATGGTCGCCTACGCCAATCCCCACCCGGAGCGCGCCCGCATGACATCGAGGAACCAGGACAGGAAAGCGGCGATCGCTTCCAAGGAAGGCTGGGCGGATGGCTACGGCCTGATCCGTTTCCGCAAGGCTGTTGGCGAGGTCGTCTTCGAGTGTTGGCCGCGCTTCACCGATGTCAGCCAGCCGGATGCGCAACAATTTCCCGGTTGGCCGGTCACTGTGAAACCATGAGTCAGGAAGAGCCGGTCATCGATCTCCACAGCGATGCGCACTTCATGGCGCAGGCGCTGCGTGAGGCGCGCAAGGCCTGTGCCGCCGGTGAGGTGCCGGTGGGCGCGGTGATCGTGCGCGACGGCCGCATCATCGCACGGGCCTGGAACCAGGTGGAAACGCTGCGCGACGCCACCGCACACGCGGAAATGCTCGCGCTCACCGCCGCGCAGGAAGCCATGGGCGATTGGCGGCTGGAACACTGCACGCTCTACGTGACCAAGGAGCCGTGCCCGATGTGCGCCGGCGCCATCGTCCACTGCCGGCCCGAGCGCGTCGTGTTCGGCTGCCCCGACCCGAAAGGCGGCGCGGCCGGCGGATGGATCAATTTGCTGGAGAGCAACCCGCCACTCAATCACCGCTGCGACATCACCTCCGGCGTGCTCGGTGATGAATGCCTCCACCTGCTCCAGACCTTCTTCCGCGAAGCGCGGGAGAAAAAAAAATCCGAACGCGAGCCATCGTAGCCGCATTCGTAAGAATGCGTTCTTCCCCGCGTTCTCACGACCGCGCCTACGGTCCTCGTTCTCACGAACCAGCCTGCGCGTCGCTGATCGGCGCGCCGCCATTGTCCGCGGGCCCCGCGCCGTGTTCCGGATACAATTCCGAAAACCGCCGGATGGCCAGGCACGCACCACTGGCCACATCGACATCGAGGATCGCACCGCACAGGCGGGTGGCACCCTTGGCGATGGGAAATCGCGTCGGCATGCCGGTGCGGAACCGCCACAGCACCGAGTCGATGTTGCGGCCGAGGACCGATTCCTCCGGCCCGCACATCCCGGCGTCTGTTAGATAGCCGGTGCCGCCGGGGAAGATGTTCTCGTCCGCGGTCTGCACATGCGTGTGCGTGCCGAGCACGGCGGAGACGCTGCCATCAAGCATGCGCCCCATCGCGATCTTCTCGCTGGTGGTCTCGGCATGGTAATCGACGACGATCGGGCCGATGCCCTCGGCGCGCAGCCTCTGCGCCTCGCGTTCGGCGGCGAGGTAGGGGTTTTCCAGCGGCGGCTGGATGAACGAGCGCCCCTGCACCTGCATCACCGCCACGCGGCCCTTGGCGGTTTCCAAGACCACGCTGCCCTGTCCCGGCGTGCCTGCGGGGTAGTTGAGCGGTCGCAGCAGGCGTGGCTCGGTCGGAAGATAATCCACGATTTCCTTCTGGTCCCACACATGGTCGCCGGTGGTGATAACGGCCGCGCCGGCGCGCAGCAGGTCGATGGCGATCTTGGGCGTGATGCCTTTTCCAGCGGCACTGTTTTCGCCGTTGACGATGATAAAATCGAGCGACTCGCGCTGTTTCAGGATGGGCAGGTTCGCGATCACCGTCTTGCGGCCCGGCTCGCCGACGATATCGCCCAGGAACAAGATGCGTATGGTGGACATGTGTGATGACTCCGCGGATGCTCCCCTTTACGCCTGCCGCAGACAATCCTATTCCATAAATGTTATCATCTTCCAAAAACATCCTGCCTCTGGCCTTGGTGCTGGTGCTCGTGGTGCTGGTGCTTTTTCTCAACCGCCGCGAGCCGGTGCCGCCACCGGAAGAACCACCTGTTGTCGCGCCGCCCGCGCTTTCCATCCTTGGTGAAATGCCCGACTGGCAGCGGCTCGAAATCTATCAGGATACGATCCGCCGCGCGGACTTCGAGCGCCTGCTGGGTGATGTCTTCACCACCGGCAGCGCATGGCGCTCGTATATCCGGATTGGCGGAAACGAAGCCGTCTTCCACACCGGCCTGCCGGCACCGGACGATGTGTTCACCCTCCGCTTCGCGAAGCCGGGGAAAGAAGCCCCGGTGCCCCGCCGCTGGAAAGTCGGTGCCGAGCTGCCTCCCGCGCCCGATGGCCGGCCGCTCGACGGCCTGCACATCGCGCTCGATCCCGGCCACATCGGCGGCGAGTGGGCGAAGATCGAGGCGCGCTGGCTGTTGGTGGGTGACGGACCGCCGGTGAAGGAGGGTGAGATGACATTGCTCGTTGCCAGGTTGCTGAAGCCGCAGCTCGAAGCGTTCGGCGCGCGTGTCTCGCTGGTCCGCAAATCCAACGAACCCGTCACTCCGCTGCGGCCCGATTCGCTGATGGACCTGGCCGCGGACAGCGCCGACGGGCAGGCCACCGACGCCTCGCTGCGCAAGCTCGCCGAGCGGTTGTTTTACCGCACTGCGGAAATCCGCGCCCGCGCCGACATTGTGAACCGCGAGATCCAGCCCGACCTCGTCCTCTGCCTGCATTTCAATGCCGACGCGTGGGGTGATCCCGCCAACCCGCAACTCGTTCCGGAAAGCCATTTCCACATCCTGGTCAACGGCGGCTACACCGAAGAGGAGGTGATGCTCGCCGACCAGCGTTTCGCAATGCTTGAAAAGCTGCTGTCCCGCACTCATGACGAGGAGGCCGCCGTGGGCGAAACCGTGGCCGATGTCTTCGTGGCGCAGGCTTCGCTGCCACCTTACTGCTATCCGCCGGATTCCGCAAATGTCCGGCAGGTCAACGGCCACCCCTGCCTGTGGGCGCGCAACCTGCTTGCCAACCGCCTTTACAACTGCCCGGTCCTTTTCCTGGAGCCCTACGTCATGAACTCCATGCCGGACCTCCCCCGCATGCAGGCCGGCGACTACGAGGGCCTGCGGGAAATCAACGGCAAAATGCAGCCGTCGATTTTCCGCGAATACGCCGGAGCGCTGGCGGACGGGCTGGCGGAGCATTACACAAGGGTAAGAAGTAACCGGAAGGGCAACGGTGAAGCCGGCCCATAGGCGATGCAAATGTCGCCAATCACAAGAAATGGCGAGAGGAAATGAAAATTCGCCGCCATAAGTCGGTCAACTGGCAGGGTGCATGGCGCGGGGCCGTGCTGCGGGGGCACTACGGCGATTGCGCCATGCCCGGTAATAGCAACACGCCGGCCAACCTCCGCTGGAAAGTCACCCGGCGCTAGTGTTCTGATTCCGAAATATCTACACGAAATAGAGTTGTGGGGTTTGAAAAATTTGGTCGCTTTGCTCCGGATTTTTCCAATGCCATGGTCTTCTTTTCCAACTTCTGCGTTGTTCGTCGGTCGTGAATGTTCATTCACTCCCTCCTCACGCCTTGAATTTGAAAAATGAATCCTCGTGGATTTCGCATAACTATTTCGGAATCAATACACTAGTATCACAGTCTGCGCCTACCGGCCAAAAGAAGCGGCTGAATTGGAGCAAAATGAGCCTCCATGCAGGCCGCTGACTGCCCACCCGGGGAATCATCCAAGCCAAGCCTGAACAACGCTACGCTCGTTGTCATCGCTCAAGACAATAGCCCAGGGCGGTGCTGCCGCCCGCCGGCATCTGCGTGGGAGCTCAGGACAACCAGAGCCACGCCCCGCTCAAGGTCCACGCCCTTCAACCTCAATCCGACCAGTTCCGTCAGCCGCAGTCCCGCGCCGTATTGCAACAGGGCAGCCGTCCGGTAGCGATCCTCCAGTTTCCCAATCAATCCCATCAACTCCGCGCGATTGAGGATCACCGGTTGCCGCGGTGACGTCCGGCGCATCTTCACCTGCAAATCCACTTCTTCCCTCCCGCACACGTCGTGGTAGAAAAACGCCAGCGCGTTCAATGCCTGCTTCTGGGTGGCAAATGCCACCTTCTCCTTGTCCACCAGCACGACGAGCCACTCCCGCGCCACCGCCTCGTCCAGCACCCGTTGCTCCGTGCCGGCAAACGCGCCGAACCTGGCAATCCATCCCGCATAAGTCTGCCGCGTCTTCAATGCCAGGCCCCGCCGCGCACCAGCATGATGGACCGCATCCTTGAGCCGCTCTGGCACGCTTCTGCCGTCGCCACCCTGCCGCAGGCAGATTTCGAGCCATGAGAGATACCACCGGATCGCCTCTTCCCATTGCCGAAGCTGCCATTCGGGCCGATCCTTGGCCTTTGCCACCTCACGCCACCACGCACGCGCCGCTTCCCGACCTGCAGGCAATTCCTTCCTCACCCTCCAATCCTCCATCCAGCCAAGCACGTAGCCATACGCGTCAATCTCCTGCCGCGTCAGATCCCGCGACCGCGACAAGTCCTCCCGCCAGTCGAAACGAGGCCGGCGCTTTCCAGCATCAGATGACACACCATTCATGAGAGCACTGTTCATGCAAACTGATTGAG
Source organism: Akkermansiaceae bacterium (assembly GCA_023253625.1). Classification (GTDB taxonomy): domain Bacteria; phylum Verrucomicrobiota; class Verrucomicrobiia; order Verrucomicrobiales; family Akkermansiaceae; genus Luteolibacter. The sequence continues at coordinate 922 of JALRFY010000009.1, read as the reverse complement.
CGACAAGCAAAAATCAAAAGCTTCGCTTCTTATGACCTTTTCGTGTTCCAAAACCTCAACCATCCTTACCGTGCGATATCAGTTGGTGAAGATCTCATGAATTTCCAGCCATCCGATCGATCAACCATGCGCAATGAACTTCACAAGCTACTGACAATCAATAAACCGTCAGTTTCAGAATTCCGACTTGCGACCGACCTATCCGATTTGCTAGCCTCTCTCGCGGAACCAATACACTGTTAGCCTAGAAACAATAATTACCATGATAAGCTGGATCGTATTAATCGTATCAGGCGTCCTACTCATATTCGCTGTGGGATCTGGCGCTAAGACCTACTCTTGGGTCAAGGGCGCGCAATCCGTGGAAGGCACAGTGGTTGGACACGTTGAGAAGACGAAGAAGAAAAAGAAGGGAGGCACTAGGATGACCTATGCTCCGCGTGTGCAATACCAGTTGGAGGGGGAGATCAGGGAGTTCGTCTCGTCACAGTCATCTAATCCACCCCAATTCAGGGAAGGTGAGAGAGTAAGAGTCGCCGTCAATCTGAAAGAAGGAGAAGAATCCATCGCTTCTTTTGGTGAATTGTATGGATTTTCGGTGATGGGATCATGTATAGGCGCAGCCATTATGGTTGGAATGGCAATCATTATGAACGGCGACAAGGTGCTGCGTATTATCCACCCAAACATTTAAGGCTAACAAGCCGCATCATCCAATCCCTAGGGGCTCTCTGTTTACGATGATATCCTGTAATTACAACCTCAACCCCGTGAGCATCGTTTTCCCTCGCCCCTAGGGATGGATGTGCTCTACGTTCGGTGAAGAAACCAATATGGGCACTTCCAAATGGATAAATGGGGTCAGGTGTCGCATTTCAACAAAACGGTTGAATGGAGTCAGATCTTGCGGGCGGCGGCGTGA
>JALRFY010000285.1 GCA_023253625.1 Akkermansiaceae bacterium | reverse complement strand
CCCGGGCAAAGGAGGACGCGGCGGAAATCAGAATCAGAGGAAACAGGTGTCGAAGCATCATGTGCAAAAGAGCGTGGGCGCGGGATGGTATCACTGTTTCACGATCCGTCGAGCGGGGCTTCAAGCGCCCATCCACGAGTTGAGGATCTCGACGGCGGCGGCCTGGTCGATCACCGCCTTCTGGCGGCGCGCGTTGCGGCCGGCCTCGTGCAGTTTGGCGGCGGCGCTGGTGGTGGTGAAGGATTCATCGATGAAAACCAGCGGCGTGGCCGGCAGGCGCTCGCGCAATTTTTCCGCAAACGCACGCACCCGCCGCGCGGAGTCGCCCTCGCTGCCATCCATGCGCAGTGGCAATCCCACCACCAAGGTGCGGATGCCGCGGATTTCCACCAGTGTCGCAATGCGCCCGATGGGGTCGGCCGACGCGCACGGGATGGTCTCCACGGGATGCGCGAGAATGCCGAAATCATCGGTCGCCGCGATGCCGATGCGCGCCTCGCCATGATCGATGCCCAGCGCCGGATGCGGCGTGGGCGTGGTGGCATGGGGTCCCGCCAGCATTGGAAATGATATCAATTCGGATGATTCACCGCACCGGCCAGGATATGTCCCAGCCATGCGCCCGCGAGGCACAGCAGGACCGATGAGATGACATTGCCACCCGCGCGCGCCCAGTCGCCCGCGCGCATGAAATCCAGCGTATGCAGGCTGAACGAGGAAAACGTGGTGTAGCCGCCGAGCAATCCAAGCATGATGAAATGCCGTGCGCCGCTGCCCGCCAGCCAGTGGTTGTCCGGCGCGGCGATCGTGGCGATGAAACCGATGGCCAGCGAGCCGGTCAGGTTCACCGCCAGCGTGCCCCATGGGAAGCCATCGCCTACCCGCCGCGCGACCATTTCCGAAACGGCAAGCCGGGCCGCCGATCCCAGCCCGCCGCCGATGAAGACCCATAGATAGCTCATACCTGTTGCAGAAGCGCGCCGTCACGATGGCGCGGCACCATGGACTGTCAATCCTCCGCCGGATTCTTTATGGCTCGCATGGCGGAATTTGGAATGGCGCAGGCGGAGGTTTGTCTTTATGGCGGCGGCGCTCCGCATGACAAACGACCTCACCGTGATCAAGGCCGGCACCGGCGTGTTGACGAAATCCGCCGACGGCACGCTCGACCGCGCGGCGCTGGTGCATCTCGTATCGGCCATCTCCACGCTGGTGGATGCCGGGCACCGCTGTTTGTTTGTTTCCTCGGGCGCGGTGGGATCGGGGGTCTCGGCTTTCGGGCTCACCGAGTATCCGGCGGACACGGCGACGCGGCAGGCCTGCGCGGCAGTGGGCCAGGCCCGCCTGATGCAGACCTACAGCGCACTGTTCGAGAATTTCGACATGACGGTGGCGCAGGTGCTGCTGACCGCCTCGGACCTGGCGACGCCGGAGCGCGCCGCCTATGTTTCCTCCACGCTCGGCCGCCTGCTCGCCGAGCCGCGGATCCTGCCGATCATCAACGAGAACGACTCGGTGGCGGTGGAGGAGCTGAAATTCGGCGACAACGACATGCTCTCCGCCCGCGTGGCGAAACTGGCGGGTGCGAAACGCCTGATCCTGCTCACCAGCGTGGACGGCCTGATGGACCCGGAAAGCGGCGAGCTGGTGACCGAGGTGCGGGACATCGAGGACGCCTTCCGCCATGTGCGCGACGACAAGGGCCGCTTCTCTATGGGCGGCATGGCCTCGAAGCTCAAGGCGGTGAAATTCGCCATGGACTCCGGCATCGAGACACACATCGCGCACGGCCGCCATCCGGACCGCATGGCGGGCATCGTGGCCGGCAAGGGGATTTCCACCCGCTTCCATCCGGCGATGGCGGGTTGATAATCGGCGGGATTCATCTTGATTGCGCGCATGCAAACACTGCCACCGGCCATCGTCCCTGCCGGGCTGCTGTCGTTCGACTTCGATGGCACCCTCCATGATCCCGCGTCCGATCCACCGGTGCCGCATGGCTTTTTCCATCTGCTGCGCCGCCTGCGCCAAAGCCGTGGCATGCTGTGGGGCATCAACACCGGGCGCTCGCTGGAGCATCTGTTGGAAGGGTTTGTGGAAAGCCGCTTTCCCTACCTGCCGGACTGGGTGGTGGCGCGCGAGAGGGAGATTTACTTTGCCGACGGCGAAGGCGGCTGGCAGCCGCATGCATCGTGGAACCGGCGTTGCGAGCAGGAAATCCATGGCCTGTTCACGCAGGCCGCCGGACTGTTGCGCGAAATGCGCCACCGGATCGAGGAGCACACCGGCGCAAAATGGTTCGAAGCCGCCGGCGACCCCGCCGGCGTGATCGCGCGGACCGAGGAGGAAATCGAGTGGATCATGGGCAATGTGATCCCGTTGGCGGATGTGGAGCCGCGGCTGGCATGGGAGCGCAACACGATCTACCTGCGCTTCGGCCACCGCGATTTCAACAAGGGCACCAGCATGGCGGAAGTCGCCCGCATCCACCGGCTCGCGGCGGCGCAATGTTTCGCCATCGGCGACAGCCACAACGACCTGGGCATGCTCGATCCCGCCCACGCCGCGATGACCGCCTGCCCGGCCAACGCGGTGGCGGAAATCCGCGCGCATGTGGAAAGCCACGGCGGCCTGGTCACCCGAGCCGCCCACGGCGACGGCGCGGTGGAGGCGCTGAGGCATTATTTCGAGGTGCCGGGGGAAATCCATTGAACATGATGGCAATCCGTTATGTCGATTCTTGAAGCGCTGATTTGCATCGTTCGCTTCCCTTATGAAGCAGCAAAACAACAGAGTGAGAAATCGATCTTGGGCCAATCGGAGCGGGACAAGAAGTCCGTCCGCTTTTGGAAGCGGTTCGCTTGGACAGGGACTTCAATCATCGTCGGAATCCCGCTTGCACTTTGGATTGCTTGGCTCCTTCTCGTCGAATCATAAGAAGATGGACGCACAATAGTTTCCGGTGCCGCCTCCGGGGCACGATTCATTTCATGCGATTGATCCGGTGGCTCGCGCCACCAGCTAATTTCCCATGCCCCTGCCGGGGCCGGGATGTTGTGTGATGATCCGCATGGGTGCGGCTCTTTGTTTCGAAACCCTCACCACTTCAACTCCGATGCGGGGAGGCGGGTGTCGTTGCGGTGGGAGCTGACGATTTTGCCGTCGGAGAGATGGAGCACGCGGTCCGCCATATCGGCCATGGCGGCGTTGTGGGTGATGACGACGGTGAGGGTGCCGAGGTCGCGGTTGATGCGCTCGATGGCTTCGAGCACGGTGATGCCGGTGGTGACGTCGAGCGCGCCGGTGGGCTCGTCGCAGAGCAGGACTTCGGGGCGCTTGGCGATGGCGCGGGCGATGGCGACGCGCTGCTGTTCGCCGCCGGAGAGCTGGGACGGGAAGTGGTCCATGCGCGGGCCGAGGCCGACCATTTCGAGCGCCTCCTCGGGGCTCATCGGATCGCGCGAGATGCCGGTGATGAGGGCAACGTTCTCGCGGGCTGTTAGAGAGGGGATCAGGTTGTAGAATTGGAACACGAAGCCGACACAGTTGCGGCGGAACTGGGTGAGCGTGTCCTCGTGCGAGCCGTCGAGCGGCCAGCCTTTGTAAACCAGCGCGCCGGAAGTGGGCAGGTCGAGGCCGCCGAGGATGTTGAGGAGCGTCGATTTCCCGCTGCCGGAGGCGCCGAGCAGGCAGACGAGCTCGCCGGCATTGAGATCGAGGTCCACGCCGTCGAGCGCGACGACGTCCACCTCACCGGTGTGATAGACTTTGCGCAAGGCGCGGGCTTGGAAGACGATGGCGGGATCGGCGGACATCCGGCGGAAGGCTAGCAGACGCACCGCGTTTCACAATCACCGGCGCGCGAGGGCGGCCACGACTTTTTCCACGGGCAGGCCCATGACGTTCTCGAAGCTGCCCTCGATACCGGCGACGATGCGCTCGCCGTGTTCCTGAATGCCGTAGGCTCCGGCCTTGTCGAGCGGGTTGGCGAGGCGGAGGTAATCCTCGATGTCCGCATCGTCGAGCGGGTGGAAAGTGACTGCGGTGGTGTCGTGGAAAATTTGGCGGATGCCATCGGGGAAAATGATGCAGACTCCCGTGCAGACCCTGTGCACACGTCCTGCAAGCCGCCGCAACATGGCGCGCGCCTCGTCGTGGTCGGCGGGTTTGCCAAGCGGCTCGCCATCGATGAACACGAGCGTGTCGGCCCCGATGACCACGGCATCGGGGCGGGTGGCGGCGATGGCTTCGGCCTTGAGCCTGGCGTTCATTTCGCACAGGCGCTCGGGCTCGATGGAAGCGTCGTGGATTTCCTCGGCGGGCGAGTGCATCACCTCGAAGCTGACGTCGGCGCGGGCCAGCAATTCATGGCGGCGGGGCGATGCGGAGGCGAGAATGACGGGCGAGGACATGGCGGAACGATTGCCATCGCGGCGGCACGGGGCAAGCCCGGGCCTCGCGGCGGGTGGATTGACACCCGCGCGCTGGACGGGCAACGTCCGGCCATGGCCGCAGGAAATTCGCAACGATCCGCCAGCCGGCTCACGGCATTCGGCGTGACGTGCTGGTTTCTCGGCATGATGGCCTTCGCCCAGTTGCTGATCGCGGGGATGGCGCTGGCGGCGCGTTTCGAGGCCTCGCGCGAGGTGCGGATCGTCCAGCGCGAGGTGGCCAGGCCAGTGGTGGTGCGGGTGCCGGCGGAGGCACCGGTCGAGATGCCGGCGGAGCCGCCGGCGGTGGTCTCGCGCCCGCCGGTGGCCGCAGCGGAAGAACCTGCCGTGCCGGCCACCCCGTTGAGGGTGCCGGAAGTGGCGGACCCGCGGTCCGAACGCCGCGTTCGGGAAGCGCGCGCAGCGCGGGTAGCGGGTGACATGGGCCGCGCCATCATCAAACTGGAGGAGGCGCTTGGTGACTCGCCGGATGACGCCACCGTGCTCTACGAACTCGGCATGGTGCATGAGCAGATGGGCGTCTATGACACGGCGTCCTCGTATTATGAAAAAGTTTTCCGGCAAGGCATCTCCGGCGCGGGAGCGCTCTACGAAATGGCCGCCGCGAAGTTGCGCGACGGCTTCGAGCTGCCGGGCGGCATGCTTGGCAAGCTGTCGCTCGGCAGGGTGAGGATTTTCAACAACCCGAACCACCGTGGCGGCCAGCAGGTGATTCTCACGATCCCGGTGCAGAAGGTGCCATCCGAAGAGGTGGATGTCGGGGAAATCGCGGTTTCGGTCGTTTTTTTCAACCGCACGACCCGCGGCGAGATCGTCCAGCTCGAGGACAAATCGTGGGTGGCCGAGCGCTGGGCCTCATTGCCGTTCGATTGGGCTGGCGGCGAGGAAAACCTGCGCATGATCTACACCCTCCCTCCGCAGGATGCGCGCTCCGAGCATCTCTTCGGCGGCCGCGAGTATTACGGCCAGGTGGTTTCATTGATGTATCAGGGCGAGGTGCTGGATGTGCAGGCATGGCCACGCGATCTGGCGGCTCGCATCCCCAGAATCCCGGCCACGCCGTCGCTGGACGGACTGCCGCCGGAATTCCAAAACAGCCTGCCGCCGGACTTCGATCCCGAGATGCCCCTGCTGCCGCCCTTGCCCGAACTCGAATGAAGCGCGTTGATTGCGCCGGGATATTTTCACGATGAGCGACCACGACCCCAGCCGGACCGCAGGCGATTACCGCTTGTTGGAAGTCTTGTCCGAAAAAGGATCAAGCCGCGTCTGGCTGGCCGAACAATCGTCGATCGGGCGCAAGGTGCTGGTGGAGGAATTGCGGGCGGAACACACGGATCGGCGCGGCGATTTCCTCGCCAACGCCCGGGCGAAGGCGGCGGTGGATCATCCGTTGGTGGCCTCGGTTTACGAGGCTGTGGTGGATGATGAGCGATGCTTTTTCGCGAGCGAGCTGCTGGCTTCCCGCACGCTGGCGGAAATCGCGCAGGCCGGCGGCACCATGCCCCCGGCTCGTCTGGCATTCATCCTCCGGCAAGTGGCGGAGGCCCAGCTGCATCTCGAAACGGCAGGCATGGCCACATCACCTCTGGAACTCGCGAGCATCCACGTGGACGAGCAAGAAATGGTGCGGCTCGAAAACCTGGCCACCGCCGGAGATCGCGATGCCGGGCAATCCCGCGCCGACATCGCGCGGCTCGGCAAGACGCTGCGTTGGTTGGTGGCGGCGGCCCGCCCCGGCACCACCCGCGTCCTCACCCTGCTCACATGGATGCGCGGCGAGGACATCGCATCGCCTCTCGATTGGCGGCAGGTGGCCGAAGTCTGCCGCCAGATCGAGCTGCAACTCGGCCTGCCCGGCCACACCGTCACACCCACGATGCCGATGAAACGGCGGGGCCTCCGTTTCGGCAAAACCCGCGCCACCACCATCACCCTGTCTGCACTCACAGTCGTCTTCGCCCTCGTCTGGCAGCTCCGGCCCGCTCGCGACGCGCCCGAGCCCCCGTCCAGACCCTCACAAACCGTCGTCATCCCAGCGGGCCGCCATCCCACTCCGGATGGAGGCGAGCGCAGCATCCCGGCCTTCCGCATCGCCACCCACGAAGTCAGCGTGGGGGAATACGCGGAATTTCTCAAAACGCTTGAATCTCTCACCGCCAGCGGGCTGGAGCGCAGTTTCGACCACCGCGAGCAGCCCGCGGAAAAATCCAGCCACCTGCCCGAACAGTGGCCGCGCCAGCTCCAAGCTTCCGCACAATTGCCCGTCACCGGTGTCGATTGGTGGGACGCCGCCGCCTTCGCCACATGGAAAAAAGCCCGCCTTCCCACCCAGGACCAATGGCTCGCGGCACTCCACTGGTCCGCCGGCCCACCGCAGGTCCATCACTCGGTCCACGAATGGACAGGCGTCGCCGCCGTCGAGCCCGCCAACCCGCTCGGCCCTGCGAAATGGGTGATCGTCCGCCTCTCACCAGACGATGCCCGGCAGCCGCTCCGCGAGTGGGTGGCCGACCGCTCACTGCGCCGCCCCGATCTTGGCTTCCGCATCTGCTTCGATAACGGATGAGCCTCCCGCGTGTATACCCGGCGGCGCTGGCGGCATTTTCCCAACCGGCCCTTTACAAGCGGGCTGTTCCCTGCCAGACACCCCGGAATTTAGCCGCCGCGCGCATCCCTCCGCATCACCATGCCCAAAGACACCTCGATCCAGAAAATCCTCGTCATCGGCTCCGGCCCCATCGTCATCGGCCAAGGCTGCGAGTTCGACTACTCCGGCGTCCAGGCCTGCAAGGCGCTCAATGAGGAAGGTTACCAAGTGGTGCTCGTGAACTCCAATCCGGCCACCATCATGACCGATCCGGAGTTCGCCTTCCGCACCTACATCGAGCCGATCACCCCGGAGGTCGTGGAAAAAATCATCATCCGCGAAAAACCGGACGCGCTGCTCCCCACACTCGGCGGACAGACCGCCCTCAACACCTCGATGGCCCTCCACAAATCCGGCGCACTGGAAAAACACGGCGTGCGCATGATCGGTGCCCGCCCCGAGGCCATCGAAAAAGGCGAGGACCGTCAGCTCTTCAAGGACGCCATGCTCAAGATCGGCCTCGACCTGCCGCTCTCCGGCACCGCACACACCATCGAGGA
>JALRFY010000240.1 GCA_023253625.1 Akkermansiaceae bacterium | reverse complement strand
CTTCATAAAACCCTTGGAACCCCACGGCTTACATTCCGCGCAGCCGCAGCCGCCCTGATCATATGGCCAGATCCAGACCGAGCGTGGCTTGAGATCCGCGGCCCAGTCGAACTCCTCGCCGAGCACCTTCAGGATGTATTTCATGCCTTCCGGCTTGCTCGGACAGACCGCGCATGGATAGAACCCGCCGCGGCCGCCGCCGCTTGACCGAAGTTCCGCAGGCGAATTGCCGTAGGCCTCGTTGCCGATGACACCCAAGCCCACATCCATGCCGATCCGCTTGGCTGCAGCCATGATATCGTGCAGACGCTTGCGGAACTTCACAGCTTCCGGATCCTCGAATCCGTTGAAATGGTGCATGTCGTACCACACGAACAGCTCGTTCAATCCCCAGAGAGCGAGATCCTCGACATAGTGCTGAATCTTTTCAACCGGTGCCTCGTGATAAAAGTTCTGAAAGTGGGTAGCGAAATACATACCGCGTGTCTGCCGCGTTGGCACCGATGTGCCGCGCCATGTCCCGGGTGTGAAACCGCCTTTGTCGTAACGCGACGTCCGCAGGAACTTGCCGACACCATATAACACACCTCGCTCGTCATTTCCCACAATGCGGACACCGCCGCCTTTCCGGTCCTCGATGCGATAGCCTTCCGCACCGATGCCGTTCTCGACCGCCAATTCCACCGTCAGCGGCGCATCGCCCTTTGTAATGACTTCGGCTTCGCAGCGCTGCCCGACCTGCCGCGTAAACAGCCTGCCCGTGTTTTCAACCACAGGTCCGGCTTGCGCCGGTGCAACAAGTTTCACCGACTTCACAGCCAAAATCTGCTTCTCTTCCGCCTGCAGATCAAAACTCAACAGGCCCAGTACAATTAAAATCGATATTCTCATATTCATATTCCAGTTATTTTCATTTTGTTCATGAGATTTCAATACGTTCGTCAATTGCTTCCGCCCAGGAGGGAGCCGATGCGGCGGGCACGGATGCCGGTTCCGCCGTTCTTGGTGAAGGTGTCCACCGCGCCTACCCCGCCGATGACGACCCAGTAGTTGATCTCGCCGGTGCCTAGGTTGTTGGGGTCGTTGAGGTCGCTTAGCAGCGTTTGCCAGGCGTTATGGGTGTTCGTCTGGCCCGCCCCCGGTTGTTCGGTGTTCATCTGTCCGATTGAAAATCCGTGCTTGCCCGCGACCGTGACATGATGGGTGTTGCGGTAAGTGCCGATGCGGCCGAAACGCGAGGCGTGGTGAGCAAAGGAGAACTTGATCCCGTGGATGTTGCTGGCGACGACGATGTGATCGGCGTCGGTGTGCTCGCGGACGAGGATGCCGGTGTCGTAGCCGCTGACCAGGACGTTGCGCAGGACGGTCAGGGCGCCGTTGTTATTGGCCGGCGTGACCAAGCCGGTGGTGGCGTGCGTCGGCTGGGAGGCCTGCACGTTGTAAACGTCGGTGGAGACCACCACGTTTTCCAGCCGGCATTGCGCGGCGTAGTTCAGATCGATGCCGCCGATCCGCGGGTTGTCATACGTGCGCACATCCAGGTTTCGGACCACCACGTAAACCCCGGAAAACCCGGAGTAGAGGCTGCCCGAGGCGGCGGAGATGACTGCACTGCCCGACGTCTCCAGGCTTTTGACGATGGTGCCCTTATTCTGCAGGGGAAATGAGCCAATTGTACCAAATACCGGCGTTGGTTCGCTCTCGCCGACGATTTCGACGGTGATCCAGCTCGGCCCGCCAAGAGGCGGGATGACGATCCGTCCTTGATAGACTCCGTCGGGCAGGAACATGCGCCCGCCGCCCGCCGCGATGACCGCCTCGATGCATTTCGTGAACGCGGCGGTGTTGTCGGTTTTGTCGTCGCCCACCGCGCCGTAGTCAGTGGCGTTGAACGTGGCGGCTTGGATAGAGGCGGCGCAGGCGAGCAGGCAGGCAAGGATTTGGGTGAACATGGTCATAATTTTCGGGTGATCTACGAAACAGGTTAAGGATACATTTCCGCATGGAGTTGCTGCAATTCGGTGGCCTTGAGCGGATGTGCGGCGGCGCTGGTAATCAAGTTGTCTCCGGTGGCGGTGAAAGTCGTCGTGCCCGCAGCAGCCGAAGAGGCGGTCGCGGCGAGAGCGGCTAGCAAAAGAAAGCAGCGAAGGGTTTGGATTTTCAACATGGCGAAAATGGTGTTTTTGATGGTTTTTCTTCTCAACCGACTGCGAATAACGCACTCCACGGATCATGAAATAGGCTCGTTCAGGCTGTCAGCTAAAGGCAGAACCTGCCGAAATCCGCAGCAGTTTGCAATAGACGTGCTTCCTGTTTTCGTTTCCATTTTTCCTGTCACCCAGCCTCAGCTCGATCCTCCGCTCGAGGGCGACCCGAATGCGCCAACGGATCGTGCCGCGACCCACAATCTTGTCTCAGGATCATTTCCGCCGGAAAAAGTAATGAAATCGCCGGCCTGCGGATGGATCGCGGGGCGGGATTTCCCCACTGGGCGGCAGTATTCCATCTCGGCGGACTGACCGAGCACAACGTTCTTGAAATAACTGTGCATTTGGAACGGCTGTGCTATATTTTACACATGGCACGGATCGCTCATCCTCTTTTCCTGCTACCCGATCAAGTTGTTCACCTCGAAACATTGCTGCGCCGCAGCACCCTCGAACTCCGTGTGGCAAGAAGATGCCGCGCCTTGCTGCTTGCAGCTGAGGGATTGAGCAATACCGAAATCGGCATGAAACTTGACATGCAACGTCACCCAATGCAGCGGTCCTGCGGAGCAACGATCTGACCATCCGCACGGCCACCGAACCACTCGAAATCACAGGGCTGACGCATCAAAATAGGCGGATAAAAATCTGCTCAGGTGTGACATTTTGCGCTGGTACGGCTTTTGTATCTGTACAGATGGGGCCAAGCCGGCCACTCACGGCCGGATCTTCCGGATCTCGATCCCATTGCAAACCAAAGCCGCTGCGTTGATATCGAATTCAATAACGGGCAACGGGACTTTCCGACGCGCCGCTTTCCTCAAACTCTGTCGCCAGCGTGGCGAGATCGCGGCAGGTCTTTTGCCATTTCCCATCGGACCATGGGAGCGGGTGGCGGAGTTTTTTGCGGCGGAAGTGCTCGATGCGGTCGCGGGCTTCCTCAGTCATCCAATGTGGCAGTTCCGCGATGGCGCGGGCGGCGGTTTCGGCACTGGCGGTGTCATGGCAGATGAGTGCGAGGTCGTTGCCGGCGGCGATGGCGAGTTTCACATCCTCGCCACGGCCGTAGCGCCTGGCGATGGCGTGCATGTCGAGGTCGTCGGTGAGGACGAGGTGGCGATCGAAGCCGAGTTGATCGCGCAGGAAGCGGCGAACCACGCGCGGCGAAAGCGAGGCGGGCAGCTCGGCATCGATGTTGGTGAAAACGATGTGGGCGAGCATGACGGCGTCGAGTTCCGGCATGAGTGCGGTGAAGGGAATCACGTCCTCGCGCAGCAGTTCTTCGATGGTGGCGGGGCAGGCCGGCAGGTCGTGGTGCGGATCGCTGACGGCCCGGCCGCCGGCGGGGAAGTGTTTGGCGCAGGTGGCGATGTGCTGTTTGCGCAGCCAGCGGTTCCAGTGGCCGGCGTAATCGATGACGCGCTGTGGATTGCGGCCCCAACTGCGGCCGGTGAGCGCGTTGCGGGTTTGCGGGAAGTGGTCGAGATCGAGGACGGGGGCGAGGTTGAAATTGATGCCGAGCAGGCGCAGCAGCTCGCCGGTGAGCGCGGCGGCATCGGCGATCTTGCGGTAGTCGGCCCGGGCGGCGAGCGCGGGTGCGGATGGTGCGGCGGGCGCGATGGCGGCCGTGCGGGTGACCCGGCCACCTTCTTGGTCGATGGCGAGGAGCGGTTCGTCGGCGTGCAGGCCGCGGAGGTCGTCGGTGAGCTTGCGGGTCTGCGCGGCGGAGATGATATTGCGTGAAAAAAGGATATATCCCGCCGGCTGGAGTTTGGTGAAAAGCGCGGCCTCGTCCGGAGTCAGCTCCGGACCATGGACACCCAACAGAAGCAGCGAGCCATCCATCATGGGCCGCTCAACCGGGGTATTCGCCCGAGATGTATCCTTGAAGTTGGAGGATGGTGTGGCGCTGGGTCTGGATCACCCAATTGACGAGGTCACCCATCGAGACGATGCCGAGAAGGGTGCCGCGATCGACCACGGGCAGGTGGCGGATACGGCGCGAGGTCATGATTTTCATGCAGCCCTCGATGCTTTCCTCCGGCCCCACGGCGATCGCTGGGCGGCTGAGGATTTCATCGACCAGGGTATCGCGGGAAGTGCGGCCTTGAAGGACCACCTTGCGGCTGTAGTCGCGCTCGGTGATGACGCCCACCACCTCGTTGTTTTCGACCACGACGAGTGCGCCGATGTTGTGCTCGCCCATCAGTCCGATGGCCTCGTAAACGGTGGCTTGCGGCCGGGTGGTCCGGACCACGCCGCCCTTGGACTGGAGGATGTCGTGAACGGTTCCTTGAATTTCCATGGTGTTTCTATTCCGGGGTTTTCCACAGGCTGAGTCAGGGCAGGGGAGGCGTCAAGGACGCATGCGCGCCCATTCCCGGATGGAGGATCAATTTCCACCGTTCAACTCAGCGAAGACCATCGTGCCACCAGCGGTTTGCAGGGTGCTCACCACCAGGGCTTCCACCGTGCCGCCGATTTTGGATACCGCGTGGTTTACCACGATCATGGTGCCATCCGGCAGGTATCCCACGCCTTGGTGGTCCTCCTTGCCGGTGCGCACCAGGGCGATGCGCAGCCGCTGTCCGGGCGCGACGTTGGGTTTGAGGGCCTCATCCAGTTCGTGAATATTGAGCACGTCCACGCCTTGCAGGCGCGCCAGTTTGGAAAGCGTCTCATCCGGAGTGAGCAACCGCGCGGCGAGCAGGCGTGTGGTTTCGATCAGCCGGGCGGGCGTGGTCCCGGTGTCGGCGGAACTGCGGCTGTCATGGATGGTGACTTGGATATCTGCGGATTTCTGCATGGCATCGAGCACATCGAGCCCGCGCTGCCCGCGTTGGCGCACCTGGGTTTCCTGGCCTTGTGACATCGCCTGCAACTCATCGAGCACGAAACGCGGCACGATCACCCGCCCGTGCAGGAACCCCGACCGCAGGATCGCTTGCACCCGGCCATCGATCACCGCTTCCGCATCCAGCAAGACCGGCTGGCCGGTGGAGGCATCC
>JALRFY010000259.1 GCA_023253625.1 Akkermansiaceae bacterium | reverse complement strand
CGATGTTCGCCTTCTGGTTTTCCCCCGCGATCCACCATGCGAAGCGGCCGTTGCCGGTCGTGCCGACAAGCGGTGCCATGACCGGGTGACCTTCCGGAGGAATCGCGCCCGCCATTTCCACGGCATCCGCCGGGGTCGGGTTGCGGGCCAGCGCGAGGTTGCCGGTTGCCTCCAGGTCCGCAGTGGAAACCAGCCAGCGGCGGAAATTCCTGCTACGACTCTTGTCGTAGGTGGACTTGATCCCCGGCTTGTTGAGCCAGTCGGTCCACGAGTCCCAGACGCCGAGCCAATGGGGGTTGGCGACTCCTTCCGGCGTTCCGGTCCCGCTGTCGTCGTCCAGCACGGCTGCCCGCGCGCTGATCCGCTGGTCGGGGCCCAGTTCCTTCTGCAGCTCGCTGATGGCCAGCATCAGGGCCAGTCGTGCATTGGCCTGGGCCTCGTTTTGATGCTGGCCGGCCTGGGCCGAGCGGAGGGCGATCGATGTCAAACCAAGCAAGCCCACCGCGATCACTGCCAGCAAGACCATCAGCAAAAGCGTGACCAGCAACGCGAAGCCCCCGGGCCGCCGCTTGCGAACAGTCGGCGGACTCATGGTGATGTTGTCCATGGTGAGAAGCCGTGTGCTCATGATGGGATGGATGGGGTGAGGTTTCAGATGACTTGCACTGTGAGTTTTTGCCCGGGGGTGATTTGGGCTGGCATGTTGAGGGTGATGAGGACGCGTCTGCCCTCGCGCTTGACGGTGGCGGGCAGGGTGGTGTCGCCCAGTTTCACGGTCACCTTGTCGCCGCCATCGTGTTCGAGGGCGAGGGTGGCAAGTTGCAGTTGGCCGTGGCGGAGATCAAGCACGGCGGTGAGCGTGCCGTTCTCGATCTGCTGGCTGTAGGTCCCCCAGCCTCCGGCGGCGGTGAACGGTGCCCGGAAACTTTCGGGCGCGAGCTTCGGGGCGAAGCCGATGTGGCCATTGGGGCCGTGGTGCTCGAAGCCGGAAATGGTGATGAGCGCGCCGTAGCCGGCCATCGAGCGGGCGTAGTGGTCGCCGCATTCCACTTCGTTGAACGGGTTGCGCTTGTTGCCGTCGTAGCGCTCGTCTAGGGTCTTGATGATGGCCAGGCCCTCTTTGACCAGGCCCTCGGCGATCATATGCGCGGCGACCTGGTATTCGAAACCGTTCATGGTTTCATTGAGATAGCAGGCATACATCGAGAAGACACCGTATGGCACCGCGCGCCCGAGCGCGTTGGCGGTCATGATCAGCCCGCCCTCGCCGTCGGTGTGGTAGGGGCGGCCCTTGGGATTGGCGTATTGGTCGAAGGCATCGAGGTTGCGGGCGAAGTTGTATTTCCAGAGCGAGCGCAGTGCGGAGCGGGTGGTGTCCCCGTTGAGCACGCGGCCAAGGCCGACCTGCCACGCCCAGGCCTGCCCGAGCACCTGGTCGATGTGGACGGTCTCGTAGGCCCCGAGTTTTTTCGGATTTCCGGGATCGGGGATATGGATGAACCATTCGCCATTGAAGAGTCTGGCATCCATGGCGGCGCGGCCATTCTCCGCGCGCCGGCGGCAGTCTCCGGCGCAGGCGGCGTCCCCCATTTCGAGTGCCATCTGTTCGCCGGCCCTGAGTGCGGCGATGTAAAGGCTGCTGATCCACGGGATTTCGCCATGCCATGGTTCATCCAGGGTCGTGAGCATGGGGGCGTCCAGCAGGCCGTCGCCGTTGCGATCCTTCGAGTTGGCATATTCGATCGATTGTTTCACACGCGGCCAGAGGCGCTTGAGCATCTCGCGATCGGGATTCGCTTGGTGGGCGCGGAGGACCGCAAGGATGACACCCAGATGGCCGTCGATGGCACTCGCGCCGCTGATTTCGCCGCGATAGGCCATCGACCCGTCGGGGCGGAATCCGAAGCCATACCAGACGCGTTCGATCACGTCCTGTTCGAGTTCCGGAAACAGCCGGGCGTGCCCCTGGGCGTAGTGCCAGACGTGGTTCGGGTGGCCGGGACAACTGCGGATGCCCTCGTAGGTGTAGAAGCGGCCATCGGCGAAACGGAAGCAGGTGGTCGAGGCGAGGCAGTTGAGCGGGATGAGCGTGCGTTCGAGGAACCAATACGGCAGCGTCGAGTCATACCACACCGTGTTCCACAGGCGCGTGGCGGTGTCGAGGCGGTCGAATTCCGCGGCGAGGTGGGTGACCACGGCGGCGGCGTCCTTGAAACGCTTGCCGTAATACCATCCGGTCTCGGCACCCTTCACCGTCTCGCTGACGTTGACGAAGTGCCAGGCGACCACGAACTTGGCGGTGGCCGTGGCAGCGGGCGCGAGTTTGAGCGATTGGACGACACCGCCGAGCAGCGGTTGGCCGGGTGCGGTGGCGGCGGCGGCGGTGGCAGCGGTTGCGAAGACCGAACTCGACGGGGATGCGGCCAGATGCGCGTTTCCACGGGCATTTCCGCCACCGATGGCGGCAAGCGCCATGCTGCCCCAATCGGGCTGCTTCTCGGGCGATTCGGCCGGCGGCTTGTCGGTGAACACGATGTGGTCCACGCTGACATGACCCCATCCTTCGGCGGCCTGGTCGATCACTTCGAGACGCGCGGTCTTTCCCGCGAACCCGGTGACGGCGAACGATGCCTGGCGCATGGCGCTGCGGTTCGGCCCGCTGGCGCTGCGCACGACCTCCCCGTCCACGAGCAGGCGGACGGCGGTTGTGGCGTGCGACCCGCCGCCGATGAGGAAGCTGATGAAATCGCGCTCGATGGGGAATGACTTGCTGGTGAGCTTGCCGGTGGCCTGGTCACGGGCAAGGGAGTCGTTGGCCGGATCGGGCGTTGCGGCGGGAGCGCCCGGCGCGGTGGCGTGGGAGTTCACCGCACGGTTGCCCTGCATCCCGGTTTCGCCGACATGTGCGGGCACGTCCGCTTTGGCGACCGGGCCTGGGCCGAAGGCGGAGCCCTCGATTTCCCATCCTTCATACGTCGGCTTCTCGAAATCCTCGAACACGATGTCCGGGCGGTTGGATTCCGCAACGGTGGGATATCCCGCCGTGCTGACGAGCATGACCGTGCCGTTTTGCGTTTCCACCCGGTTGAGGCGTTGGATGCCGGGAAATTTCCCGGCGTTGTCGATGAGCACCGGGTTTTCCAGCCAGCCGCCGATTTCGATTTCGAGCGGCTTGTCGCCGGTGTTTTCGACGCGGTAGTTCATGATGGCAGCCGGGTGGCTGGAGTCGTCGTAGTTGAGCGGCACAAACGGCGAGCAACCCTCCAGCACCACCTTGACCGGGCAGTCGGGATCGGAATAGCTGACGGTGCCGAGCGGCCAGGCCCCAGTGAACACGACCTCCTGCCAGCCATGCCGGTCGAGGGTGCGGATCTGCTCCTTGCCATCAACCACCAGCCTGAGCGCGAAGCCCTGCTCCATCGGCGACGGTTGGTCGCGGACCGGATCGACGTAGTTGCCGCCCTGCCAGGCTCCCAATCCCGGCGGATGACCGTGCCAGGAGCGGCCCTTGTATTGGATCCGACGCGGGCTGACGCCGTCGAGCTTGCGATTGAAGATGTCCCAGTTCCACAACTTGCCGTCGCCGCCCAGGTAGACCAGCCCGGTGGTGATGCCACCGACCGGCATGCCGATGTTCAGCAGCGCATCGCCGCTGTAACTGCGCGGGGCACCGCGCTCGAACAGCGACTCGACCCATTGCGGGGCCAGGTCTTTATCGGCGGGAATGACCGCCGACCAAGCCCCGGTCGGGAACTCTTGGAACTGGACTGTCGATTCGGCGGCAAGAGGAGACGTGAGGATGCAGAGTGTGGCGAGGAGGCAGTGTTTCATTGATGCTCGGCTTGGAGGGAGGTTGGATTACATGCCTCACGGCGCGGCTTTTTCGACCACCGCGAAGAAACGCCTGGGGGTTCCGCCGCCGGGAACGTTGATCAAGGTGGTGGCGCCGGTTTCGGAGGCGGCGATGCCGCTCTTGCCCTGCCACACCGCCCAGGTGGCGGGCGCGGTGGAAAGATCCTCGGAGCTGATCAAATCATACATAGAGGGTTCTCACCGCGTCCTCCTCCAGCGCGGCCTCGAAGACGTAGCGTTCGTCGATGGCGGCTTGTCCGGGCAGCATCGAGACCAGAAACGCATGCAGAACCCCTTGATGGGAAGTGATATCCATCACGAACTGCGATTCGCCGCAAACAGGGCTTGGCAAGGGATCGGACACGAACAAATGGATTCAGGGCGAACAGCTTCATGGATCAACAGCGGGAAAAACCGGATGGGTCATGGGAAAAAGAAAAATTTCCCAATTTTGGGGACGGCATTCCCACCGAGCAAGGCACCGATGTCACGTCCATCCATGTTGGACTCCCGTGGGCACTGTCCCATGCCATGACGCGGTGGCGGTCACGCAGCCCGGCAGAATGCGCGCGCCACTGTCACGGCTCAGCGCTTGCGCGAGTCATGCAAGCGCCGTGCATATCGCCTGGCGTATTCCCCGGCTTTCGGGCTGGCGAGCATGGCATCGACCCATGAATCCGGGATATGTTTGACCATGTCGAGGCGCTGCATCGCGTTGAGAAGATATAAAAAGGAATACTCGTCATTGTCGCGGGCCAGCTCGGCGAGCAATGTCTTGCGGGCGGCCTCGACCTCGCCTGCGGCATGCAATGTCTCAGCGGCGAGGGTCCGGATGACCGGGTGAGGGTCATCCAAAAGATTGCGTGCGCCATTCGTTTCACCGCGCAATAGAAATCCCAACAAACCCCAGTAGCGCCTTGCGGGATGACCGGACTGCACGGCTTGCTCCAACAATCCTGGATCCGCGTTTGCCGCAGTGGCGGCGAACGCCAGATCCACCAATGCCTCATGGCCGAACTCCGGCTCGCGCACCACCTCCGCGAGCGGGCGACTTCCGCACAATTTCGCGAACATCGGCTCGGGCACCACGCCGCTGTCCTTGATGCGCACCATCGCATCGCGCAGTGTTCCACGCATCGCGGCGAGTCGCCCGGCGTGCGCCGGGTCTTGCGCAAGGTTGTGGATTTCCCATGGATCGGCATCGAGATTGAACAGCTCCTCGACCGGCTGCGGCGCTTCCCACATCCGGCGGTGCGTCTCGCCGAGCTTGCCGTCCTGCCACGCCTTGCGCCATGCGGTCCATGATGGCATTGAGAACTGATATTCGCTGTAGGGCGCGGCCGGCAGGTGCGGCGTGAAACGGCGGATGTATTTCCAGCGGCCGTCGGTCCAGCCACGGCGCATGCCATAGACTTCATCGAAGCGGTCGCCATATAACAATACGCCATCTCCGGCCGGCCCGCGCTGCTTGCCGAGAAACGCCCTGCCCTGCATGTAGTCCGGGATTTCCAACCCGGCAAGCGACAGCAGCGTGGGGGCGAAATCGACGAAGGAAACCAATTCGTCCACCGCCGCACCGGGCTGGAACGGGGATAGGTGGCGCCATTTCTCCGGCACCCGGACGATCAATGGCACATGCACACCGGTCTGCTTGAGATAGCGCTTGCCGCGGGGCAGCGGCCCGGCGTGGTCGGAGTAGTAGAAGACGATCGTGTCGTCCGCGAGCCCTGCCTCGTCCAGCTCGTCGAGCAAGCGGCCGACCTGCGAGTCGAGTTCGCTCACCTTGTCGTGATAGACCGCGATGTCCTCGCGCACTTCCGGCAGGTCGGGCAGGTAGGGCGGCACATCCACCTCCGCGGGCTGGAGGCGGCGCGGTCCCGTGCCGCGTTTCTGTGGAAACAGCGAACTTTCGTGGGTGGTGGTGAAGTTGAAAATGGCGAAGAACGGCTGGCCCTCGCCGCGGTTCTTGTAGTGTGCCATCTTCGAGCCATCGTCCCACCATCTCTGGTCACCGCCCTTGATGTTGTAATCGGTCTTGGTGTGGTTGGTGCAATAATAGCCGGCATCCCGCAAATGGGCGGCGTGCCCGAGGATCCGTGCCGGAATCGCATGACGGCTGCGCATGTGCTGAGTCCCCAGGCTCGGCGCGTAAACCCCGGTCAGGATCGTCGAGCGCGCCGTCGCGCACACCGGGGAATTCGCATGGGCATGCCGGAACAGCACCCCCTCTGCCGCCAGGCGGTCCAAGCGCGGGGTCGATGCCTGCCTGTTGCCATAACAACCGAGCCAGTGCGCGGCATTGTCCTCGCTGGTGATCCAAAGGATGTTCGGACGCGCGGGCTCCGCGGCAAGCGGGGCCAGCCACAGGATCGGCAAGCACAACATGAATCGCATGCCTGCAATCCAATGGAAAGCATCGCATGCTGACAATCCATTCTGGGATCCGGTGATCTTTTTTCCATTTTCAATGCCCGGAAAACCGGCGGCCGGTTTGTCGTTGCCACCGCGCTGCGGGGGGATATCGACTGTGGGTGCCGAACATGGTAGCGCCGGACATGACCATTGCACCGCTCTCCGTCGCGCCCTTCGCGCCATTGGAGCTGAGTCTCGAGGACCGATTGGAAATCGACCTCCAGCTGGTTCTCGGCCATCGCCAACGGATCGACCCGGAGCGCCTGAAACGGGCGGTAGGCGCAGGCTTGGAATCGTTTCCACACCTGGCGGGGCGGCTTGAACATGGTGACCGGAATTGGCGGATCGTTCCTGCTCGGGGCGAGGTGCAGCTCGAGCGGGTGGAGGATGGCGGGCGTTTCGCCATGGCGGATCTCGAGGCGATGCCGGCGCAGGAATTGGCGGAACGCTTCCTACCCGGAAAATCGGTGCCCGATGACGGCGACCGGGGCTTGTTCCGCCTGCGCTGGACAAGATGCGGCGGCGGGGACGTGCTGGGCCTGCGGGTTTCACATGCGGCGGTGGACGGAGCCGGGCTCGGCTGGTTCGCTCGCTGTTGCGCCGCGGGCGCACGGGGCATTCCCCCGCCCCATGTGAGTCATGACCGGCACGGCATTCTAACGACCGCCGCCGATGGCCTTGCGGAAACGCCTGCGGGTTATCGCGAGATCGCTGCCCGCCCGGCCGGCTGGCAATGGCCGCCCGATCCATGGGTGAAGGAGATGCCGCAATACTTCATGGTCCCCGCAGGCACGGCCCGCAAGGTGACGGGCATGAATGGATCACTGTTGGAAACCCGGCTTGCCTTGTCCGCATGGCTCTGCGGCAGGCTGTCGGAAATCGCCCCTTCCCTGTCCATGGTGGCGGTCTGGTGTGACCCGCGCGGTGGCGGTCTGGTGCCGCGCCATTTCACCGGCAATGCGGGGTGTTACCACACGCTGCCGCTGCGCGGAAAACCGCTGCCTGAAGTCATGGCGGATCTCAAGCAGCTGGCGGGCCGTGCCGGACTGCGGCGCACTGCGGAACTCCACCGCAGCATCAAGTCAGCGGAGGCGGACGGACGCATGGTCGTGTGGGATGGGCCGCGCAACGACCTGCTGCAACTCAACCTGCTGCCACGCGCCGTGGAGTCCGGTCCCGGCGGACCTCCGGACTTCAGCAGGCTGCTCTCGCGGAACTCGTCCGGCCTTCGTGTTTCGGTGATGCCCGGTGGCTCGGGATTTCTGATTGAAGCGAGCCTGGCAACGGGCTGCGCCATGGCATTGGTCGAGGAGGCGCACCGCCATGGCCTCGCTCCGGTGGTGCGCAATCCGGGCGAAGATCCAAAGAACCTCGGGTGATGATCGCGGTGCTGGGGATGATGGTCGCAGGCCGGCTGGCATCCCTGCTGGTCTATCA
This sequence comes from Akkermansiaceae bacterium, assembly GCA_023253625.1. Classification (GTDB taxonomy): domain Bacteria; phylum Verrucomicrobiota; class Verrucomicrobiia; order Verrucomicrobiales; family Akkermansiaceae; genus Luteolibacter. The sequence continues at coordinate 7,749 of JALRFY010000259.1, read as the reverse complement.
GATGACGTGGCGCCATGGCGCGGCGGACGGGCCGTGCAGGACAAGCGCCGTCGTTTCGCTGCTGGCCAAACCGGGATGGTGGCCACTGCACTTGGCGATGGTCTGGCCGGTGACCGGAATGTCATGGAATGACTTGCCGGCAATTCATCTCTTTTCCACGGCGGCAGCCATTTTCCTCACCCTCGGTGCCATCGGTCGGCTCGGCTGCGACGAGCGTGGGTGCTTCTTCATGGCGGACCGTGCGTTTTCGCTGCTCCTCGCGCTGTGCGTGCCATTTTCTCCGGCCTTTCTCTATCCGGCGCTGGTGGCCGCCTGCTGCCTGCAATACACCGTGGCCGCATGGCCGCTGGGCCCGGGATATTCGAATTTATTGGGTCATGAGTTCATGCGCGGCTCGCTTTGCGTGGCAAGCGCCGCCCTCGCCATCGGTGGATGGACCGGCACACATCACGAGTCCGCGATGCTCGCGGCGGTGATCGCATGGCAGGCGTCCACTTATGTCGATCACGCGCTCGCCAAGTGCGCGCTGGGCCCGCAGTGGCACTCGTGGATCCGGGAAAACCGTCTGCATTGCCTCATCGCGAACGCATGGCTGCGCGGTTGGAAGGCTTCCAGTAACCGCGATGGCATCCTCTCGCTTGCGGCATTCGTCGCGCGCTGGAGGGTGGCGCTCTGCGCCGCAGCATGGGGCATCGAAATTTCATGGCTGCTGATTTTGGCGGACAGCCGCCTGGCGTGCGCGATTCTGGCGGCGACCATTGTGTTCCACGCAACCGTCTTCTGGCTGACCGGCCTGCTGGCGTGGCATTATCTGGCGAACCACCTCGTGCTGCTGGCGCTCATCCTCTCCGGCGGGATCGACGGCGGCTTCCTCGCGGACCACTGGTCCGGCGCGCTCGCCGGGATCGCGCTGAGCGCCATCTGGGTGGGAATGACGCGGTCCCGCTTGCTGGCAAATTACCGTCGCCACGGCGGACCCCGCCGATGGGGGCTGCTGGCCGATCCCGCGGACCACCTGATGGCCTGGTGGGACACGCCGCTGATGCGGATGTTCAGCTACCGGGTCACCACCCTGTCCGGCCGCGTGTTTGATTTGCCTGTCACCAAACTCTCACCCCACGACACCTCGCTCACCGATCTGCACACGCACCTGATGATCCTCGGCCTGCACCCGTCGCTGGACCCCGAAGTCCCTGCCGACAGGGAACTCGCGCGTACCGGCGTTTGGGGACTGGCCATTGATCGCGAAACCCGCGATTTTCTCTACCACACCATGGACGGCCGGGCGCGCCTGCCTGACCGCTGGTTTCTTCAGGAGACCCAGCCATGGCGATGCGGCGGTGCCGGAGCGGGCCTCATTGCAGCAAAACCACTGCATGCGATGTTCCATGCGATGAACCGCCTGAACGGAAAACCATGGCATCATTTCATGATGCGATGGCCGCATTTCCCCGGTGAGGATCTGGCACCGGACGTCTGCCCGCTCGTGTCACCCGCCTTGCCGGAATTCCGCTTTGACGAGCCCATCGCCACGATCACGCTGTGGCGGGTGAGAACCTTCTACGATGGACGAAACCTGCAACTCATCTCCCACCAGCACTTGGGGGAAATCCATCCGCGTAACACAACATGACCGAGGACGCCCGTCACCAGCAAAGAATCCGCGAACAATACGCCCCGGAGACCGGCGCGCTATTTTACCGCCGTGTGATGGGGGATGGCGCACCGGCCATCCACTACGGCATCTATCAAAACACAACGACCCCGATGCGCGAGGCCACCCTGGCCGCGACGGAGCGCTTGTTGGAAATCGCCTCGCGCACGGCGGGCGGTCTCCCGCCGCGACAGGTCCTCGATCTCGGCGCCGGACCCGGTGGACCGGCCCACCACATCGCGGCACGGACCGGTGCAATAGTCACCTGCGTCGATCTCTGCGAACCCCACAACCGCGAAAACGAGTCGCTCGCAGCAGCTCTCGGGCTGGCCGCAAACATCCGCACGTGGTGCGGTTCCTTCGAAAGTCTGCCAGCGGATTGGAGCGGGAGATTCGACCTCGTCTGGAGCCAGGAAGCCGTCTGCCATGCCCTCGATCCGGATGCGGTTTTCCGCGAGGCCTTCCGCGTCCTGCGACCCGGCGGCGCGCTGGCCTTTTCCGACATCCTGTTGGCCGATGACGCCGACGAGGAAATGGCCGCCGCCTTCCGGATGGTCAACGCTGTTGCCTCGTTCCGGACCGCCACCGAAATCTCGGCTTGCATGACCCGCCGTGGATTCGTGGCGGTCCGCCACGAGGATTGGTCGGAGCACCTGCACGAAAACTTCCGCCGCATGAGACATCAGATCAACCGTCACCGCCACGAATTGTGTGACGCGGGCGTGCACACCGACCTGCTCAAGCGCTTTGCCGCCTCGCTTGACCAGCGGCTCTCCTGGCCCACCGGTTCGATACTCCGCTGGGTAGCCATGACCGCCAAAAAATCCAGCATGGAGCCTGAAACGGGGACACAATCCATTAAATTCAAATAAACAAAAAATGCCCCCAGATAAGGCGATTTTTCCCCTAGCCCGGCTGCCGGGGATTTCCAAGCCTGGAACAGGGGGATAGGGGATTCGATGTCGCTTGTCGCAGCCGAACCGCTGCGGTCACGGGCAGCCGCCAAAATGATCCCATCCGCCGGAGAGTTGCTCGCCCTGGCCCGCCCCCACCATCCGCCCGATCACGCTTAGCGGAACATCGGGAAACGCGGCCTGCCAAGCTCTCAGCAAGTCCAGCTGCTTGGCCGGCTCCATTGACATCAGCAGCTCGAAATCCTCCCCATCGCCCAATGCCTGCGCCATATCGCAGCCCGCTGTCACCGGCAGCGACGCACGATCCAGCACGAACCCACACCCACTCGCCAACGCCAGCCGTGGCAAATCCTTTGCCAAACCATCCGAAATATCCATCATCGCAGTTGGCTTGAAATTGGATACCAACCAGTCTGCTTCTTTTAGTCGTGGGCTGAAATCCAGATGTTTGCCGGTAAGCAAAGACCCACCCATGGTGCCGGTGACGAGCAGGACGTCGCCGGGTTTCGCGGTGCTGCGCAGGGTGAGCCGCTCGCGCGTCACACTGCCGGTGGCGGAAATGGAGATGACGGCGGCGGAGCCCTCGGGCACGCGCGAAGTTTCGCCGCCCGCCAGAACGGAATGATGGGTCCGCAGGCAGCGGCCGATGCCACGGTAGAGGCCATCCGCCCACTCGAGCGGAGTGCCCGCGGAAACAGCCAGCGTGACGAGAAAATGCCGCGGCTTGCCACCCATCGCGGCGAAATCGGACACCACTCTGGCCACGGCTTTCCAACCGACCGCTTCCGCCGGGGTCTCCGGCAAAAAATGAACGCCGGCCACCATGGCGTCCGTTTTCAGAAGCAGCAATTCACCGCTGCCGGAATCGATCACCGCGCAATCGTCTCCGGGACCCGCCAGCGGATCCGAATCCCGCGGAACCAGCTCGACCAACCGCGCGACCAGCGCATCCTCACCCATATCTCTCAGTGTGCTCAAGGAATCAGGCCGATCGGTATGTCATAATAGCGTGCAGCGAAGGTCACGCCAACGGTGGCACCATTGAAGCAGAAATGGGCGGCGATGGGCACCCACAAGGAGCCGGTTTTCTCGTAAAGCAGCACCAGCACGACGCCGAAGACAAAGAGCGGCAAGATAGCGGTGAGGTGGCCGTGGGCGGCGGCAAAAACCAGCGACGTGCAGATCGCTGCGGCGGTGATGCCCCCAAATTTTTTCAAGAGCGGGTAAAGATAGCCGCGAAAGACGATTTCCTCGCACAGTGGGGCGGCGATCACGGCGGCGAAGGCCATCAGGCCAAGCGTGAGCGGGTCGTCGGTCTCGCGCAGCAATTTCACCGTGTCCTGAGTGGTTTCCACGCCGAGCGACTCCATCCACTCGACGTAACCCGAGTAATAGAGCCCACCGGCGACGAGCCACATGAAAATCACAGCACCCGGTGCGAGCAGGAAGACCCACGGCCACGATGACCATCGCAAACCGAGCCAATTCACCGGTCCGCAGCGACTCACGATCGTCAGCACCACCAGCCCGGCCATCGCAAATTGGAAGCCGATGTTGGCGACAAGCATGCCCGCATCAAGCGTGAGTTCCTTGTCACTGGAGACACTGGCGGCCGACAGCACCAAAGACGCAAAAACCCCAAAAACCCCCAGCGCACCCAGCAAATCCAGCGGCCGGTAAATCCACACCGGCACACGCCCGGCGGGTGGCAGCGGCGGCGGAAGAGGCAGCTCGGTTGGCGTTGCCCACCGCGCCCCGGTGCGGCGTGCCGCAAGCCACTTCCATCCCGCCGCAAGCAAAAACACCCCAACTCCCGCGCCATACGCGAAAGTCAGAACCAGGAGGGTGGGATTGTCGCTCATCGGATCGTCTGTCTGCCCCGGCGCAAACTGCGCCCGCTCACACGCCCGCGCCAGTGGAAAAATCGGCTACGCACCGCTCACTTGAAAACCGGCCACGGTTGCGCTGGCGAAGCCGCCAACCTCGCCTAGTGTGGCCTCAAGGAACCCGCAATGAACGACTCGATCCGCCTCCACGGCTGCCGCCAGCACAATCTCTGCAATCTCGACCTCGAAATCCCCCTCGGGAAACTCACCGTCGTCACCGGTCCCTCCGGCTCGGGAAAATCGTCACTCGCCTTTCACACTCTCTACGCCGAGGGCCAACGCCGCTACGTCGAAACCTTCTCGCCATACGTCCGGCAGTTCTTCGACCGCATGGACAAACCCGATGTCGATTCCATCGAGGGCATCCCGCCCGCTATCGCCATCGAACAGAAAAACCAGGTCCGCACCACCCGTTCCACCGTCGGCACCCTGACCGAAATCAACGATTATCTCAAACTCCTATTCGCCCGCCTCGCCACCGGACACGACCCCAGAACCGGCGAGGAAATCCGCCCCGATTCCCCCGAGTCCGCCGCCGGATGGGCCGCGGAAAATCTATCAGGCAAGCCGCTGTTCGTCACTTTCCCCGTTCCCGTCCCGCCCGGCACCAACACCAACGAACTCTTCCCCTTCCTCAACTCCCAAGGCTACCTCCGCATCCTGTTAGACGGCGAAGTCATCCGCACCGACGAGCCACGCAGCGCCGACTTCAGTCCGCCTGTCATTCAAGTCATCCAAGACCGCCTCGCCCTCACAAAACAAAACCACTCGCGTCTGCTCGAGGCGCTTGAAGCCGCCTTCCACCTCGGCAAGGGAACCGCCACCGTGGCCGGGACTGTCAGTCCCGGTCCGTCGAAGGGACAACCTGTCCCTTCGAAAACCTTCTCCACCACCTGGACCAACCCCCGCACCGGCTTCACCCTCCGCGCCCCCGCACCCGCGCTCTTTTCCTTCAACTCCCCGCTCGGGGCCTGCCCGAAATGCCGCGGATTCGGCCGCGTCATCGGCATCGACCTCGAAAAAGCCGTCCCCGACCCCACGCTCTCCATCGCCCGCGGTGCCATCCGCCCGTTCCAGGGCGAACGCGGCGGGGAATGCCAGCGCGACCTCATCCGCAATTGCAAGGAACGCGGCATCAACATCAAAACCCCGTGGGAGGATCTGACAGACGACGAGCGTGAATGGATCCACTACGGCGACCACGGCAGCGCGGGCTCATCCGCACCCGACATGGAGGACCTCGAAGCCATCTGGCAATCCGGCGGCTGGTATGGCGTCAAGGGCTTCTTCGATTGGCTGGAAACCAAGGCCTACAAGATGCACGTCCGCGTCTTTCTTTCCCGCTACCGTTCCTACACCACCTGCGCCACCTGCCGCGGAAATCGCCTCCAACCCGAGTCGCTCTGCTTCAAGATCGACGGCAAGACCCTCCCCGACCTCTGGTCCCTCCCCGTCACCGATCTGCTCGCCTGGTTCGAAAATCAAAAATCCAAAATCAACCATCATCATCCGGAATTCCACAAATCCGACACCACTCTCCACCTCGTCCTCACGGAAATCCATTCCCGCCTCCGTTACCTCGACGAAGTCGGCCTCGGATACCTCACGCTCGACCGCCCCACCCGCACGCTCTCCGGCGGCGAGGTCGAGCGCGTCAACCTCACCGCCTGCCTCGGCGCTTCTCTAACAGGCACCCTGTTCGTCCTCGACGAACCGACCGTCGGCCTCCACGCCCGCGACATCGACCGCCTCACCGCCGTCATGCATTCGCTGCGCGACAAGGGCAACACCCTCGTCGTCGTCGAACATGAACACGCCGTGATGCGTGCCGCCGACCACCTCATCGACCTCGGCCCTGGTGCCGGCCAGCACGGCGGCAACATCATCTATCAAGGCAATGGAGCGCGGACTTCAGACCGCCGCTCTGCATCCGAATCAGGCATCGGCACTTTGCCCTGGCTCACCGGCCGGAAATCCATCCCCATCCCCTCCAAACGCCGCAAACCCACCAAACAGCTCCTCCAAATCCGCGGTGCCACCCGCCACAACCTGCGCAAACTCGACGCCGATATCCCGCTCGGCCTCTTCACCTGCATCACAGGCGTCTCCGGCTCCGGCAAGTCCACCTTGTCCCACGACGTCATCTATCAGAACGTCGCCCGAAAGCTCGGCATCGAAACCGAGAGCGAGCCCGCCCCGCTCCGCGAAATCAGGGGCACGCAACACCTCGCGGGCATCGAACTCGTCGATCAATCCGCCGTCGCCCGCACCCCGCGCTCCACACCCGCCGTGTTCCTCGGGGCATTCGATCCCATCCGCGAACTTTTCTGCCTGGCCGAATCCGGCAGGGCCGCCGGCTTGAAGCCCGCATTCTTTTCCTTCAACTCCGGCGACGGCCGCTGCGACCGCTGCGCCGGCAATGGTTTCGAAAAAGTCGAAATGCAGTTCCTCTCCGATCTCTATGTCACCTGCCCCGACTGCGAAGGCAAACGCTACAAGGCCTCCACCCTCGACTTCCAATACCGCGGAAAATCCATCCACGACGTCCTCAACCTCACCGTCAGTGAAGGGATCTCTTTTTACGAAGATCTGACAGGAGTTCCCGCGCCCCACGCGAAACGCCACCACCAAATCATTCAACTCCTTAGTCCACTCGTTGAAGTCGGCCTCGGATACCTCAAACTCGGCCAGCCCCTCAACACCCTCTCCGGCGGCGAATCCCAACGCCTCAAACTCTGCCAGCTCCTCGCCGTGGCAGGCGCCTCCGGCTCCTGCTCTACCACCCCCCCCCAATCCAAACTCCTCATCCTCGACGAACCCACCACCGGCCTCCACTTCACCGACATCGACCGCCTCCTCGCCGTTTTTCAGAAACTCGTCGATGCCGGGCATACCCTGCTCGTCATCGAGCATAACTTCGATGTCATCAAATCCGCCGACTGGATCCTCGACCTCGGCCCCGAAGCCGGAAAACACGGCGGCCAACTCGTCGCCGCAGGCCCGCCCGAACAAATCGCCAAACTCAACTCACCCACCGGCACCTATCTTCGCGAAGCCCTCAAAGGAGCGCGGACTTCAGTCCGCACCCCGTCTTCCCGATCTCCAACCTCCAATTCCCAATCCTCAATCTCATTGCGAGGCGCCCGCCACCACAACCTCAAGAACATCTCCCTCGACATCCCCCGCGACCAATTCGTCGTCATCTCCGGGCTATCAGGCTCCGGCAAGTCCACCCTCGCCTTCGACATCCTCTTCGCCGAGGGCCAGCGCCGCTTCCTCGACAGCATGTCGGCCT
>JALRFY010000247.1 GCA_023253625.1 Akkermansiaceae bacterium | reverse complement strand
AGGTGGCCGTATCCACAGCGGGTGCAGACGAGTGCGTTGATAGTGGCGAGTTTGGCTTCCGCCGAGATGTGGTCGGCAGCGGTGACGTTGAGCTTGGCGCGAGTCACCTGAAACATGCGGCCTTCGTGGTAGATGAGGCTGCGGGGGCCGAATTCGGAGAGGGCAAGGAAGCGGGGCCGGCTGACCATGCTGCCGGCGTCGTCCTTGCCGTTCCTCGACCGACCGGTGGCGGGAATCCATGCCATGAGCGGAAGGCGCGGGAAATTGTAACCGGGGAGGAACCCCTGGCTGGCCAGATAGCGGAAGGTGTAGAAGTCGTTGTTCTGGCCGCCACCGGTTTTCAGCAGGATTTTCAACTGATTGGAGGCATCGACGTATCGGCGCTTGGCATTTTCTCGGTCGGCCGGCCCGGTGGCCGGGCTCTTGTTGACCGCATCCGCGGTGGCCATCTGCCGGTGGGTGGCTTCGTAGAGTTTGCGCCAGCGGTCGAAGGCGTCATCGAAGGCCTTGGCGCTGCCCGCGATCACCTGAGCGACATAGTCCGGCGTGAACCATGACATGCCAACCAGTTCTCCGGCAACCTGCTGGATCACTCCAGTGGCTGCATCCAGTGCTCGTTCCGCCACGCGTGGATCACCCACCGCCTCGGCCAGAGACCGCTCCAATGGCTTCTCCGGTGATTGCAGATCTAGCAGTGGCGCGATGCTGGTGTCGATGGTGCGTTGAATGGCCGCGAGCCAGACGGCGTGGAGATGGCTTTCGATGAGATCGCGGTTGCCGAGATCGAGGGTCGGGGCCTTGACGACACCGTGGACCATTTGGTCGGCATGATGGAAGAACCACTGATCGTGGGGGCTCATCGCCGCGGAGTAGGTGATGACCAGCGCGGCCTGCCCGGACCGCCCGGCGCGGCCACTTCGCTGGGCGTAGTTCGCCGGGGTGGGCGGGACGTTGCGCATGTAGACCGTGTTGAGCGCGGAGATGTCCACGCCGAGTTCCATGGTCGGCGAACAGTAGAGGACAGGAAGGCGAATGAGTTTCCCTTTCTGTCCGGACTCGTTCCGCCACCATTCCTGATCGCGTGGCGACATGCGGAAGCGGGCCTCGAGAACCTTTCGCTTTTCCGGTTCGACCTGGGCGGTGTGCTCATGGGCCTCGAAGTCGAAAAAGTGATGACCGCTTCCGCCGAGCGTCCCGGAGACTGCGAGGTAGAGGTCGCGGAAGAAGGCATTCGCCTTGCTACCGTCAGCAGCGGGGGCGGGATTCAGCTTCCAACAGAGCGCGGTATCCTTGAGGGCCCAGCCGGTGAGCGTCTGCCTATCGCCGCCTCTCTGTGCTCCGGCAACCGCCACGGGTCTGACATATCCACCCTTTGCGGCGACATGCAGGAAGGCGCGGACCATTTCTACGAGGATCTCTCCATGGGTCCGGGCGAGTTCAGAAGCATCGGGCAGGTTCTGCCATGCCTTGGAATAGCGGATTTCGCGGATCAACCGTGAGCGGGCGCCGCCACCGATGAGGTCGTCGCGCTTGCGTTGGCCTCGCCGCTCCGGGCGTGGGTCGAGAATCAGGTATTTCGCGGTGGCGGGTTTTTCGTCGGACCCGAATGCCCAGCGCTCGGTGAGATGGCTGGCAGCGATGGAACGCATGCTGTCTTGACGGGTGGCATCGAGGTATTCCGACTCGACGCAGAGGTCGCGCAGCATCGCCTCGAAGATGATGTGACCGAGTGCCTCACGCGCTGCGGGTGACAACGATCGCAGCAACGACCAGCCGGCCTTTGCCGCATCATTCAGCGTGCCCGGCTGTTTCTCCTCGGCAAACAGACTGTCTGTCGCGGTCATATTCGCGAGGTTGCGGAATTCGATTTGAAGCAAGTCCAACTGCCGCAGGTTCGGATTGTTGAAACGCCAGCCCTTGCGAAGGTCCCGCAGCAGGCGATAGCCGAGAATGAACCGGGCGGCGCGATCGGCTTCCTGTTTGGCGAGTCCGAAGAGGTCCGGCTCGATGAGATACTCGGAGAGCATCGATTCGTCGTTTTTCTCGAAGCCCAGTGCCCGGAATACTTCCACGCCGAGATCGCCGGCGAGCAGGCCGTCGTTTCTACCGCGCAGCGCGGTGAGCAGTCCTGCACGGATCATCAGCAGGTAGAGGAAATCGTTGAAGTGGCCCGCCTGCAGCGCGGCGTCCTGCCGGTTGTCGCTGAAACCCAACAGCTTCCTCGGATCATATCCGATGCCGGTATCGAGGGGAGTATTGAAGTGCTGCTGAAGAATGGCCAGCGTCAGCACGGTTGTGGCCGAGGATCGGCCCTCACCGGAAAGACTGGCGAGGCGGTTGATGTCCCGCCCGTGGGCCTGGTGCTCATGGCCGCAGCACAGACAGAAGCGGAACTTGCCGGGAATGAACCAGTAGCCGCTGCCAGATCCGCTGTGGCCGCGGGCGTCGATCTTCTCGGGAATGGGCACCGCATTCCTGTAGTTCTGCCGCACCTTGGATTCGGTCGCGCCCTGGTCGGTCCAGGAGTCGGGCAGTTCTGCGGTGTTGCCTTGGAAGTCCTGTCCTTCGCGCAACGGCGCGAGGAAGCCGAAGCTGCGATCCTGTTCGTCATTTCCCACGTCGTCGATCTCGCGGGGGCTGAACTTCGGCGGGGCCTCAGACGATTTCCACACAGGATGATACTCCTGCCCGCACTCGCGGCAAAAGTGTGTCGGGAAAAGCAGGATTTCATCCTGTTGGCGTCCCGGCGCGAAGCGCTGCGCGTCGAGGGTGATCTGGCGCTGGCCGTCCTGCTCCAGCGTGCAGAGCACCTTGCCGGGACCGCTGATGAACTGGTGGAGCTTGAAGGCAAACAATGCCCGTCCATCCGGGGTGGTGACCGCCTGCGCCGCGTTGAGGAATTCCTCCAATGCTGCACGGGCTGCAGTCGGGTCGACGCCGGCATCATGGGCCAGAATTCCAGCCGCCGCCGAAACACTGCGGGGCCTGGCCCGGCGTGGACTCGACTGGTCCTTCATGTCGAGACCGAGAGTGAGCTCGGCCCAGACGGCCAGAGGATCACGGCGGAAGGCATCCAAATCCGGCCAACCGGACACGGCTTCACCCACCCGCATGGCAAGCTGGGGTTTTACCGCCTCAAGCCCGAGGGACGGGTCGGTAGCGCGTTCGAGTGTTTCGTCAATGACGTCGGTCTCGGCGACCGGGCTTCCAAACAACTTGGAAGCGACCTCGGAAACGGTCCGTTTCTGGTCCTCCGCGCTGCCGGTGCTCGACATGGTGGCCGAGGTGCCGATGCATTGCATGCTGTCGGCCTTCAGCCGCTGGCGCAACCTCCGGACCAGCATGGCGACATCCGCGCCCTGGCGCCCGCGGTAGGTGTGCAACTCGTCCATGACGAGGAACTCAAGCCCCTGGCAGTGCTCGACGACCTTGAGATCCACGTCCTCGTAGCGGGTGAGGATCAACTCCAGCATCATGAAGTTGGTCAGCAGGATGTCCGGTGGATTTGTTGCGATGCGGTCTCTCTCCGGCTGGTTTTCCTGTCCGGTGTAGCGGGCAAAGGTCGGGCCGCTTTCGTTCGCACCCAGGTTTTCGAGGAACTTGCCGATTTCCTCCGCCTGGCTGTTGGCCAGGGCATTCATAGGATAGATGATGATGGCGCGGGTGCGTGGCGTGGGGTCTGCCTCGCGGGCCTTGAGGATGCGATCGACGACCGGTATGAAAAAGGCGAGGGATTTGCCTGAGCCGGTGCCGGTCGTCACCACGTAGCTCCGGCCCATTTGGGCGATGGCGAGCGCATCCTGCTGGTGCTTGTGGAGCCGCAGAGGGATGGGTTCTCCCGTCGCCTTGTCCCTGATCTGGAAGATTTTGGCGGTTGTGGGATGCAGCACCGACGCATCGGCGAGTTCCTGCGTGGTCGAAGCCGGCTTGTAGTTCGGGTTGATCTGGATCAGCGGCTCTGGCCAGTAGCGGCTCTTGGCGTATTCCGAATCAACCACTTGGGCGATGTCCTCAGCGGCGATGCGGACGAAACTCCGGGAGAATTTCTCGTAGTTTTTGACGATTTGGTCCCGGAAGGTGAATGCGTTCATGCGAAATAATGTTTCATCAGGCTATCGTGTTGCCAGATTGACGACCTTCTAGCCAAGGGACAAGGCTGGATTCCGTTAGGCAGGGCCGAATTTTGGATGCCCGTTGTCTGTTGTCTTGCAAGTGACGCATTCCACATTTGCACATTGAATCACAAGGGGTGCCCCAAATGCAGGGACAGGCTTCAGATTATCTGAAAAAATTTTCCGCGGAATTCATCTGCTTCGTGCTTCGCCATTCCGTTGCAGCACCACGCTGACCTTGGGCGCGTAATGCGCCGCAGAGGCATCCATTACCCCAAGGCAATGAGCCAGCGGCCATCAAATCAAAGAGCGCTTGCAGACGCTACTGACCTCACCGGATTGCTACCACCGTGCTTGCACAGACCGCCACCGCAAGAAGCCCTAATGATTTATCTCCCTAGCATACAAAGACTTAGGGAAGAAGTACGAGGACTGGGACTCGAACCCAGGACCAATTGGTTAAAAGCCAACTGCTCTACCAACTGAGCTATCCTCGCATTGGATTACCGCAGAGCGGGGCGGGACGAATAGAGAGCGGGCCGGGAGATTGCAAGCGGATAATTGGAAAAAAGTCCCGGATGCCTATTATTTGAAGCTCACGCGTGCGGTGACAGGGAAATGGTCCGAGAGTATCGGTTGATCGTGATGGCGGATGGCGGCGGCGAGGATTTCCGCCGGGCCGCCGGCGATGAAGATGTGATCGACGTTGATGGAACGGTTGACTGCGAGGCCGCGCCAGAAGTGGAGGGTGGGGATTTCCTTTTGCTCCGGGTGAAGGGATTGCAGTGGGTCGATGAGCCCGGCACGCGAGACGAGTGTCTTGATGGCAGGGTTGTGCGGCAGGGCGTTGAAATCCCCCAACAGGAGGACGGGATCGCCGGGCGATGCGCGGCGGTTGATGCGCATGGCAAGCAATTCGGCGGAGCGCAGCCGGGATGGCTGGCTGCGGTGGTCCCAGTGGGTGTTAAAGACGTAAAACGGGCGATGGGTGGCGCGATCGGTGAGGCGCAGCCAGGTGACGGTGCGCGGGATTTCATTTCCCCAAGTGGCGGAGCCGGGGATGCCCGGGGTATCCGAGAGCCAGAACGTTCCGGCGTCGCGGAGATCGGGCTCGAAGCGGTCGCGGCGGTGGAGGATGGCGGTGTATTCGCCGCCTCGTGCGCCGTCCTCGCGGGCGGAGCCGAAGAATTCGTAATCGGGCAGCGAAGCCCAGAGGTCGGCGGCTTGGCCGTGACGGGCTTCCTGGATGCCGAGCACGTCGGGCGCTTCCTCGCGGATCATGCGGACGATGTGTGGGATGCGGCGGCTCCATGCGCGCGGGCCGAGGTCGTCGCTGTTTTCATATCGCAGATTGAAAGTGACGAGCTTGAGGTCGAGCGCGCCATCGGCGGCGACCGGCACTGCCCGCGGCGGGCCGAGGACGCATTCGCGGCGGCAAGCTGCAAGGCCAAGGGCCGACAAGCTGGCGAGTCCGAGCAGCAGCAGGTGACGTATCATGGCATTCCACATCGGATTCAAGGATGGCATGTGCATGAAAAAAGCCGCTTCCGTGAAGGAAGCGGCTTGGGGAAAAATGCAATCAGGCAGGCGCTCAGTTGGCTGCGGCGGCGCGCACGTTGATGCGGCGGGAGTCGCGATCGAAGAACACCTCGCCATCGGTGAGGGCGAAGAGCGTGTGATCGCGGCCGATGCCAACACCGGTGCCGGGCTGGAATTTGGTGCCGCGCTGGCGGACCAGGATGTTGCCGGCAATGACGGATTGGCCGCCGAATTTTTTCATGCCAAGACGTTTGCTGCGGGAGTCGCGGCCGTTCTTGACGGAGCCTTGTCCTTTTTTGTGAGCCATGGTGGTGAAGCAGGGTGGGTATGGGAAAAATCAGCCAGCGATCGAGGTGATCTCGAGCTTGGTGAGGCTGCGGCGGAAGCCCTTGGTTTTGTGGAAACCCTTGCGGCGCTTGAATTTGAAGGCCACGCCCTTGGGTCCGCGGAATTGGCCCAGCACCTTGGCGGTGACCGATGCGCCTTGGACGACGGGAGCGCCGATTTTGACCGAGTCACCTTCGCCGACCATGAGGGCCTCGAATTGGATTTCGGAATCGACTGCTGCGTCGAGTTTTTCGACATCGAGCTTGGTGCCTTGTTGGACGCGGTATTGTTTGCCGCCGGTTTTGATCACTGCGTAGGCCATGGCCGTAGGGTAAAAAGTTGATGCGCCCCTTTTCGGCGCGGGCGCAGAGGACAACACGGGCCATTCGGGGGCGCAAGGTTTTTTTGAAAGCGGCGGATTTTTTATGGTGGCGAAAATATGCAGGCGTGGAGAACGCCGGCAGGAAACGCAAATTTCTTGCATTAGCCGAGAAGCTGCATGAGTTTCTGCGGCGTGAGCGCTTATTTATTGGCAGCCTCGATATTTCTGGCGGGTGCGCTGGCGGCGACGGCGGCGACGCTGCGTGTTTCGGCATTGCATCCGCTGATGGCGGATCTGGCGCGGCAGGTGGGCGGCGAGCGGGTGGAGGTTTACGATCTGGTGGGTGAGGGTGGAAATCCGCACCGATTTGAGCCGCGGCCGGCGGATTTGAAGCAGATGCAGTCGTCCCAGCTGGTGCTTGCGGCGGGCAAGAACCTGGAATTTTACCTGGACCGGGTGAAGGCGACGCTGGAGGGCGTGCCGGTGGTGGATGTGGGGCGCACGATTCCCTCGCTGACGGTGGGCAAGGATGCGGTTTACACCTGCTGCCCGCATCATGGCCACAGCACGCTCGATCCGCATTGGTGGCATGGCATTGACAACATGCGGCGTGCGGCGCGCGAGGTGGCGAAGACCTTCGCGGCGACCGATCCGGAGGGAAAGGCGGCTTATGAGGCGAATGCGGCGGCATACGGCAAACGCCTCGCCGAATTGAAAAAATGGGCGACGCGCGAGTTGGCGAGAGTGCCACGCGGCCAGCGCAAACTGGTGACTGCGCACAATGCCTTCGGCTATTTTGCCAAGGAATTCGGCTTCGAGGTGATCGCTGTTTCCGGGCTGACCAAGGAGCAGAGCACGACGCCGCAGGAGCGTGCCAAGACGATCGAATCGGTGAAAAAATCCGGTGTGCGGGCGGTGTTTCCCGAGTATGGATCTTCCGCCAAGCCCTTGCAGGCGATATCGTTGGCCACCGGCACCAAGATCGGGCAGCCGCTCATTGCCGATGGGACCGGCACGGGAGCGGCCGCGGGATTCGAGGGCATGATCCGGCACAACGTGGATGCCATCACCGATGCTCTCGCCGATAAATGAAGACACCGCGCTGGCTGACTTCCCCGCTTGTTGGCACGGCCGGTGTGATCGCCGGGCTGGGTCTGATTTCCGTGCCGCTGCGCATGCTGACATCCGCGCCACCCGCTGCGCCGCCGGTGGAGGTGGTCGTGACGGAAGAGGGAATGCAGGCGGTCCTGCGCCTGAAGCTGCTCGCGGCTGCGGAGCGGGTGGTGATCCGCGCGATGGACGGGCGGATTTTGTGGGAAATGACCGAAGTGGAGGCCGGCGAATCCGAGCAAGATGTGGCGCTGGCACTGGTGGATGACGGCATGGACCTCGATCTTGCCATCGAAGGGAGCCGTGCCACCGGGGAAACTGCCGCGTTTCTCACCGTGCTGCCCGATGGCCGCGAGGAACGCACGCGTTTTACCACTGGCGAGGGCGATTTTGGTGACATTCTGCGCTTTGAATGGCCGCATAATCATTGAGATGAATTTTCAGAAATCAGCCACATCATGACCGCTTCCGCCCATGACAGCTGCGCCCACTGCGGCCACCACCACGAGCTGCGCGTCGAGCGGCTCACCGTGCGCTACCACGAAGTGGAGGCACTGAGCGACGTTTCGTTTTCCACCTCCTGCGGGGCCTGTGTGGCCTTGATCGGCCCGAACGGCGCGGGCAAGAGCACGCTTCTCAAGGCGGTGGCGGGATTGCAACCGATCGCCGGCGGCGGCGTGCTGTGGCGCGGCACGCGTGTGGCCCGCTGGAGCCACGAAATCGCGTATCTGCCGCAGCGCGAGAATGTGGACTGGCAGTTTCCCATCACGGTGCGCGGCGTGGTGCGGATGGGGAGATTCCCGCAGGCCGGCTGGTGGCGGCCGTTTTCCCGCCATGATGATGAGGCGATCGACCGCGCGATCGCGATGATGAATCTCCAGGCACTGCAGGACCGCCAGATCAGCCAGCTCAGCGGCGGCCAGCAGCAGCGGGTGTTCATCGCAAGGGCTTTGGCGCAGGAGGCGCATGTGTTGTTGCTCGACGAGCCGTTCACGGGGCTCGACCGCAACTCGAAATCCGCGCTCGCGGAAACGCTGCGTGTGATCGCCGAGGAAGGCCGGCTCATCATCGCCTCGCACCACGATCTGGACACCGTGCGCGACATTTACGACGAAGTCCTGCTGCTGCGCCGCAAGACTGTGGCCTTTGGGCGGGTGGAGGAGGTGTTCACGCCGGAGAAAATCGAGCGGACCTTCGCCGAGGAAAGGGGGGCGGCATGATCGACTGGCTGCTGGAACCCCTCGATCACGCCTTCAACCGGCGCGCGGTGCTGGCCGCATTGCTGATCGGCTGCACCAATGGCTACGCCAGCGCGTTCGTGGTGTTGCGCAAGTCCGCGCTCAAGGTCGGCTCGCTGTCACACGCGCTGCTGCCCGGCATCGCGCTGGCGATCCTGGTGGTGGGCTTGCACGATTGGAGCGCGTTTCTCGGCAGCCTGTTCGCCGCGCTGATCATCGGCCTTGGCTCGCTGGCGGTTTCCCGCGGCTCGCGGCTCGATCAGGAATCCGCACTCGCCATTCTATACACTGCGGCCTTCAGCGGCGGGATCATCCTGCTGCGGCGTCTTGGCGTGGCCCAGGAAATGGAGGACTGGTTGTTCGGTAACATCATGGGCCTGCGCAACAGCGATCTGTGGACGAACTTCTGGATTTCCTTCGTTGCGCTCGGCGTGCTGACCGCGCTGCACCGGCCGTTGTTGATGACCCTGTTCGACTCCGACGTGGCGGCCACGCTCGGCGTGCCGGTGCGCGCGCTGAATTACCTGCTGATGGCGGTGCTGATCGTGGTGCTGATTTCCTCGCTGCAAGCCGTCGGCTGCATGCTGGCTATCGGCTTGCTGGTGGCTCCCGCGGCGACAGTCTATCTATTGACGGACTCGACGCATGCGATGTTCTGGGGCGGCGCGCTGGTCGGCGGGCTCACTTCGGCGATCGCCGTGCTGGCTGGCTGGTGGCTCAACATCGAGCAAGGGCCCGCGATCGTGCTGATGCTCGGCGGGGTGTTTGCCATGGCTTTCCTATTGGGTCCGAAATACGGCTTGCTGGCGCGCATGACACAATCCCGGAAAACCACCGGCAAGCCACCCGTTGCCAGTGCATGAAGGATCGGCCGCCGCCTTCAGCGGTGCGGCCATTCAGGCGAGCCGGCCGGATCGACGGCGGCGGGGGATTTCCCGAGGCCGAAGTCTGCGGGCTTGAGATTGCGCGCGGCCCAGATCTTGGAGTCATTCACGAAACCGAAGAAGCTGGGGTGGTAGGGATCGACGTAGGAAACATCGGTTTTTTCCGGCACATCGAGACCGGTGAGGTGGAAGGCGGCGTTGACGACGAGGCGGCGCAGCCCCTCGCTGACGAGATCGACGGATGCGCCAGCGGTGGTGCAGAACGCCTGGCCCTTGGCGGTGCCGTTGGGCGCGGTGTATTCGCGCAGCCAGGCCAGCGCCTGGGGCGGGTTGTTCTTGGGTCCGGCGACCGGTTTCGAATCCGGCGCCATGGTTTCGGTGACGAGGCCATGGAGCAGGACGGTTTCGTTACCGGTGAGGTTCTTCACTGTGTAGACGTCGGAGGGCGCGAACACATCGGTCACGCCGCGCAGCACGGGGTGGGACGCATTGGTTTCCACGACCACACCGCGAGCGCCTTCCTTCTTGTGGGCACCGTGGTGGGCCACCCAGGTTTCGCCGAGGATTTTCAGGCCGAAGCCGCCCTTGTCGCGGAAAGTGTAGCCCCAATCGCCGTCGCGCATGTCACCGGCAAAGGCGTGGGTGGCAGTGCGCAGGCCGATGACCGGCTTGCCTGCGTTGAGAAACGCGGTGATCGGTGCGGTCTGTTCCGGCGGCAGGTCGCGGAAGCGGGTGGAAATCAGCATCAGGTCGGCATCCTTGAGCGCCTCGGTGCCGGGGATGTTTTTCTGCTGGTTGGGATCGATGTGGCCGTTTGCCGGATCGATTGAGAAGAGCACGGTGCAATCGAAGCCGTGGCGCTGGCTGAGGATCTTGGCGAGCATCGGCAGGGCTTCCTCGGAGCGGTATTCCTCGTCGCCGGCGATGAGGACGATCTTCTTGCCCTTGCCCGGACCCTCCTTGCCTGGAAAGTGCAGGCCGGGGCCTGCGGCGGTGGCGAGGGACGCAAGTCCGAACAGGGCGGCGGCGGTCATGGTGGGCAGGAATTTCATGGTCGGGTAGGGGTAGGCGTGGCTTTACGGAGTTTGGCAAGCATTTCATACGCGCCAAGCGAAAATCGTGCGCGGATCTTGCCCCCGGCGGCCGTCATGCATTTACTCGGCAAGGAAGCCATCACACCGGCAGCCAAGCATCGTGGACACCCTGGCCCCGGCGGGTTTCGCCCAAACAAAATGATCAAGATGGACTAACCGCAGCAGATGATTCCCCTTACAGGCAGTCAAATCCGCAGCGACCGCAGGTCGTCCGCGCTCGGCACTCTTGCCGGCTGGTGCATGAAAACGCTGGCGGCCACCCTGCGCATGGAGATTCGTGACGAATGCGGGCTCGGATCCGCCGCGAGGACCGCATCTCCGGTGATCTATGTTTTGTGGCACAACCGCATCTTCACGGTGCCGCCCGCATGGCACCAGCTGTGCGGCGCGCACCGCAGGGTGGTGGTGATGGCCAGTGCCAGCCACGATGGCGACATGGTGGCACGGGCGATGGCGGTATTCGGCATGGGTGCGGTGCGCGGGTCATCGTCGCGGCGCGGCGTGGCGGCATGGGTGGGCCTGAAACGCGCGCTCGCCGCCGGCACCGACGTCTGCCTCACGCCCGATGGTCCACGCGGCCCGCGTTACGTGTTCCAGCCGGGCGCCGTCAAGCTCGCCCAGTCCAGCGCTGCGCCGTTGGTGCCGGTGCATGTGCGCTTTTCCTCGGCGTGGCACCTCAAGACCTGGGACCGCTTCGTCATTCCAAAACCGTTCAGCAAGGTGGTCGTCACATTCGCCGCTCCGATTCATATTCCACGCGAGCTGGCCGCGGCGGAATTTGAAGCGCAGCGGCTGGATCTGGAAACCCGTCTCGCCGCCGGAGCCGATGAGCGGGATGGGGCAGGGTGACGTTTTCCAGCCCCGCATCATGGCTGCGGGCCGGAGAACATCCGGCCTGCAACGGTTTGGATCATGTTATCACATCATCAGGCTGTAAGGCCGCGCGTTTCCGCCATCGATTTGACTTCACGGGTGGATTACCCTCACCCACTCTCCACGGTAATGACCGAACGACCGAAACTGGTGGCTGACGATCCGTGGCTCGAACCGTATCAAACGGCGATCGAACGGCGCATGGAACGCTGTGCCAATGAACTCGCCGCCATCAAACGGCACGCGCGCACGCTGGCCGCCCATGCCACCGGCCACAAGTTCGCGGGCATCCATTTCCATGCGCCCACCCGGGAATGGACCATCCGCGAGTGGGCACCGCTTGCACAGGCGGTTTTCCTGACCGGTGATTTCAACGGCTGGAACCGCGAGACGCATCCGCTCGAATTGTTGCCCAGCGGTGTGTGGCAGCTGAATCTGCCGGCCGCGGCGCTGGAGCACGGGCAATTGGTGAAACTCCACGTCGTCGGTGCCGACGGCTCGCGGCGCGACCGCATCCCCGCCTGCATCCGCCGCGCGGTGCAGGATCCGGTGACGCACGACTACAGCGGCCAGATTTGGAATCCGCCGCAGTCATATCTTTGGAAACACGAATTCGATCCCGCCTCCATCGGCGCGCCGCTCATCTATGAGGCCCACGTCGGCATGGGCGGCGAGGAACCGCGCGTGCACACCTACCGCGAGTTCGCGGAAACCGTGCTGCCGCGCGTGAAGACGGCCGGCTACAATATGGTGCAGCTCATGGCCGTGCAGGAACACCCGTATTACGGCTCGTTCGGATATCATGTCTCTTCGTTCTTTGCCGCCTGCTCGCGCTTCGGAACGCCCGAGGATTTGAAACACCTCATCGACACCGCCCATGGCATGGGCATCGCCGTGCTGCTCGACATCGTCCACTCGCACGCCGTCAAGAACATGGCCGAGGGGCTCAACGACTTCGACGGCTCGGGTCACCAATACTTCCATTCCGGCGGACGCGGCGAGCATCCGGACTGGGACTCGAAATGCTTCGACTACGGCCGCGTGGAAGTGCGCCAGTTCCTGCTCTCCAACGTCCGCTACTGGCTCGAGGAATTCCGCTTCGACGGCTTCCGCTTCGACGGCGTCACCTCGATGTTGTATCATTCGCGCGGCAACAAGGCTTTCGGGAGTTATGACGATTACTTCGGCCCGGATGCCGACGAGGACGCGGTGCTGTATCTCCAGCTCGCCACCCAACTCGCAAAGGACCTGAAACCCGGCGTCATCCTGGTGGCGGAGGACATGTCCGGCATGCCCGGCCTGTGCCGGCCACACGAAGAGGGCGGCATCGGATTCACCCACCGACTCGGCATGGGCATCCCGGATTACTGGATCAAGCTGCTCAAGCACAGCCGCGATGAAGATTGGGACCTCGACGCAATGTGGCACACGCTGGTCAACCGCCGCCACGGCGAAGCGACCATCGCCTATGCCGAGAGCCACGATCAGGCGCTCGTCGGCGACAAGACGCTCGCCTTCTGGTTGATGGACCAGGCGATGTATTGGCACATGGGAAAGGAAGATCCGCATCCCGTAGTCGAACGCGGCATCGCCATGCACAAGATGATCCGCCTCGTCACCCTCGCGCTCGGCGGCGAGGGCTGGCTCAATTTCATGGGCAACGAGTTCGGACATCCCGAATGGCTCGATTTCCCGCGCGAGGGCAATGGCTGGTCGTTCCTCTACTGCCGCCGCCAGTGGTCGCTGGTGGACAACCCCGATTTGAAATACCACTGGCTGGCCGGCTTCGACCGCGCGATGATCGATTGCGCACGCCAGTCCGACCTGCTGGCCGCGCCCGCCGCGCGCTCGATCCATCACGACCACGGCTCCAAGATCCTCGTCGCCGAACGCGGCGGCCTCCTCTTCGTCTTCAACTTCTCGGTTTCCGACTCGATTTTCGGCTACCCCGTCCGTGCGCCCGGGGCCGGCATCTGGCGACTCGTCCTCGACACCGACGACATCGACATTGGCGGCCACGGCCGCATCGACCCCGCCGTCCGATACCCGGTGGACGAGGACGGCATCATGAGGATCTACAGCCCGTCCCGCAGCGGGCAGGTGTTCGCAAGAATCCCGCAGCCCTCGTGACGGCTTGGTACATCAACAGGATTCGCTCCTGAAGCTGTTCAATTGAAAATTGTTCGATTGAACTATTTTCAAGCTTGCCACGGCCACGCGGCAGGATCAAGGTGCGGTCGTATCCCAAACTCCAACCATGCCATGAACCAAACCGTCATCGATCCCACCGCCAGCACCAGCGAATCCCCGCGGGCCTCACGCACGCCGGACTACGCCATTTACAAGCCCAACAGCCGCGGCAGCGGCGGGGTGATCCGTTTCGGCCTCAACCGGGTGAAGGCGGCCTTGTTTGTGGATGCCGCGAGCCAATCCGGTGAAAAGCAATTCGACTGGGAATCCAAAATCACCATGAAATGGGGGCTGTCCGACCTCGGCAGCGTGCTGGCCGCCCTGCAAGGCCGCCAGCCGCAGGCCAAGCTCTTCCACCAGTCCGAGAAGGCCAACAGCGCCTTCGAACTGACGCGCCGCGAGGATCCGGAGCGCGCGCCCTGGTTGATGTCCTTGTCCCGCCAGGACAGCGCGGACAAATCGCTGCGTAAAGTGACCATCCCCCTCAGCCATGGGGAAGCCGCAGTGCTCGAAACCGCCCTGCGCGCGGCTGTCACCCGGCTGCTGCGCTGGTGAATGGCGGGCGCATCCGGGCCCCCGAAAATTTTTTTCGAAAATTTTCGGGGAACCCCTCCATTTGTCCCACCCCCTCTGTTATGATCCTGTGGTCGTGAAGGAAATTTCCGTGAAAAAAATGCGTCGTCGGGACGATAGTATCCTACGGCAGCCGTTTTTCCGAACCCTTTCCCCGCACCACAGAGCGTCCCCCCCTGCAGATGCACGAGCGTCTACAAGAGCGCTCATGACACTGTGGTGCGGGGATCCTGCTCAGGGATTCTGATTTCCAGGATGAAGCCGGCCGCCTCCGGATGGATCTGAAACGCGAGGACCTCAACCATGGCGGTGCCCACAAGCTGTGCCGCTGCATGGGGGGCAGCTTTGGAATTTGCTCGCCTGTTGGAATTTGCTCGCCCGTTAGAATCTGTGGCTCAGTGAGTGCGAGGCCGGATGCCCGAAGCGCCATGGCAGCTCCCGCGCTCGTGATATCCCGATGCGCGGTCCGGCCAGCGGCTCGACCGGGCTGTCCAACAGAATCCCGCATCTCGCCGCGCGCAGGAACGACGCGCCGTGTGACTGGCCATTGATGCCGAGTGCGCGAGTCAGCCGGCCCGGCCCGGCACCGAGCAGTTCGTCCTTCGCGCCCGGCCGGCGTTCGCGCATGCGTTCGATGCCATTCAGCGGCTCGACCGCGCGGAAGAGCACGAAGCCTTCGCGTTCGCCGCCTTTGACCAGGATATTGAACAGCCAGTGCACGCCGTAATTCAAGTAAACATAGGCGTCGCCGGGCTGCTGGCGTGAGACAAACTCGCGCGCACTCGGCCGGAACCACGTGTGGCAGGCCGGATCGCCCGCCGACTCATAGGCCTCCGTTTCAACGATGCGCGCCACGCATCCGTGCCAATTGAAGCGGCAGCCGATCAGCCGTCGCGCGCAGGTCACCGGATCCTGCTCGAAAAAATCCTCCAGCACGCGCGTCATCGTGCAAATCCATCCGCCTGCCTGAGCGCCGCCGCAAGCGGAAACACCCGCACGTCCACCGTCTTTGCCGCCAGAATTGAATCGGGAGCCTGTTCCGGGACTGCGAATCCGTTCCAGCGCATTGGCTCTGCAGACCATTTGGCACATTCCGCCTCCAAAATCCGGTATGGCGCGTGGTGGACCCGCCCGCGATGTAGAGATCCGTGCTGGTCGGCGGAAAATAGCAGGTATCGCTCGACCAGAAACCATTCCAGCGAGTCTTCCGCAGCCGGCCGTGCGTCATCGCCCGCCGCATTGTAAGCGAATACCGCGTCCCTGGCACACCCTTCCCTGCGGCATTCGTAGCAAATCCGCCCACGTGCCCGTCCTGCCTTCATCTGCGCATGTTCGTAGGGCAGGTGGAACGCCCGCCGCGCGATTTCCACTGCCAAGGGCTGATTGCAATCGAGCGATAAAAACCACACCCCGGGATTTCCTGCGTCATCATGCACGTAGGTGCGGACGTTGAGTTCCATGAACCATGAGATTCCCGGCACTGGCGGCAGCAGCGACGGCCGCACCTGTTCCATGAAAAAGGGCACCACGCCCAGCCACGCACTGCCGTTGAAGGTGTCCACATGCAATCCCGCAGGCAGGCGTCCGGCGATCGACTCCACCGGCACGCGCCAGTGCAGGAACAACAGCCCGGACCAGCGCTGCCGCATCACCGGAAATCCCGGAGGCCTTTCCCGCATGGCGAGGCGGTGATCCATGGATGGAACGATGATCGACACGTGCCGGGATAAACCGGATCTCGAAGGATGCAAGTTCTGTGAGCCGGCCTGTCGGCGATGGTTCAGACCTGGATTTGTTGCCGGAGCGATTCCAAGGACCGGGCGGTTTCGCTCCCTGCGATGGATTCGCGCTTTGCAAGAACCGGATCCAGCACAACGTTCCGGAACACCGCCTGAATGACCTGTCCATGAAAAGCACTCGCAGAAATTTCCTGCACCATTCCCTGCTCGGCGGAGCGGGACTCGGCATGGCTTCCATCACCGAAATCCATGCCGCCACGCCTGCCGGTGCCGGCCAACCCGAAACCACCGACGACATCGATGTGCTGGTCGTGGGTGGCGGCACCGCCGGAACCATCGCCGCCATCCAGGCCGGCCGCGCGGGCGCGAGCGTGCTGCTCATTGAACGCGGCGCGCAGCTTGGCGGCACCATGACCACCGGTGGCGTGGCGTTCCCCGGGCTCTTCGATGCATGGGGCAGGCAAATCATCGCCGGCATCGGCTGGGAACTGGTCAAGGAAAGTGTGGAACTCGATCAGGGGAATTTTCCCGACTTCGCCAGGTTTTCCCAGCGTCACTGGCAGAACCAGGTTTTCACCAACCAGTTTCTCTACGCGATCCTTGCCGAGGAAAAATGCGCGCAGGCCGGCGTACGGATCGCCTACTATGAATTTCCGCAGGCGGCCGTGAAAACCGACGGCGGCTGGCAGGTGGATTGCATCGGCTTCGGCACCAAGCGCCGTGTGACTTGCAAGCAGATCATCGACTGCACCGGCGGCGCGGAAGTCGTCGGTCTGCTGGGCTTCCCGCGCCTGCGCGAGGACGAGCGCCAGCCGGGATCCTATCTGTTCATGTTGGGCGAGGCCCACGAACCCGGCCGCAACCAGATCCACCGGCTCTATGTGCACGGAGCGGACTCCACGAACTCGCGCACCGCCACGCAGGCCAATCTAACAGGCCGGAAGACCATTCTCGAAAAACTGCGCAAGGAGGGCAAGCGCCTGATGCACCTGCAGCCGGAGACCGGCTTCCGCGAAAGTTATCGCATCGAAGGTGAAACCATCATCACCGTGAACGACTACCGTTCCGGCAGGAAGTTCGACGATGCCATCAGCTATGCCTTTTATCCGGTCGATCTCCACACCAGGAACGGCGTGAAACCCGAGCCGCTCAAGCGTGGCGTGATTCCCACCATTCCACTCCGCGCGCTGGTGCCGAAAGGCAGCCGCAATCTCATCGTCGCGGGACGTTGCGTGAGCAGCGACCGTCTCGCCAATTCCGGATTGCGCGTGCAGGCACCGTGCATGGCCATGGGCCAGGCTGCCGGGGCAGCCGCCACGCTTGCCGCGAAACACGGGACCACCCCGCTGGAAGTGCCGCTCAAGGAAATCCACGACCTGCTCCGCAACCACGGCGCCATCATCCCGGGAGATGTCTGAAACGAAAAAACCGCAGCTTGGCACGATCCCCCGCCGCGTCGTTTCACTCTTCACCGCGCTGACCTTTCTCGTGCTCGCGGTCACGGGCGTGGTGGCTTTCATCCAGCCGTTCGACATCGGCATCATCGGCCTGCACGCGCTGATGGGCTTTTTCTTCATCGCGCTGATCGCGCTGCATGTGCTCAACAACAGCCGCCCGCTCACAAGCTATCTGCACAGCAAGGCACTGTGGACCACGCTTTCCGCCACCGCGGTTCTAACAGCGCTTTTCTGGTGGCAGCCCGCTCCTGTCAGAGCCGTGCTCGGCTTGAGCGGAAACCTCGGACCGGCCATGGAACGCTTCGAAATGCGCGACGATGGAATGGTGTTCGATTACGCCCCGTCGCCGAACTACAAGATGCGCCTGGACATCAGGCCCGGCCCGTCGTTCCACACCGAGCCGCCGCCGCAGGTCGCGATCTGGCTCGAGAACCAGGGCGCATATCACATCAAAACCCTCCTCGCCCCGGAGGAGGGCGGCGAAACACCCTATTGGTCGTTCAAACACGCCGGTTGGAAAGAGGCCAGACGCAAGGCGGAGGAAATCGAAACCGCCGACGCCATCACCATGCCCACTCCCAACGGCTCGTTCGATCCCGCCGACTACATCCTGCCCGAGGCCGCCCGCGATTCCACGCCCTATCAACTGCTGCTAGAAATCAACCAGCCCGGCGACCACCAGGCATCGCTCGTTTACGCCGTCGAGATCGACAACGCCCTGCCCCGCACCTTCCAGCTCCTCGAACTGCGCGGTTACCCGAAGCGCGAGGACGATGCCGACAAGGAAACGTGGGGCCTTTACTACATCGATGAATCCTTCACCACCGCCCTCGACCTCATCGACAGCGCGCTGCTGACCATCGGGCGGAAATAGGCGATCAAACTTCGCCCAACGCACCTTGACAGAATTCTGTCCAAAGATGATTTTCCCATCATGAAAACCATTTCCTACACCGAGGCGAGGAACCGG
>JALRFY010000063.1 GCA_023253625.1 Akkermansiaceae bacterium | reverse complement strand
TCGGATGTTTGCTGGCCACGCAGAACCCGGTGGACCTCGATTACAAGGCGCTTTCCAACATCGGCACCTGGTTCCTCGGCCGGCTGCAGACCGAGCGCGACAAGCTCCGCGTGATCGACGGCTTGGAAGGATCCGCCGGATCGCAAAGCGCCCCGTTCGAACGCAAGGAAATGGAAACGCTGCTTTCCGGCCTCGGCAACCGCGTGTTCCTGATGAACAACGTGCACGAGGATCATCCCGTCCTGTTCCATGCGCGCTGGGTGATGAGCTATCTGACAGGTCCGCTCACCCGCATGCAGATCAAGTCATTGATGGACCCCAAGCGCGCGGGATTCGAGAACCCAACCGCCCCCCCTGCCCCGCCCGCCGCAGCGAATCCGATGGCCATGCCCGGCATGGCCGCGCCGGCCAACGCCTCGCCGCGCCCGGCGGTCGGCGCGGGCGTGGTTGAGCGGTTCGCCGCTGCCGGAAATGATATCATCTATCAGCCATATCTCCTGCGCGCCGCCACGGTGCATTTTTCCTCCACCAGGGCGGGGATCGAGGGCAGCCGCCAGATCCGCCTCGCGAACCCTGTCCTCGCCAATGGAATCGATTGGGGAAACACGAGTGATGCTCCGCATGAAACCACCGAGGAACCCGTTGCGAGCGCAAGTTTCGGCGAGTTGCCCGGCTACGCGATGAACGCCGCGAACTACAAGCAGGTGGAAAAGGATTTCTCCGATTGGCTGTACCGCAACGAGCGGCTCGACGTGTTTTACTGTCCCGTGCTCAAGGCGTGGTCGAAGCCGGGCGAGAGCGAGGGCGACTTCCGCGTCCGGCTCACCCACGCCGCGCACGAGGCGCGCGATGCCGCGATGGAAAAGGTCCGCACCACCGCAGCCAGGAAGATCGCCACCTTGGAAACACGGCTGCGCACCGCCGAGGCTCGCGTCGCCAAGGAAAAAGCGGAGGCCGGTGCCGCCAAGATGACAGCCGGCGTCTCCATACTCGGCGGGTTGTTGGGCGGCCTGCTCGGCCGCAAGGCGGGCATGACCACGCTCAGTCGCGGAGGCACCGCCATCAACCGCACCACCAGCGCCTACAAACAGCACCAGGACGTCGCCCAAGCCATGACCCGCGTCGGGGACATCACGCGCGACATCCAATCGCTGCAATCCGAACTGGAAGCCGAGATCGCGCGCATCTCCGCCGAGCACGACACCGCGAACCTGGAACTCGAAACCGAGAGCCTGAAGCCGCGCAGGACGGACGTGAAGGTGGATGAAATCGCGCTCTTGTGGCTGCCTGCCCGCTGATTTTCCAGGGCAGAGGATTTTCCGCCGCCTCGCCGCTTGCCCGGCGGTCGAAAACTGCTTTCATCCCCCGCCCTTACGCCATCCACCCGCATGCAGCATCATCTTGAAACCATCGCCCGCGAGACGGGCATTTCGCTTTCCTCCATTTCCGCCACCGCCAAATTGATCGCCGAAGGCGGCACCGTGCCGTTCATTTCCCGCTACCGCAAGGAACAGACCGGCTCGCTCGATGAAGTCCAGATCACCACCATCCGCGACCGCATGCTCCAGCTTGCGGAACTCGACAGCCGCCGCTCCGCCATCCTCAAGTCGCTCGAAGAACGCAACCTGCTCACGCCCGAGTTGAAGAAAAAGGTCGAGGCCGCCGCCACGATGAACGCGCTCGAGGACGTCTTCGCACCATTCCGCCCGAAGCGCCAGACGCGCGCCACCAAGGCGATCGAGCGCGGCCTCACGCCGCTCGCCGATTGGTTGCAGGAAAACCAGAACACGGACCCCGCCGGCGAGGCCGCCAGGTTCATCGATGCGGAAAAGGAAGTCGCCACTGCGGAGGACGCGCTGGCCGGCGCGCGCGACATCATCGCCGAGCGCGTCGCCGACGACGCGACACTGCGCGGGGCTGTTAGAAAGATCTACGAGGAGGAGGCCGTCGTTTCCTCCAAGGTGATGTATGGCAAGGACGAGGAGGCGGATGCCCAGAAATTCCGCGACTACTTCGAATGGAAGGAACCGCTCAAATCCATCCCTTCACACCGCATGCTCGCCATCCGCCGGGGCGAAAAAGAAGGCTTCCTGCTCATGCGGGTGGAAGTCCCGCTCGACCGTGTCGTCCAACAAGCGCTGCCTCTTTTCTGTGGCGGCGGTCTGCGACCGTCGCATGATACCGGCGGCAAACACGTTTCCCTCGCCGTGGAGGACGGCTGCAAGCGCCTGCTCATGCCATCCATGGAAACCGAAGCCCGGCTTGCCGCGAAAAAGCGCGCCGACGAAACCGCCATCACCGTCTTCGCCGAAAACCTGCGCGAACTTCTGCTCGCCTCGCCGCTCGGCGAAAAGCGCCTGCTCGCCATCGATCCCGGCTTCCGCACCGGCTGCAAGACCGTGGTGCTCGACCGCTCCGGCAAGCTGCTCCACCACACCGTGCTCCACTGCACCGCCGGCTCCAACAGCCAGCAATACGAGGCCGCGGTGGAAGTCACCACGCTGCTCAAGAAATACGAAATCGAGGCCATCGCCATCGGCAACGGCACCGCATCCCGTGAAACCGAGGCCTTCGTCAAAAAACTCAAGGTCACCCTGCCGGTCATCACCGTGAACGAGAGCGGTGCGTCGATTTATTCCGCGAGCGATGTCGCCCGCGAGGAATTCCCCAACGAGGACGTCACGGTGAGAGGCGCGGTTTCCATCGGCCGACGCCTGATGGATCCGCTCGCCGAACTGGTGAAAATCGATCCCAAGTCGATCGGTGTCGGCCAATACCAGCACGACGTCGATCAACGCGCGCTCCAGGCCAGTCTCGACGACTCCGTAAGATCGTGCGTCAACGCCGTGGGCGTGGAACTCAACACCGCCTCGAAACAACTGCTCTCTTACGTTTCCGGTCTCACTCACTCGCTCGCCGAAAACATCGTAGCCTTCCGCAACGAAAACGGCGCGTTCGCCTCCCGCGAGCAGTTGAAGAAAGTCCCGCGCCTCGGCGAAAAGGCCTTCGAGCAAGCCGCAGGCTTCCTCCGCGTCCGCGGCGGCGCGCATCCACTTGATTCGTCCGCCGTCCACCCGGAACGCTACACGCTCGTCGAACAAATGGCCGCCGATCTCGGCTGCAAGGTGGAAGAGCTGCTCACCAGCGAAGCCGCGCGCAAGAAGATCGATCTGAAGCGATATGTCAGTCAGGACGTTGGCCTGCCGACCTTGCAGGACATTCTGACAGAGCTGTCGAAGCCCGGACGCGACCCGCGCAAGCAATTCGAACTCTTCTCGTTCCAGGAAGGCGTCGAAAAACCGTCCGACCTCCAACCGGGCATGAAACTCCCCGGCGTCGTCACCAACGTCACCGCCTTCGGCGCGTTCGTCGATGTCGGCGTGCATCAGGACGGCCTCGTCCACGTTTCCCAGCTCTCCGACCACTTCGTCCGCGACGCCTCGGAAGTCGTCAAGGTAGGCCAGAAGGTCCAGGTCACCGTCATGGAAGTGGATCTCAAGCGCAACCGCATCGCGCTCTCGATGAAATCCAAGCCCGACCTCGACGGCCAGCGCCGCACCGCTCCCGGCGACCGCGGGCCGGGCCAATCAGGCAACCGCAATCCCCGTCCCGCCGCCGCGCCGAGCAACGACTGGTTTTCCCAAGCGATGCAGAATGCGAAGAGGAAATGAATCTGGCGCCGGGCAGTGTCCACCGGATAAAAACCCGCATCCCCTCAAGACTTCTTCTTTCGATGGAATCGCGCAATAAAGCCAGGAAATCATCCGATCCATAGGCAACCAGATCGCTTGCCTCAGCCGTGAAACCGTATTCCGGGCGGTCAGCGGGCGAGCGGTTTTTCGCCAAGCACCTTGATGGGCTGCGGGGCGCGCCTGCGGCGCAGACCGAACTGGCGAACGGCGTGGCGTTGGAGGTGGGCGACGGCATCCTCCACGTCGTCGGTGAAAAAGATCAGGTTGGGATCGTCCGGGCTGATCATGCCGTTTTCCGCCATCCGGTGGACAAAGTCCATTAGAGGCTGCCAGTATTCCTTTCCCATCAGAATGATGGGGAATTCCCGCAGCTTGCCGGTCTGGATAAGGGTCATGGTTTCGAACATCTCGTCCAGCGTGCCGGCACCTCCGGGCATGACGATGAAGGCATAGGAATACTTCACCAACACCACTTTGCGGGTGAAGAAATAGCGCATGGTGACCGAGCGGTGGACGTAGGGATTGAGGTCCTGCTCGAAAGGCAGCTCGATATTGACACCGAGCGAGCGTCCGCCGGCTTCGTAGGCCCCATGGTTGCCGGCCTGCATGATGCCGGGGCCGCCGCCGGTGATCACGGTGAAGCCGAGTCGCGCGCAGGCCGCGCCCATCTGGCGCGCCATTTCATAGTATTCAGTGCCCGGTTTCACACGCGCCGAGCCGAAGATGGTCACGCATGGACCGGCGAAATGCAGCGTGCGGAAGGCCGAAATGAAATCCTTGCCCGCGCGCAACAGGGTCATGAGGTCACGCAGGCGCGAGGCCGGGCCGGAGAGCAGTGTGCGGTCGGGGGATTCCAGTTCGAAGAGCTCCTGCTGCTGGACTTCCTCATCGGTGATCCGGTGGTCCTCATCGGGTGCCGGGCAGGTGGGGCAAACGGGTTTGTTCACACGGCGGTCTAGCATCCCGGGCGGGCGGCGTGAAGCCCGGGATACGATTTATCGAGAGGCGGGCGAGGCACTGGCCGCCAGCGCCTCCCTCACTGTGCGCACGGATTCCGGCGGCAACGAGGCTGGCACCACCGCACCGAGCACCAGGCAGCCGCAGGCGGTCTCCACCGGGATGACCTCAAGTATGATGCGGGCACCGATTTTCAAATGCACATTGCCGGTGCTTGCGCCGGGGCGGCGCGAAGCCAGTGCCAGGCTGCGGGCGAGAACATGAAAGCGTTCATCCAGGCCGTCATGGAAAATCACCGCACCTTCGCGGTCCAGGATGAACACGCCGGCAGCAGCAAACTCACGACCCATCCAATCGCGAAAACAGCGGATTTTTTCCAGAAACGGACCGCTTGCGGATGGTGGAGCGGATACCGGGTGCCCGGGCTCGTGTCGTTCCAAGGGAGAGGCGGCTGGCCCGGGCGCGGCGGGCGCAGATCCTTCGCCGGTGAAGCCGACAAAGCCCTCATCGAAGCCCGCTTCGCCCATGGTAGCCGGAGCGGCAGGATCGCTGACCGACTCGATGAGCCTGGCGGCAAGGCGCTGGACTTCACCGGCATCCAGCCATGAGCGGAGCGGGTCCATCAGCCGGCATTGGCGCGCGAGGAGGCGCCGGGTTGGAGTTTCACTTCAATTTCCGCGCGCAGGGAATCGAATACGGCCTGCACACCCGCGCCGCCTTCCAGCGCGCCCACCGGCAGGCCTCGTGCACTGGCACGCACGAACAGCGGATCACGCGGAACCTGGGTTTGGAACAACATTTCAGCGGGCAGCAACTGGCGCAGCGCGGCTGCAGCCTGGGCACTCTCCGCCAATTCGTGCTGCACCATCGTCAGGCAGACACCGAGCACAGTCAGGCGCGGGTTCATGATGCGCAAACGGTTGAGTCCCTCCAGCAGCTTGGGAACCGAGCGGATGCCCAGCGGTTCGGCCTGCTGCGGGATCATGATCGCATCGCTGGAGGCAATCACGTCACCGGTGGCGCCAAACAATCCGGCGGCCGTGTCGATGATGCAGATGTCGAATCCGCGGGCTGCGGCTCCGCGCAGGAAGGCGCGCACCCGCGCGAGATGGGCCCCCATGCCGCCGCCTGCCTCGTAATCGCTCGCCTGCCCACTGGCCACCAGCGCGAGTGTTTCCATGCGGGTGGGCACGATCAGGCGGTCGAGCGGAATGCCCGGATCCTGAAGGAAATCGTAGAATCCACTGAGCAGGCGCGATTGGCGGGTTAGGGAAAGACCCACGGAGCCCTGGGGATCCGTATCCACCAGCAAGGTGCGCACTCCCGCCCGGGCGAAGGCGTGGGCCAGGTTGATCGAGACGGTGGTTTTCCCCACTCCTCCTTTTTGGCTGGAAACGGCGAGATTGATCACGCGGAAGGAATTGCTGGCGCAGCATAGCTTCCGCTTGCCACACCGGAAGTCTTTTCTTCATGCTATGGCCAGCGACCACCCGCACGGCGCGATGTTGCCGCCCATGATCATGAAACTCCGACTCATTCCCAAAAGGGCCGCCACGGTCGCTCTCGCCTGCGCGATCGCAGCAATGAGCGTGGCCTGCAGGAAAGCTGACAGCGCGGACCCACGCGAGCTGTTGCCACAAACATTGATCGCGCCCGAGTTGATGACCAACCAGATTGGCACGCTGCCGGGAGCAGTTTACAAAAGCCAAGCCCTTTCGCCAATCCGCTGGCAACCATGGACCAGGGAAACCCTGGAACACGCCCGTGCGGCCCGCAGGCTCGTCTTTTGCGTGGTCGCCATGCCCCAGCAGGCCGGCTTCCTAGACGTCCTCAAGGCACTGGAGGCCGATCCCGTCCAAGTCAATGCACTCAACAACGAATACGTTCCCATCCTGGTGGACGCCGAGGCGGCGCGCGAGCTTGGCATCCTCACTTATGACCTCTGCGCCGAGATCCGGCGGCCTGTCGGACTGCCGTTGTTCATTTGGATGACCCACGAGGCAAACCCGGTGGCATGGATTCCGGTATTTCCCGATGAGGCCACGAAGGTCTCCGAAATGTTCCAGCAAAGCCACACCATGGTCTCGCAAATGTGGCACGATGACCCGGCATACGTCATCAACAACAGCCGCTTGGACAATGAAAACCGCCGCACGCGACTGAGAAACCGGAAAAACCTCAAGGTGATGAGCGAAAAACCCGGCGACGACCTTGTGCTCGGCCTGCGTCAACTCGCCTCACTCTACGATCCCTTTTCCCGGAATTTCGATGAAACCGGCGGCCTTTTCCCGACCAGCTCGCTGGAATTGCTCGCCTCGGCAAGCGTGAATCCCAGCCTGCGAAGTGATTTGCGCGACACCTGTTTGTCAACCACCCGCAACCTGCTCAGCGACCTGCTCGGCAGCCCGATGTTCGACCCCCTCGAAGGCGGAGTGTTTTCCTCCCGGCGCGGGGTGTCATGGACACTGCCGAATTTCGTCAAGGACTGCATCACACACGGCCGCGTGGCCACAGCCCTGATCGAGGCCCACCGGGCCACTGGCGAGCCATTGGCGCTGGAGCGGGCCTTGGGGCTGATCGCCTTCGCAGAAAAAAACTATGCGGTGGCCGATGATTTGTTTGCGATCGGATTCGCACCGCCCACGCCACCCGAAGTCTGGTTGTGGAGCGTCGAGGACATCGGCGAATTGCTCGGGCCGGACGATGCGGCATGGTGGATCGAAGCCACCGGCATGAAGGGGCTGGGCAACCTGCCGTCCGAGGTGGACCCGCGCCGTGAATACTTCCGAGCCAACACACTCGCCCTGAAAAAAAACCCGGGGCAAATCGCCGCCGGTCTGAGCATCGAGCCGCAGGCATTCGAATCCCGCTTCCAAGCCGCGCGAGAAACACTCCTTGCCGCCCGCAAGGCGCGTATCGGCCGGACCACCCGCGACGAATCACCCAATCCGACGGCCACCCTGCGCATGGTTTCCGCCTACTCCGCCGCCTTCCACGCCACTGGTGACGAGGCCCACCGCGAAAAAGCCGTGCGGGTTCTGCGCAGCGCGCGTGAACATTTCACCGACGGCCGCCTGCTGCGCGCCTTCGCCAGTGATGCCCCCGCAGCCACGGGAACCGGCCGGAATTTCCTCTACGCACTCTCGATCCAGGCCGCGCTCGATGTGGCGGCCATCACATCAGACGATACCTGGCTCATCTGGGCCGAAGACCTCGCCACCACCGCAGCAGAGCTGTTCACCGGCGAGGAACTCCTCAAGGAATGCCCTGACAGCGCAAACCTCATCGATGTGCCTGTCAGCGACCTGGTGATGCTTTTCGACGATTCCACCGCCGGCCTCATCTCGATGGCGGAATGCCGCCTCGCGGAACTCGGCAGGCCGCTGTTGAGGAATTTCAGCAAGCTGGCCACCCCGCTGCCCACCTATGCCCGCGAGCGCCCGGTGCTGCACACCGACTTATTCCACGCGGCGCTTGCCCGTCACTACGGCATCACCGCCGTCCATGCCGGGGATCTCACGCCGGAATGGAAACACGCCATCGAGCGCCTGCCGCCACGCACCGTCCACCGCCGCCAGGCCCGCGCCGGGGAAATCATCGCGCCCGGCGTAGTCGAGTTGCACTTCGGTCCGGATGGCCGTAAAACCACCGTCGCCTCGCCGGAGGAACTTGCACGGGCCATCTTGCCATGACGCAACACCAAGATCCACTTCCCACCGATAACCGCACGCCTGCCCACCACATTCACACAACCATGAAAACCCACCTTCTCCCGCTTGCCATTTCGCTGCTCTCCATATCGCTTCCCTCAATGGCCGAGACGCTCGTGCTCAAGGACGGCTCTGAAATCGAAGGCACGATCCTTCGCGAAACGGCTGACTCTTACGTCGTCGAGGTCCCCTTCTCCCGCACCATCAAGGAAGAGCGCGTCATCTCGAAAGATCAAGTTGCCCGAATCCGCCGCGCCCAGCCCGACCTGGTCGCCTTTGCAGCCATCAAGGACTACGTCCCCACACCTGATCTGCTGGATGCCGCGGATTACAAGCAACGCATCGACTCCATCGGAAAATTCCTCAAGGAACACCGGCTGAGCACCAAATTCAGCGAAGCCAAGGAAATGCTCAACGTGCTCGAAAGCGAAGCCGCCGAGATCGACTCCGGCGGCATCAAGCTCGGCGGACGCATCACCCCCGCCGTCGAATATCGCAGCAACCAGCTCGAAATTGACGCCCGTATCGAAGAATCCCGCATCCGCAGCTTGATCGAGCAAGGCAACCTGCTCGCCGCGCTGCGCAAGTTCCGCAGCTTTGAGGCCGATTTTCGCGGCACCCAGCCGTACCTCGGCTTGCTGCCACTCATCCAGCGCGCCATCCGCAGCCACATGGCCCAAACCGAAGCCATGCACGGCGCCTACGACAAGCGGGTCGCCGAGCGCGAGGCAGGCCTCCAGCGATTGCCGATGCAAGAGCGCCTGATCACCCAACGCGCCATCGACGACGAAAACCGCGCCCTGGAGACCCGGTTCAATAACGAAAAAAAAGCCCTCAGCGGCTGGGTCACTGTGGACACCTATTTCAAGCCCGCAATGGCCGAGACTCTGGCCTTCGGCCGCCGCGAACTCGACCGCCTCAATGCCGCCGCCTCCGCCACCCCCCCGGACCTCGGCGAACTCTTCCGTGAAACACTCAAGAAAATCCGCTCCGGCGCGGCAAAGAGCGAAGTAACCGCCTCGCTCTCCGCCGCCCGCAGCGCCCGCATGCCGGAAAAATACCTCGCCATCCTCGAGGCGGCCGCCCATTGACCTCGATTCCGCACCTCCATCCCATGAGCGTCAAACGCACAGCCCACCGCAGCCGCAAGACTGCGGAAACCTCCATCGAGCTTTCCCTCGATCTCGATGGCTCCGGAGCATCCAACATCTCCACCGGCATTCCTTTCTTCGATCACATGCTGACCCTGTTTTCCAAACACGGCTTGATCGATCTGGATGTGAAAACCGTCGGCGACATCGAGGTGGACGCGCACCACACCATCGAGGACACCGGCATCGTCATCGGCGAGTGCATGCGCGAGGCGCTGGGCACCAAGGAAGGCATCCGACGCTATGGATGCTGTTATCTTCCCATGGATGAAACCCTCGCCCGCGTGGTGGTGGACTTGAGCAACCGCCCGCACCTTGAATTCCGCGCGCCGGCAGGCACCCCGTCCGCGCCCAACATGCCGTTTTCCCTTGTCGAGGAATTCTGCCGTGCCGTGGCATCCAACCTGCGCGCCAACATCCACGTCGAGTTGCTCCATGGCCGCGACGGACACCACATCGCCGAGGCCATCTTCAAAGGTCTCGCACGGGCCCTGCGCGACGCCTGCGAGCGCGACCCACGCGTGTCAGGCATCCCCAGCACCAAGCAAATACTGTGAATCCCGCGCTCATCGACTATGGCGCCGGCAATTTGCGCAGCGTCGCAAACGCCCTGCGCGAACTCTCCATTCATCCCCGCCTCGCCACCACCCCGGCCGATCTCAATGGGGCCTCCCACCTCATCCTGCCCGGTGTCGGCTCCTTCGGCGACTGCATGGCGCAGCTTGGAAAACTCCACCTGACCGACCCGATCCGCGAGTGGATCGCCGCCGGCAGGCCCTACCTCGGCATATGCCTCGGCTACCAGATCCTCTTCGAATCGAGCGAGGAAACCCCGGGCATCGCAGGCCTCGGTGCATTCAAGGGAAGCGTCCGCCGTTTCCGCCAGCGACCCGGCCTGAAAATCCCACACATGGGCTGGAACTCCGCCGTGCCCCGCCGCCCGGAATCCCCCACCTGGTCCGGCCTGGGCCGCGAACCGTATTTCTATTTCGTGCACTCGTATTTCCCGGTGCCGGAAGACGATTCCCTCATCGCCGCCACCACCCGCTACGGCGAGGACACCTTTGCCGCAGCCATCGAACTGCCAGGCCTGCTCGCCTGCCAGTTCCACCCGGAAAAAAGCCAGGACGCCGGCCTCCGCCTGCTGCGCAATTTCCTCACCCCTGAGGCGACCGCCCGCGCAACATTTTCTTGATTTGCACGCCGCCATGCCCAACCGTCCGCCGTGTCGCCACGGGGCGTAGCTCAGCCTGGTAGAGCGCCTGCTTTGGGAGCAGGAAGTCGTCAGTTCGAATCTGGCCGCCCCGACCACTTT
>JALRFY010000045.1 GCA_023253625.1 Akkermansiaceae bacterium | reverse complement strand
TCGCCGGCCTGGTCGCAAATCGGGCAATCGAGCGGGTGGTTGATGAGCAGGAATTCCATCACGCCCTCGCGGCATGTTTCGACGAGCTCGCCGGTGGTGCGGATGCCCATGTTCTCCGCAACGGCATTGGCGCAGGCGATCACCGGGCGGGGCATCCAGCCGATCGGTTCATAGCCCTCGTCGTCGCGTTTCGGCTCAAGTCCCGGGGTGGGGCGGGGTGGCATGCCCATTTGGACGAGGCACATCCGGCAGTTGCCCGGCGAGGTGAGTTTCGGGTGGTAGCAGTAGTGGGGCACAATGACACCCGCCTGGCGGCATGCTTCGATCATCCGGGTGCCTTTGGGAAACTCGTGCCAGACTCCATCGACCTGGACATTGACCATGCCTTTTGCGGCCGCAAGATCTTTAGGCAGGGTGACTTCCGAAGTCGCCGATAGGGTATCGCTCATGGCTCGGGTGATGGCCGGGCACCCATTTTTT
The DNA here is from genome assembly GCA_023253625.1 of Akkermansiaceae bacterium. Classification (GTDB taxonomy): domain Bacteria; phylum Verrucomicrobiota; class Verrucomicrobiia; order Verrucomicrobiales; family Akkermansiaceae; genus Luteolibacter. The sequence goes on along the minus strand of JALRFY010000045.1, from coordinate 8,875 downwards.
AGCACGCCCGGCGGGTCGCGCGGGAATATGTCGGCGACACTCCATGCCGGCAAGCGTGCTTTGAGAAAAAATTCCGTCCTTTCAAGAGGATTTGCGGGTGGGAGAAAAAGTCCGGATGGGCAATAAGCGAACTCGCGGCATGCGGATTCGGAGATCGACTGCCAAATTGCATTCCAATGAGCCACGCTCGCGCGGCCATCAGCGGGCCATCGCGCGGTGGCCTTTGAAAATGGCTAGCGTGCGCTCGCGCTCGGTCTTGTGGTCGAGGCAGGGCAGGGGATAGTCATCGGCGATGGGGCGCCCATCCATGGGTGGGGCCGTGAAGCGTGACGGGGCGGTTTTTGCGAGTTCCGGCACCCAGCGTCTGATGTATTCGCCTTGCGGGTCGTGGCGGGCGGATTGCGACCATGGGTTCTGGATGCGGAAATAGGGCGCGGCGTCTGCGCCGGTGCCGGCGGACCATTGCCAGCCGCCATTGTTGGAGGCGATCTCGCCATCGATGAGGTGCCGCATGAAGTGGGACTCGCCGAGTTTCCAATCAAGGTGCAGGTCCTTGCTGAGGAACATGGCGGTGATCATGCGCACACGGTTGTGCATGTGGCCGGTGGCGAGCAACTCCCGCATGCCAGCATCCACGATCGGGAATCCGGTGCGTCCTTGTTTCCACTTATCGAATAGTTCGCCGGGCTCGTCCCACGGCAGTCCGCGCCAGTCGGGATTGAATTCCTCGTCGAGCACGTTCGGGAAGTGACGAAGAATGGCGAAGTAGAACTCCCGCCATGCGAGTTCCTTGATGTAAACCTCGATGCTTTTCCGCTCAGCGGTGTTGGCGTTTTCCGAGGCTTTCACGCACTCGGCGAAAACGGTGCGGATGGAGAGCAGTCCGTGGCGCAGGTCTTGTGAAATGCGCGAGGTTGCATTTGCGGCGGGAATGTCTCGGCGCGTGGCATAGTGGCCGATGATTTCACGCACGGCGTGTTTCAACCGTTGTCTGGCGGCCCGTTCCCCCGGCTCGACGATTCTGGCGGCCGGCGCATCAAGTCCCCAGTGCGAGACATCCGGCAATGGCAGCGAGCGGATGCCAGCCGGGGTGTCCAGGCGTGCCGGCTTGCCGAGCGGCCGGGGTTTTTCCAACGCCAGCCAGTTGCGGCTGTAGGGAGTGTAAACCCGGTAGGGCTGGCCGCCTTGGGTCAGCACTTCGTCCGGTCCGTGCAGCGAGACGTCATGGTGCGCGAGGCAATCGATCCCGATTTCCGTGCACAGCGCACGCACCCGCTTTTCCACCGCCATGCCGTGTGGGTCGGGGTCGGAATTGAAATACAGCGCGGTGGCGCGCGTTTCCCGAATCAGTTCACGCAGCCCGATCACCGGGTCGCCGCTGCGGACGATCAAGCGGCCGCCGAGCGTCTCCAGATTCGCCGCCAATGAGGCCAGGCAGCCACAGAGAAAGTGCTGACGGTTGGGGCCGGTCCATGCGTGATCGCCCTGCCAGTCGCTCAAAAAAAAGACCGGCACCGTAGCGGCACCCGACTTCGAGGCACGACACAATGCCACATTGTCCGCGATCCGCAGATCGCGGCGAAACCAGTGGATTACGGAACCGTCCGGCATGGCGGATCATGGGCTGGCATGGTCGTCATGCAAACGGAAATGGTCTTGGTTCAGACGGCTTCGGCGAGCAACTTCTCCGCCTTCTTGATGGTGGTGGGGCTGAACTTGCCATCCACCCGTTTGGCACCATCCAGCAGAGACTTGAGTTCCGCCAGGGTTTTCTCGGCTGCTGCCAGCGATTTCCTGCCACCGCCGAACTTTTTGTCCGGAAAGTAGCGGGTGAATGTGGTGCCGGCCCTGCTGATGCACAGGCGCCAACCTTCGAATGCCGCACTCTCGTAGGTGAACCGGGTCAGATTTTTTTTCGATTTCATGGGCGTAGCGGGGCTGTGGCAGAAAGATGCTCCTGATCTGATAGAAAATCCAGCGAATTTTTCGGTCCCGCCCGCATGGCTTGCCATTGGTCCGGGAATTTTCCGGTATCCCCAGCCATCAGGCAACGGCCTGTCGGCTGGTTCGCGCCGCAGGCTTGACAAGGATCCTGCGGCTTGTTTGCCTTCGGCGTCGGTCGCTTGACGTTCAGGCATCCGGCCGGACGTGATCACCGCAGGCATTCCGGAATCCACCACCGTCGGCCACTCCGCTCACTCCGCTCACTCCGCGGCTCTCGATCCGCCATCTTCCAACATTCCCATCCATGGACTGGTCTTCACCCATTTGGTATGCCTCCTATATCCTGGTCCTGCTTGGTTTGGCAGGCTACGGCAGCCATCGCCTGACCATCGTCTTCCTGTATTGGAAACATGCGCGCAAGAGGCCGGAACCGAAGCGGATGTTCGGTGAACTGCCCTTGGTGACCGTGCAACTGCCCGTCTACAACGAGATGCACGTGGTGGACCGCCTCCTGGAATCGGTGTCGGCTCTGGATTACCCGCAGGACAAGCTCCAGATCCAGTTGTTGGACGATTCGACCGACGAGACAGTGGACATTTGCCGCGCCGGCATCGAACGGCTCAAGGCGCGTGGTTTCGATGCCGAGCACATCCACCGCACCGACCGCACCGGCTTCAAGGCGGGTGCGCTCGAAAACGGCACGCGTTTCGCCAAGGGCGAATACCTGCTCATTCTCGATGCCGATTTTGTCCCGAACCCGGACCTGCTCCAGAAAACCATCCACTATTTTACGGATGGGAAAATCGGCATGATCCAGACGCGCTGGGGCCACCTGAATCGCACCTACAACCTGCTTACCCGCATCCAGGCCATGTTTCTGGACGGCCATTTGGAACTCGAACAAACCGCCCGCAACCGCTCCGGGCGCTTTTTCACCTTCAACGGCACCGGCGGCATCTGGCGCAAGTCTTGCATCGCCGATGCCGGCGGCTGGGAGCACGACACGCTCACCGAGGACATGGACCTCTCCTACCGCGCTCAGCTCAAAGGTTGGCAGTTCATTTTCCTCAACGACGTGGAAACTCCGGCCGAACTGCCCGTGGACATGGACGGCTTCAAGAGCCAGCAACACCGCTGGACCAAGGGCTCGATCCAGGTTTGCAAGAAGGTGCTGCCGGCGATCTGGCGTGCCGATGTGCCGCTCTTCATCAAGCTGGAGGCTACCGCCCACCTGACCTCGAATTTCGCCTATCTCCTGCTCATCTGCCTCTGTTTCCTGATCTATCCGAACCAGCAATGGCAGCCGGATTTCGGGAAACTGACCTATTACATCATCAACGTGCCGATCTTTTTCTTCGCGTCGGTCTCGGTGATCGTCTTTTACATGGTCTCGCAGAAGGCGCTGCGTCCCGGCACCTGGTGGAAGGAAATCCCCTACCTGCCGCTGCTGCTGGCGCTCGGCATCGGCATGTCCATCAGCAATGCCAAGGCGGTGGTCGAGGCGCTTTGCAATCACCAGACTGCCTTCGTCCGCACGCCGAAATACGGCATCGCCCAGAACAAGCGGGCCGATTGGAAGAAGAGCAGCTACAAGGCGATCAAGACGCTCACGCCCTTCGTCGAGCTGCTGTTTGGTTTCTTTTTCCTCTTTGTGGTGGTGGACGCGGCGCTGCGTGGCAGTTGGTCCTCCGCGATCCTGCTGCTGCCTTTCCCGGTGGGATTCTTCTACACCGCCCTTTCCTCATTGGCCCGCATGCTGCCATCCACCTCCGGCATTCCGACGCCGCGTTTCGTGAATCGCAACTCCCGGTGATCCTGCGATGATTCGAGCTTTCTCCCTTCACCAAGCCACCCGCTTCGCCCTGCCGCTGATTCTCGCGCTGGGGCTCGTCAGTTGCGCCACCAGCCCGTTCGGCAGGGACAACCGCAACAAGATGATCGTCAGCGTCAAAGACCAGAAAATGCTGCTGGTCACCGATGGCGAGCCGGTGAAAACCTACCGCATTTCCACCTCGAAATTCGGTCTCGGCGACCAGCCCGGCAGCTACCGCACCCCGGTGGGCCACATGAAGGTGGCGAAAAAAATCGGCTGCCAGGCCATGCCGGGAATGGTCTTCAAAAGCCGCCGTCCCACCGGTGAAATCCTCAAGCCGAACTCCCCCGGCCGCGATCCGATCGTCACCCGCATCCTCTGGCTCAAGGGAATGGAACAACGCAATGGAAATGCCTTCAAGCGCACCATCTACATCCATGGCACTCCGGAGGAAAAACGCCTCGGTTATCCCGCGTCATACGGCTGCATCCGCATGTCCAGCCGCGATGTGGTCGATCTCTACAACCGCGTCGGAAACGGTGCGGACGTCTTCGTGATCCACGGGACCATCCACAACGAAACTTCCCAGCCCTACGCACTCGCAAGCCGGAATGGCAGCCGCAGGAACCGCACCGGTTCCTGAGCAAGAAGCGGCGTCGCCAAGTATCACTTGATAACTATGGAATTCGTGGCACGTAGCGGCTTGGAGCCATGGTTCGCACGAATTTCTGCCTGATAGCCATCCCCTTGCTCGCGCTTGTGGCCTGCGAGCGCCATCCCGCCGCTGCCGGACGGAATCAAGGCAACGACGAGGCCGTTCAAGAGTTGGAAAAACTCTCATTCAACACCCACGTCCAGCCGGTGTTGTCCGAGTATTGCTACCACTGCCATGGCCCCGATGCCGGGACCCGCGAGCCGAAGGCGGAGCCGCTGCGCCTTGATATCGCCGAGGCCGCGCTCGCCAAGCGCGAGAGCGGCGAACCGGTCATCATTCCCGGCGATTCGGAAAATTCGCTCATGGTGCGGCTGATGCGTTCGCGTGATCCCGAGTTGATGATGCCGCCGCCGGAATCGCACAAGGAAATCCCCGAGGATGTCATCGCGCTGCTGGCCCGCTGGATCGAGGAAGGTGCGGAATACGAAAAACACTGGGCATTCGAGCCGCCCTCCCGCCCACCCGTGCCGACGGCCGCCCATCCGGAACTTGTTCGCAACCCGGTCGATGCCTTCATCCAGCAGAAACTCGCCGCGGCAGACCTCGCCCCGATGCCGGAGGCCGACCCGCGCGCGCTGGCCCGCCGTGCCGCGCTCGATCTCACCGGACTTTTGCCCGATCCGGCCTCAGTGGAGGCTTTCGCGGCCGATCCTGGTGAAGACAGCTACCGCGCCTATCTCGACGGCTTGTTCGAATCAACCGCCTATGCCGAGCACCGGGCGCGCTATTGGCTGGATTACGCCCGCTACGCCGATACCCACGGCCTGCACTTCGACAACCGGCGATCGATCTGGCCATATCGCGACTATGTCATCCGTTCGTTTGCCGCGCACAAGCCCTTCGACCGCTTTGTCCGTGAGCAACTCGCCGGTGACCTGATCGCCGCCGGTGATGCGGACGCGCTCATCGCCACCGGCTACATCCGCAGCAACGTGACCACCAATGAGGGTGGCACCATTCCCGAGGAAATCCACGCCAGCAACACCCGCGACCGCGCGGAGGCCTTCGGGGCCGCCTTCCTGGGCCTCACGGTCGGTTGTGCCGCCTGCCACGATCACAAGTTCGATCCGGTCTCGATGGAGGAATTTTATTCGCTCTCAGCGTTTTTCCACAACACCGCCGAAGACGCATGGGACCGCAATCGTCCCGATCCGCCGCCGGTGCTGCGCCTGCCCGACGATGCGGAAAAGCGCGCTGCGATCGACCGCGCCGTGGCTGAACGATCCCAGGCCATCGCCCGGCGCGAATCCTTCCGCCGTCAGGCGCCCCAGCGCTTCTCCGCCTGGCTCGCTGCCGGTCACAAACCGCTCGCCGTTTCCAGCGAAAATCTGGAACTGCACCTGCCCCTCGACGAGGGCCACGGCGCAACAGTTCACAACCGCGCGCCAGCCGCAGGTTCCTGGCAAATCACCACCAACCCACCTGTCTGGGGCGAATACCCGTGGTTCCATCCGTCCGTCCGAATGGACATCCGCAGCGATCTCGCCATCCCGGAACACGGCGATTTCGACACCGGTGATGCATTCTCCGCTGCGCTGTGGGCGAAGCCCCGCATCAAAGTGGGCGGCAGCAACACTGGCGATGGCGCCTTCCTTGCACGCATGGGGAAAACCAAGGACGGCCCGCTGCGAGGATGGGATCTTTACCTCGCTGGCAACAAATTGGTCGTTCACCTCAGTCACGACTGGCCCGGCCAGGCGATTCGTGTCGAGGCCGAGGGCATCAATCGCAGCGAGTGGAATCACATCGGCTTCACTTACGATGGTTCCGCCACCGCCGCCGGCATCAAGCTCTTCCTCAATGGCCGTCCGCTCGAAACGAAGGTCGTCCACGATACGCTCACGCCCGGTCTCACGATCCGTTCGGAGCATCCGCTCACCCTAGGTTCGCGCCAGGGCGAGGCCCGCCTCAGCGAGATCGCTTTGCAAGAAGTGAAGCTGTTCCGCCGCGCCCTGCCGCTCGAGGAATTCGCGCGCCTGCCATTCGAGCATTTCACCGCCCGCTTGCTGGCCGCCCAATCCGATCCCGCCGCATGGAACGCATGGCAGCGCCACTTCGCGCTCGAACGCTTTTTCCTCGAAAACCATGACCCCGAAGCCATCGCGCTGCGCGACGAGATCGCCAGGCTCAATGCTGAAATCGAACAGCTCGGAGACAAGGGCGCACCCACGCTCATCGCCCAGCCGCGCCCCGAGCCACCCTACGCCTGGACCCTCGGCCGCGGCGTTTACGCGAACCGCGAGAAACTCGTCGGCCCCGCCTCTCCTGCGGTCTTGCCGCCGCTGCCGGACGAGACGGTGCGCAACCGTGCCGACCTCGCCGATTGGTTGTTCCAGCCCGATCATCCGCTCTTTGCCCGCGTCACCGTCAACCGCATCTGGCAGGAGGTCTTTGGCACCGGTCTGGTCGATACGCCCGACGATTTCGGCATCATGGGCAGCCGTCCGTCCCATCCCGAATTGCTCGATTGGCTGGCCGTCGAGTTCCGCGAATCCGGCTGGAATCTGCGGCACATCTACACCTTGCTGCTCACCTCGCACAGCTACCGGCAGGATACGCGCATCACCGCCGAGGCCCTGGCCGGAGACCCCGACAACCGCCTGCTCTCCCGTGGCCCGCGTTTCCGCATGGATGCCGAGATGCTGCGCGACACCGCATTGCAGGCCTCCGGCTTGCTGGTCGATAAAATCGGCGGCCCGCCCGTGAAACCCTACCAGCCGCCCGGTATCTGGGACGCCGTCTCCATGCCGGAGTCCGATACGAAAAAATACGAGGAAGACCGCGGCGAGAACCTCTACCGCAGATCGCTCTACAGCTTCTGGAAACGCTTCGCCCCGCCACCCTCGCTCGAGACCTTCGATGCCCAGGCGCGCGAAACCGTCTGCATCCGCCGCGCCCGCACCAACACACCGCTCCAGGCGCTCGTTTCCATGAACGACCCGCAGTTCTTCGAGGCCGCGCGCCTGCTCGCCGAGCGCGCGATCCGCCACGATAGCGACCCTTCCGCACGCCTCAACTTCATCGCCGGCACCCTGCTTGCCCGACCGCTCGCCGCGGATGAAATCGAAACACTGAACCGCCGCGCCGCCGCGTTTTCCGCTTTCTATCGGGAAAATCCGGATGATGCCCGCGCGATTCTCGCCAATGGTCAGCACCCCGCTGATCCAGGAATCGACCCCATCGATGCCGCCACTTGGACCATGATCGCCAACCTCATGTTCAACCTCGACGAAACACTCGTCAAATGAACCGCCATCCCGCCATGAAACACGACCCGATGCGCCATCTTTGTTCCGACCACTGCGGCGAGGACCCGCAGGTGCTGGCGCTGCCCGTGCCGGACGCATTGAAACGCGAGTGGCTCACGCTTGCCACGCGCCGCCAGTTCCTCAGCCGCGCCGGCAAGGCGCTCGCCTGGGCCGGTCTCGCCGGATTGATGGGGCGGGATCAATTCGCCCGTGCCGCCGCGGAAACACCGCTGTTGCCGAATTTCGCGCCCAAGGCGAAACGCGCCATCTATCTGTTCATGGCCGGCGCGCCGTCGCAAATCGAAACATGGGACCCAAAGCCCGGCCTGCACGAGCGCTTCGACCAGGACCTGCCCGAGTCCGTGCGCGGCGGCCAGGTGCTCACCGGCATGACCGCCAACCAATCCCGCTTCCCGGTGGCGCCCTCGTATTTCGGCTTCAAACAATACGGCGAGGCCGGCCACTGGGTCAGCGATCTGTTTCCGCACACCGCCAAGGTGGTCGATGAGCTGGCGGTGATCCGGTCGCTTCACACCGATGCCATCAACCACGAACCCGCGATCCTGCTGATCAATTCCGGCAACATGGTGCCCGGCCGCCCCTCCATCGGTTCATGGATTTCCTACGGCCTCGGCTCGCTCAATCACGAACTGCCCACCTTCGTGGTGCTCACCTCGAAGCTGCCTTTGTTCCAGAACATCCAGGCGCTCTCGTCGCGCCTCTGGTCGGCCGGATTCCTCTCGCCGGAGCACGCTGGCGTCGCACTCCGCTCGGGTGGCGATCCGGTGATCCATCTCAACAACCCGAAGGGCGTCCCGGCGAAAATGCGCCGCGAGATGATCGATGGCGTCAACGAAATGAACCGCCGGCTCCACGATCGCATCGGCGATCCGGAAACCAACGCCCGCATCGCGCAATACGAGATGGCCTTCCGCATGCAGACCTCGGTGCCGGGCCTCACCGACCTCTCCGATGAGCCGGAATCCACTTGGCTGATGTACGGCCCCAAGGCGCGCGAGACGGGAAAGCCCGTGCATCACGCCGGCGACGTGAAGCAGTGGGCAGCACTCCGGCTCGAATTCGCCGACGGCGAGGTGAAGGTGCGCGAGGACAGCCCGCGCCAGGGGCGGCTGCTCTAGATCGCCCACTCGCCCT
>JALRFY010000025.1 GCA_023253625.1 Akkermansiaceae bacterium | reverse complement strand
TGGCCGACGTCGTGGCAGTTCCTGAAGCCGCGCACGGCGGCGTCGAAGGCCCCCTCCTTGCGGCGGAATTCGTCATGGATTTTCCCGATGCCATCGAGCGAGATGCCGACGTAGGCGACGTTCGCGGCCTTGAGCAATGCGGCCTTTTCCGGCGTGATGAGCGTGCCGTTGGTGGAGATCGTCAGCTTGAGGCCCTTCCCGGTGGCGAGGTCCACGAGGTCGAAAAAGCGCGGGTGAATCATCGGCTCGCCGCCGGAGAGCAACAGCGAAGGCACCTGATAGGCCGCGAGATCCTCAACCACCGCCTGCATCTGCTCCCATGTCAGCTCGCCGGGATATTGCATCGCCATCGAGTCCGAATAGCAGTGAACGCAGCGCAGGTTGCAGGTGCGGGTGATGTTCCAGACGGTGATCGGCTTGCGCGCGCGGGCGGCGACGGGCATGCAGCTGGCATTGGTGGTGCCGCCGTGGCCGCCGTGGCCGGAGGCATGGCCGTAGCGAAGCGAATCCGCGGGCTGCGCCACGCCGGTCCAGAGTTTGGTGAGGTTGATCATGGAGTTGGGACGGGTTGTGGGTTGGAAACCTGGGCTTTTTTCGGTTGATAAACGCAGGCCGGATCGGCGGCGAAGGGATCGCCGTGGATACCGTAGGCGCGGGAGCGCGAGCCGCCGCAAACCTTGCGGAACTCGCAGACTCCACACTTGCCGCCGAGCGCGTCGTTGTCGCGCAACGAAACGAACAGCGGATGCTGGCGGTAAATTTCCGCCGGGTGGGTGGTTTTCACGTTGCCACAGACGAGCGGCAGGAAACCGCTCGGCGAGACCTCGCCGGTGTGGGAAATGAACATCACGCCGCGCCCGTCCCGGATGCCGAGCGGCGAGCGCATGCCGGGGCGCGGGCGCGAGGCCCCACCGCCGAGCTTCTGCATCACCACCCGCCGGAAGTGGTGGCCCTCGGTGGTTTTCACCGCGAACGGTGCCTTGCCGACCAATCCGGCCATGTCCTCGAACACGCGCTCGATGTCCTCGGCTTCGGGCATGTCGTCCAGGCCCGCACGGCCGGTCGGGATGAGCAGGAAGACGCTCCACATCGCCGGTTTGAGATCGAACATGAGCTGCTTGAACGCCTCGTATTCGCCCATGTTGCCACGGGTGAGCGTGGTGTTGATCTGCAGGCTCAGGCCCGCGTCGTGCGCGCGGCGCACCGCCTCGATGGTGCGGTCGAAGGTGCCGGCCACCTTGCGGAAGGCGTCGTGTGTCTCGCGCGTCGCACCATCGAGACTCAGCGACATGCGCTGGACCCCTGCATCCTTGATTTCCGCGAAATCGGTTTTCAAGAGCCGCTCGGTCGCCGCAGGGCTGAGGCCCACATGCAGACCGGAGCCCGCTGCCGCGCGCACCAGATCGAGCGCGTCGCGCCGCATCAGCGGGTCGCCGCCGGTCAGGATCAACATCGGCGGTTGCCAATCCGCCATCTGGCCGATCAGACGCAGCGCCTGCTCGGTATCGAGTTCCCCGGGATGGCGGCGCGATTGCGCCTCGGCCCGGCAATGGCTGCAGGCCAGCGCGCAGGCACGCGTGATTTCCCAAAACACCAGGAACGGACGATCGTCGAAATCGTAATCTTCAAATGAGGGCATCGCCCCCGGATCGTGGGTGGTGGCGGAATGGATCACGGGGCTACTCAAGACCCGTGTGTCCGGAATGGCTCCGCCTCACTTGCCCAAGCCTGCGCATTTTCCCGCAGCTGCCGCCGGATTTCACACAAGTTGCTGGCAATGAACGGAATGAGGGGGAAATTTGCGTGGCAATAGCAAATTTCCCCCTCATGGCCCGCCTCACGGGCGGCAAGCGGCCCGGCGGCTCAATGCTCGCGGCAGAACTGCTCGAAGCGAGTCAGGCCTTCGTTCAAAATGTCGAGCGTCGTGCAGTAGCTGAGGCGGATGCCTTCGTCATAACCAAAGGCGATGCCAGGCACGGCGGCCACCTTGTAGCGCGAGAGAAGTTTGTCGCAAAGATTCACCGACTTGATCTGCATGCCGCCGGTGTACACAAAGAAGTAAAACGCTCCCTGCGGCTCAACGACGCGGATGTTTGGAATCGCCTTCAAATTGTATATTATTCCACAGCCGAGTTTTTTTACGATACCCCCAATCGCAATAGCAACAATAGTCGATATCGGTGTAGGGAAGCCCGACCATAAAGGGACGGTCCTTTAACATACCTGTTTGAGGGTTCTCGAGAAA
>JALRFY010000132.1 GCA_023253625.1 Akkermansiaceae bacterium | reverse complement strand
ACACCGCGATGGGCCAGAGCGGTCACGGTTCCTGGGGCCACACCTTCGCCTTCCCTGGGTTCAACGGTGGCGAACTCCACGGCATGAATCCTGGCTACGGCGCGCTCAACGCCGCCGGAAACCGCTGCTTCTTCCTCGTCACCCTCGCCCAGAAGCTCGGCATCGAGCACCCGGAGATCGACCTCGCCGTCGAGCGCGCGAGGCGCTTCTTCGGCTCCTATATCGACCAAGGCTGCATCCCCTACGGCGACCACCCGGCCTATGGCTCCGATGACAGCAACGGCAAGAATACCGGCGTCGCGTTCTCGCTGAAATTGTTAGGCGACACCTATGGCGCGAAATATTTCGCGATGCTGTCGAGCCACTGCGCCTTCACCCGCCGCGGCGGTCATGGCCATGACTACCACGGCAACTGGTCCTCCTGGGCCGCCAGCCTCTGCGGCCCCGAGGTCCGCACCTACAACGAACGCAACCTGCGCTGGCGCCGCACGATCTGCCGGATGTTCGACGGCAGCTTCGTCTACCACTCGCCCACCGGCATTTATAATACCCTGCGGGATCCCACCGCCACCGAGGTGCTCCACCAGTCGGTCATCTTCAAGCAAACCCTCATCACCGGCAAGGACCCGGACCAGGCACTCCATCCGACCAAACGCGAAATGGAACACCTGCTCGCCAGCGCCCGCAGTCAGTTCAATGATCCCTGGCTGCTTGAAAAGGCCGGCAAGCCTTTCAATGAGCGCGACACCGATGAGGTTTTCGACCTTCTTGATCACTTCTATCCGAAGATGCGCGGTGTCGTGGCCAGGGAGCTGGCAGACCGCTTCCAGGCCGGCGAAAAGGAGATCGTCCCGCGCCTTCTCCAGCTGCTGGAAAGCGACAACGCGCGCTTCCGCGATGGCGCGCTGCTCGCCCTCGGCGGCTGCGGCCCCGACACCGTGCTCGGCTCGCTTTCCAAGCTCACCCCGCTGCTCAAGGACCCGCACGACTTCGTCCGCATCACCGCCACCAGGGTGATTTCGCAGCACACCGCCAGCGGGGAAACCCAGCTCGCCATACTCGATGCCACCCTCGAGGAACCCAAGGCGATCGCCCCGAACAGCCTCCGCAATACCACCCAATCGACGCTCTTCGGCACGGACACCAAACTGGCCAACGACCCCTTCAATGCCGGCTTTGACCCCGCCGACGTCCAACGCGCCCTCGAGCATCTCATCCTCCTCGATCCGGCGGGCAGGACCTTCATGACTTCGCGGCTTGATCCATGGACCAAGGAAACCGTTGTCCGCCTCGCCGGGCCGCTCACCGAGGCCGCCGAGGAAGAACAACTCGCCGATCAGATGTTCGCGAACCGCTCCGCCCCGGCCCAGGCCCTGCTCGGGAAATTCAGCTACCGCGAGGGCATCGAAGCGACCGCCCACCGCCTGCGCAAACAGGCCGCCATCCGCCGTGATATCCGCCCGTTCGTCGGTTTCAAGCGGCCGCTGATGGACCCGGAGCTGGTCAGGAAGCAGCCCGCCGCATTCACCAGCTTCGTCGATGAAATCGCCACGGTGCTCACCGACAATCCGAATGCCGAACTGGTCAAGAATACGGGCAACACGCCGATCATTGCCCCGCTCGCCGAACTCCACGAGCTGATCAGCGCCGTCAAGCAACCCACGGTGCTGCCCTCCATTTCCCAAGACGTCCGGGCGTTGTTCGAGGAATCGCTCGAAGCGGCCGATGGCACCGCGGCAAAAATCAAGCTCTGCCGCGATGAACTCGCCGATCGTGGCCAGCGGACTTATTTCCATAAAATGGCGGCCATGGATTTTCTCGCCGAGATGCTTGAGGCCGACGCATTGGCCGATCTCCTTCCTTATTTCAGCCACGATTACTGGCGGCTGCGCGATCACGCCCGCGAGACGGCGGCCTCTCTGGTGAAGACAGGCGGAGGCCGCAGCCTCGCGGCCCTCTTCCCAGCGGCCGATCCGGCATCCGCCTCCGGAATCCTCGCCGTGTTCGCCATGGGTGGCTCGCTTGAGGGATCGAAGGTTGCCAAATCCGCCCTCACGCACGAGTCCCCATCGGTCAGGACTGCGGCGCTGCGCGCTCTGGCGGCCATTGATGGCCCCGCTGCCATCACGACTTTGCTCGCCCATTTCGCCCGGGCCCGCGAAAAGGAGGAACTCATCGGCTGCGAGGACGCGCTCCTCACCTTCCGCGGGGAACCGGCCGCCGCATCCTCGGTCCGCGACGGCGTCATCAAGCTGCTGCCTGCTGCGGATCCCGCTGCGCGTCCGCATCTTTATTTCGTCTTAGGCCGCCTTGGCGATACCCAAAGCATTGCGTTCCTCGAAAAGGCCGCCGCCACCGACAGCCTGGCCGAGCTGCGCGAAATCGTCCACGCGCTGTCCTACTCGCTCAGTCGCGAGGCGGACCACGTGATGCTGCGCATCGCCGCCGCCGACAAGGAGGGCGCCGGAATCGTCGGCGCCCAGTCGGCACGCCGTCTGGTGCTCGGCCCGAAGGGCTTCGGGGATCTCACCGATGCCCAGCGCATGGACTTCGCGGAGCCGATGCTCAAGCACCACATGGATGGGGCGCTCATCAAGCTCCTGGGCCGGGTCCGCGATGCGCGGGCCCTGCGGGCGCTCATGGATTGCCTGAAAAAGGGCGTGTCCAACGCCGCGGAAAGCCTGGTCACCAACGCCGAGGGCCTCAACCCGGCGGACTTTTCCGCCGCCGATAACCAGATCGCCGTCGGGGCGCTGCGTGATGTGATGGAATACATGGAGGTTGTCCACCTCCGCGGCGGCCCGACCGCGCACATGGATAAGGATGACAACTACGCCGGCTGGAAAGCCCTCCAAGCCCGCGCCGGCAAGGCGATGCTCAAAATCCACCAACCTGAAAAGGCCCCCATTCCCACCATCGACCCGCTGCTGCTCGATCCCTGACCATCCGTCGGCCGTTCTGATGCCCGCTAGCTTGCTTTGCCCGTGTCTGATTGGAACCGCCCTGTACGGAGCCGTACGCACGGTGGTGTGGGACCGGAGAGCTCATCACTCCCCGGGACCCGATTCGCTTCTTAATATTGGCGAAAGGCGTCGTGCCCAGGTGCGGCATGTCAGGACCAGAGCGATACCGCCACCCAAGGTCAATAGACGTTCGGTGAGGTCGTAGTAGGATGGCTCGTTATCCATGTGAAATCCGCCTTCCGAACGGTTGACTGCAAAATAGTGCGCCCATCCCACTACATTCGAATAGGAATCCATGATGAAATAGACCCCAAGGCCGAGGAGCACGGCCGTGAGTAGGTCTTCGCGCGTCACCCCGCCCAACGTCAGATCTCCATTGTTCTTCTTGGTCAGAACTCGCGATAGCCATGGCGCAATCACCCACAGAACCACTCCCGAGGTAATGACAATTAGGTTGGGCAGGAATACAAGAAATGTGGCCCATGCGTCATAATTTCCGCCCATCATGAGTATTCCTCCAAAACTGGCCAATGCTCCGACCAAGATCTTGAGTGAGTATAGACGGATGAAAATCTGTGCGATGCTGGAGACGGGCATGGTTTTTAGCGAACGTAAAGCGCACGTGCCGCTAGTAGCTGCGGCGGAAGTCGTTCACGGGATTAGGTTTGTAGTTACGGGAAATCATCGAAACAGAACGGCTCCTAGTGGTTGTCACGGCGCGGCTTGTGTGCGCCCAGCATGGGCCCGTTGAAACGGGGTTCAAGTCCCCTGTAGGAATACCAGAACATGGAAATGAAGAAACTACCATCTGAGCCAACTCGGGAAGGGTGACCGACCCGGGCAAGGAAGGCTAGGAGAAAGCTGCGAGCCGATGGACAAGAACCGCATAGAAGGCCGACGTGGCGCGATGAGCTGGCACAACACAGCG
>JALRFY010000104.1 GCA_023253625.1 Akkermansiaceae bacterium | reverse complement strand
CATTTACGGACGCCGCCAGCGTTCAGGTCACCACCGCCGCCGGAGGCACGGAAGCCGCCCGCGCCCTCCCATTCGCCCGGAGGCACCTGGAAGAATTGGCGAAGTATCGCGACCTACCGGCCACCGCCAGCCCCCCCGTCCGTCTCGGGTTCCTCCGGCAGGCGTGGATGGCCATTGATGCCGCGATGGCCGCCCCCGGCGAAATCCGGTTTGAGGCCCGACGCGGAGATTGAGCTATGATTGGGGCGGCGATTCTTCGTTTGACGTATGGAGGGGCGGCGATGTAGATTCCTCCCAAGATCAGATTCCCATGACACAGGTTCTCCAGCACGACTACGGCAAGAGCAGGGTTTCCCTACTCCAGATCCGTGCCGCCATCAAGGCTGTGAACAAGGAGCGTTCGGGGCGTGGCGTCGTCGTCTCACCGCGCAAGCCTGCCAATTCGAAGAAATCAGGTCGAGTGGTTGCCGCGTCAAGTCGCAAGCCTGCATGAAGACCTCAAAGGCCTATTCCCGGCAGGTCTTTCTCAACTGTCCTTTCGACGACGGTTATCGTCCGATCTACGAGGCCATCATTTTCGCAGTTTTGCACTGTGGCTTCGTCATTCGCTGCGCGAGGGAACGGGATGACTCCGGTGAAACCCGTATCGGGAAAATTGTGGAGATCATCCGCGAATCGCAGTTCGGCATTCACGACATTTCAAGGGTCGAGTGCGACGAGGTCAATGGCCTGCCGCGCTTCAACATGCCTTTGGAACTCGGGCTTTTTCTCGGAGCCAAGTCTTTCTCCGGCGAGAAGCAGCAGAAGCGAAAACGCTGCCTGATCCTCGACAGCGAGCCTTACCGCTACCAGAAGTTCATTTCCGATATTGCCGGGCAGGACATACGGTCTCATGGCGGGGTGCCTCTGGAAGCCTTGAAGCAAACCCGCAACTGCTGGCGACCGTCATCAACCGCACTCTGCCCGGTTCGTTGGAAACGCAACGACTTTACGGTGATTTTCAAAACGACCTGCCCGCCATTCTTGGGAAATTGGGTTTGCCCCCGGAAGATGTCCAATTCGTCGAATATGTGAAGGTTGCCATGGAATGGCTCAAGGCCAGGGCTTGAAGGCACGCCGGAACCCGGAGGCATTTGTTTCACGAAACCGAAACGTTCCGAATTGACAGCGCATCACGGTGATGCAACATGGTGCGCATTAAATAGGGTCAGGTCTTGCATTTCAACATTGCCTGGGAGCGCAGCAGGTCAAAACTTCAGATTGGCGTACAATACATCGACGGCCATGACAGCATTTCGATCTCATCAGCGGTGGGCCGATCGATGGCGGGTGGCAGGGTGGGGCCGGACGATTTGCGTTTCGCGGATTTTCTGGCGGGCATACCGGTTGCAGGCTTGGGAACCTGCTGCGCGGCGGCAACCTGAAAGGATCGCCGGGATGGCGGTCGCAGGCCGCCGCCACCCGCAAATCCCCGCGTTCTCACGAACGCGCCTATGCCACGGCGGCCTCGATCTGCTTGTCCACGTCCTCGCGGAGGTTCTCGATGATGTATTCCTGGCGGTCCGGCGTGTTCTTGCCCATGTAGAAGGCGAGCAGTTCCTTCACGCCCTTGCCTTCCTCGTATTCCACGGGATCGAGCCGCATGTCGGGGCCGATCATGAAGCCGAACTCGTCGGGTGAGATTTCGCCGAGGCCCTTGAAGCGGGTGATCTCGGCGTTCTTGCCGAGCTTGTCGATCGCCTTGCGGCGCTCGTCGTCGTCATAGCAATAGATCGTTTCCTTTCTGTTGCGGACGCGGAACAGCGGGGTTTGCAGGATATATAAATGTCCGTCGCGGATCAGCTCGGGGAAGAACTGGAGGAAAAACGTCAGCAGCAGCAGCCGGATGTGCATGCCATCCACATCGGCATCGGTGGCGATGACGACGCGGCGGTAGCGCAGTGCCCCGATACCGTCCTCGATGTTGAGGGCGGCCTGGAGCAGGGCGAACTCTTCGTTTTCGTATACAATCTTGCGAGGCAGCGAAAAGGTGTTGAGCGGTTTGCCGCGCAGAGAGAAAACGGCCTGGGTTTCCACATCGCGCGACTTGGTGATGGAGCCGGACGCGGAATCGCCCTCGGTGATGAACAGGGTGCTTTCGTCGCGGCGCTTGTGCTTGGTGTCGAAGTGGATGCGGCAGTCGCGGAGTTTCTTGTTGTGCACCTTCGCCTGCCTGGCGCGTTCGCGGGCGATCTTCTGGACGCCCTTGAGGTCCTTGCGCTCGCGCTCAGCGGCGAGGATGCGCTTCTGGACCGCCTCGGCGACGGCGGTGTGCTTGTGCAGGTAGTTGTCGAGCTGGGTCTTGAGGAAGTTGCCGATGAACGAGCGGATCGATTCGCCATCCGGCTCCATGGTGGCGGAACCGAGCTTGGTTTTGGTCTGCGACTCGAACACCGGCTCGACGATGCGCACCGAAATGGCGGCCTCGATGCCGGCGCGGATGTCTGCGGGGTCGTATTGTTTTTTATAGAAACCGCGGATCACCTGCACCAGCGCCTCGCGGAACGCGGCGAGGTGGGTGCCGCCCTGCGAGGTGTTCTGGCCGTTGACGAAGGTATAATATTCCTCACCGCTCTCGGCGGAGTGGGTGAAGGCAACTTCGATATCCTTGCCGATGAGCTGGATCGGTGGATAGAGCGGTTCGTTTTCCATCTCCTCGCGCAGCAGATCGAGCAGGCCGTCCTTGGAGCGGAATTTTCTTCCGTTGAACGAGACCGTGAGAGCCGGATTGAGATAGGAATAATACCGGCACATCCGCTCGACGAAGGTTTCCTTGAACTTGGTGCGGGCCGGGAAAATCGTGCGGTCGATCTCGAAGGCGAGCCGCGTGCCGTTCGCCTCCGCATCGCGCCGCGGGTGTTTCATGTCCACGGTGAGTTCACCCTTGGAGAACTCGAGCGCCTTGGTTTCGCCCTCGCGCCAGGCCTGGATTTCGAAGAAGTCGGACAGCGCGTTGACCGCCTTGATGCCCACGCCGTTGAGGCCCACGGATTTCTTGAACGCCTCGCTGTCGTATTTCGCACCGGTGTTGATCTGGGCGGCGCAGTCAAAGAGCTTCCCGAGCGGAATGCCGCGGCCGAAGTCGCGCACTTCCACCCGGCCTTGGTCGTCGATTCCGACCTTGATCTCCTTGCCGAAGCCCATGATGTGCTCGTCGATCGAGTTGTC
>JALRFY010000096.1 GCA_023253625.1 Akkermansiaceae bacterium | reverse complement strand
CGCCGGCGATCTTGCAATCGAACGGATCCGGATCGAGCTGGGTGATCCGGCCGATGCCGCTGCGGCCGGCTTTCATGCCTTCCCATGTGGATTGGAGATCGTTTCCGAGCGGGGAAACACAGCCGATGCCGGTGATGACGACGCGTCGTTCGTTCATAGGTTCGACGCCCACTTTGAGTGCTGACCCACGCGGGCGCAAGCCCGCATCTCCGGATCAACACCTGCGGGGATCGCGGCCACGTTCGTTGGCCGCGCCGCAGCGTGGGCAGCTGGTAATCCGGTCCCGGCCGAAGTCTTCATAGGCGTGGAGGCACAGCCGGCAAATGAAGCGCCGCTTCAGCGCACGGGCTTCGCTGCGCGCGAGCAGCATACGCGAGATGACGGCGAAGCACAGCACGGTCAGGAAAGTGCCGAAAACCACCAACAACACGAATTCAGTCAGCGTCAGTTCCATCGGCGGTTCGGTTTTCAAAGCTCAAGCCCACGGCGATCCACCGTTCTTCAGATTCCGCATCCGGCTGGAAAACGATTTTTCCCAGCCACCCGGTCAGTGCCGAGGCACCGGCGTCATTGGCACCGCCGCTCAGCGGCACCGCCTCCTGCACCCGTCCCCCTGCATCCAGGCGGAGGAGGAAACGCCATGACTCAGCCAGCATCGCGGGCGGAACCTCGCCGGCGAATTCCGGCAGGCTTTGCGGTAAATGATCCACATCCACGCCGGCCAGCGGGTGAAGTGCGGGCATCGGCCGGAGTTCCCCCCCTGCCGGCGGGGGATTTGGCGGCAGGCGCTTTGGCATGACCGGTTGGCCCGGCGCGCTGAGCTGTGGCACCGGAGGTTCCATGGCGGGCAGATCGCGCAGTATTGGCTCGTGGCGCGGCGGCTGCCACCCGGCTGTGGCAAGTGTCTGGTTTTCCAGTTCGCGGAGCCAATCGATGTGGGCGGGTTGGAAGCGTGATGGGAACGGTCCGCCCTCGCGCGCGCGAAGTGCCAGCGTCCGGCCCTCCACATCGTCAAGCGTACGGAACAGCGTCGCCTGCCGGCCGGCCCACGGTGTGGGTGTGACGATGCCGATCCTGACAAAGGCGAACATCATCGCGAAAACCCCGAGGGTGATCAGAAACGCGGTGATCTTGGGCAGCGGCGATTGCTTCACCCCATTCCATGGGAACACCCATAGCGGGGCCTCCTTGCGTTTGTGCCGCATCGATGCGCGCCGGGTCATTGTTGAGCTGGAGGTTGGGTGCCGTTTGCGCCTTGCTGGTTCGCGCCAACCAGTGCCAACCGGAAACCTTTTTCCAAGACCATTTCCGAAACCTGGCGCTCCAGCCCCACCGGTGTGCCGGCATCGGTTTGCATGAGCACGATCGCCCGGGCGGGCGCGCCATCGATCCGCAGCGCTTCGAGCTGTGCATCGAGCGCATCGAGCCCCACCGCATCGCGGCCCAGATGGATGCGCGGGCCGGCCTCGCCGGGCCCCAGAGTGATCACCAGCGTTTCCTGATAGCGCTCGAGCTGAAACCGCGAGGGAGGCAGTTCCACGGTGATGCCCGACTGGCGCAGCAACGATGGCCCGAGCAGAAACAACAGCCACAACAGCACGAAGATATCCATCACCGGCACCGCATGCAGCAGTCCCGGCCGCTCAGGCAGATGGGTTTCCAGTTTCAATGCGCGTGTTCCTGCTTGGCTTTTGCCGAGTTGCGCCCCGCCGTCACTTCGCCGCGGAATGGAGCGAAATCGACCTCCTCACGTGCGTCCGCGATCAGGTTGACGATCTCGATGCCGGCCCGCTCGATGCGGTGGATCAGGCGTTTCGCACGACCGAGGAAATACAGGTAGAACAGATACATCGGCACCGCCACCGCCAGGCCCACCACCGAGGTGATGAGGGCGGTGAACACCCCGGCGCTCAGCTCCACAGGGCCGGTGAAGCCGCCTTGCTCGCCGACGCGTTGGAACGTCTCCAGCATGCCGAGCATGGTGCCGAGCATGCCGACGAGCGGTGCGAGCAGTGCCACGCCGAGGATGGCACGGATGTTGTTTTCGATGCGCGGCACTTCCAACTGGCCGGCCTCGCGGGTGACGTCGCGCAGGTCCGCGCGGTCAAGGTAATAGCGCAGCAGTGCGGCATGGGCCACCCGCGCCACCGGGCCGGGTGCCCTTGCCGCCTCGTGCAAGGCCTCTGCAAACGCCCTGCGGCGCACGTGATGGGCCAGCCCCACCAGCAGGTCGCCCACGTTGATGCGCGCACGGTGGAAGTAAAACAGGCGCTCGACCACGCAGACCGAACCAATGAACGCCAAGCCCAGCAACACCCAGACCAAGGGCCCGCCACGCTCGATCAACCCCGAAGGCTCCATCAATGCCAATATCATGCGCCGCGAGGCTAAAACCCACCCGCAACCGCTGGCCAGCACCAAAACGCGCCCGCGGCACGCTTGCATCGCGGCCGTGCGCGGGATTCAGAATTCCCAATCGAGCGAGACGTAAGCGAAACGGGCGGCGGACGGGATGCGTTGGCCCACCGGCAGATCGCCGCCGGCCACCCGGTTCACGCCGCCGAGGTGGTCGGCGTAGAGTTTGCCGGGCAGGTTTTCGAGACCGGCCTCCACGCGCAAGGCATCAGCGAACGTTCTGGCGACGCGCAGATTGAGAATGCCGTAGCCAGGGGTAGTTTGCTCGTTTTGCAGGTCCGAGACGCGGTATTGCGAATCCGCCCAGATCCATTCGAGATGGGCCTCCCATGAGGCGCGTTCGTATGCCAGCTCGAACATGCCGTGGAGCGGGGCGCTGCGGTAGAGGTCGTCGCCGGGTTCTTGGTTGCGGCCGCGCACCTCGCTTAATGTGCCGACAAGTGAGAATTGTTAGCATCGTCCTTGATCATGTCCATCGGCAGCGCGGGTGTGCCGGAGTCGCGGGTGGCGGGAAAGCCCGCGTGCCGCGCGATGAATCCGCCGGCGGTGCACCAGACTCCGGTGAGGTCGTGGCTGTTGGTGTCGCAGCCGCTGGCGCTCACCGTGCCGCCGGGAAAGCGCAGGACATCGGCGGTGAAAATCATATGGCTGCGCTGGGTGGCCGGTTTCGCGGTGCTGGCGGTCACGACGCGGATAACCTCGGATTTCATTCCGGCCGGCAGGGTCGCTTACCACGTGTAGGAGGCATGGAGCTGGGCGGCGGCGGCGCTCGGTATATACCTTCCGGCCGGAGAATCGGTTCCCAAGCGGCGCAAAGCCTGTCCTCAGCGCAATCGGTGGGCGGGGTCTGATCTCCGGAAGCGAGTTTGCGCCGCTGCCGAAGTCAGAGGTCCTTCAGGAGGCCGGATGGGCCGTCTCGTCTGGCACACAGGCGGCATGCATCAGGCACAGGCCAGCGTCTGCCAGGGTGGGGGATTCGTTGAAACCGCATTCCTGCAGCGCTACGAAGTGGCCCATGTGTGCATATGCCGGAATAAATCATCGCTCTGCATCGAGCGGTGGACGCGCATTGAAAAAAAATCAGAGATTTTCAAAATAGGGCTTGTCAGGTAGCGATTGCGACCTAGGTTCGCCGCCCCGCAACACGGACCGCCGCATTACAACCAAAGGCGGATCATCCACACAGCGAAAATTTATCGGGTCAGCTCCGGAGAAAAGCTTCAACGAGGTTTCCTCGTCGTGGCTCCGGTTTGTCCCTCGTCCAAACCACAGACCCCGCAGGAAACCATGCCGACCATCAATCAACTTGTCCGCAAAGGACGCCACACTCCGATCGAGAAGTCGAAATCTCCGGCTCTCGTGAACTGCCCGCAGCGCCGCGGAGTGTGCCTTCAGGTGATGACGCGCACCCCCAAGAAGCCGAACTCGGCGCTTCGCAAGGTGGCGAAAGTCCGCCTGACAAATGGCTTCGAGGTGATCGCCTACATCGGCGGCGAAGGCCACAACCTTCAGGAGCACTCGATCGTGCTGGTGCGCGGCGGACGTGTGAAGGACTTGCCGGGTGTGCGCTACCACATCGTCCGCGGATCGCTCGATACGCTCGGCGTGGACAAGCGTCGCCAGAGCCGTTCGAAATACGGTGCCAAACGTCCGAAACCCGGCCAAGCCGCGGCTACCGGCAAGAAAAAGTAATTTCCTGAAGAAACTTCCAACCAACGAACGTCATGCCACGCCGCAAGCGAGTTTACGAAAAGCCGGATCGCCGCGATCCCCGATACGACAGCCCCCTCGTCGGCCATCTCATCAGCAAGGTGATGCGCGACGGCAAGCGCTCCCTCGCCCAGCGCATCGTCTATGCCGCCATTGACCGAGCCAACGACGGCCTTGACACCGTCGATCCGCTTGAAGTCATCACCCGCGCCGTCGAGAACTCCAAGCCGCGCGTCGAGGTGAAATCCCGCCGCGTCGGTGGTGCCACCTACCAAGTGCCGCTGGAAGTCGCTTCCGAACGGTCCGAGTCGCTCTCCATGCGCTGGCTCGTCGGCTTCGCCCGCAACCGCAAGGGCACCCCGATGCACGTTGCACTCGCCAACGAAATCAAAGACGCCGCCAACAACCAGGGCGCAGCCGTTCGCAAGCGCGACGACGTTCACAAGATGGCGCAAGCCAACCGCGCCTTCGCCCACTTCCGTTTCTGACAACTTCCCCGTGCGCCCGCCGCGCCTCACCGTGAATCCGAACAGTCCTAACCGCCCAACCGTGCTCGAACGCACCCGTAATATCGGGATCGCGGCGCACATTGACGCGGGCAAGACGACGCTCACCGAGCGGATCCTCTTCTACACCGGTATGATCCACCGGATTGGTGAGGTGCATGACGGCGCGGCCACCACTGATTGGATGGAGCAGGAGCGTGAGCGTGGCATCACCATCACCTCCGCTGCCGTCACCACTGAATGGTGGCAGCGCGCCGAGGAAGGCACTGTGAAGCTTTTCACCGAACAGAAACAGCGCATCAACATCATTGATACCCCCGGCCACGTGGACTTCACCGCCGAGGTCGAGCGCTCTCTTCGCGTATTGGATGGCGCGATCGTCGTTTTCTGCGGCGTTGCCGGTGTCCAGCCGCAATCCGAAACCGTCTGGCGCCAAGCCACCAAATACAAGGTGCCACGCATCGTTTTCGTCAACAAAATGGACCGCACCGGTGCAAACTTCGATAATGTGTTTTCCGAAGTGCGCGAAAAACTCGGGGCAAATGCCGTCCGCATCCTCATTCCGATCGGCTCCGAGGATCAACTCAAGGGGCAGATCGATGTCATCAACCAAAAGGCGGTTTATTATTCCGATGACGACACGTTCGGTTCCACCTACACGATCAAGGAACTGGAAGATGACCTCAAGGAAACCGCCGCAGAGGCCTACGAAGCACTGCTACATGCCGTGGCCGATGTGGACGAACTGGTTGGCGAGAAATTCCTGATGGAAGAGCCGGTGTCGCGCGAGGAACTCAAACAGGGCATCCGCCGCGCCACCATCGCCAACAAACTCGTCCCCGTCGCAGGCGGATCGGCCTTCAAGAACAAGGGTATCCAATACCTCCTCGACGCTGTCATCGACTACCTTCCCAGCCCGCTCGACATCCCGGCCGCCATCGGCATGGACCCGGATGACGAGACCCGCCACATCGGGGTGCCCACCACCGACCAAGGCAAGTTCACCGCCCTTGCGTTCAAGCTTTGGGCCGACAAGTTTGTCGGCAAGCTCGTTTTTTTCCGCGTTTATTCCGGCGTGGTGAAAAAGGGCGACACCGTTTACAACCCGCGCACCCGCCGCAGCGAGCGCGTCGGCCGCCTGATCCAGATCCAGGCCAACGAGCACAAGGACATCGACGCTTGCTACTCGGGCGATATCGCCGCGATGGTGGGCCTCAAAAACGTCACCACCGGCGATACCCTTGCCGCTCCTGATCACGACGTGGTGCTCGAACCCCCGACTTTTCCCGAGCCAGTCATTTCCATGGCCGTCGAGCCCAGGACCAAGGCCGATCAGGAAAAACTCGCCATGGCCCTCGGGCGCCTTTCCGAGGAAGATCCCACCTTCACCGTCAAGACCGACGAGGAAACCGGCCAGACCATCATTTCAGGCATGGGTGAGCTGCACCTTGAAATCATCGTCGATCGCCTGCGCCGTGAGTTCAAGGTCGAGGCCAACACCGGTGCACCGCAAATCGCCTACCGTGAGACCATCACCCGGAACGCCGGTGGCGAAGGCAAGCTGGTCAAGCAATCCGGCGGCCGCGGACAATATGGCCACGTCCGCCTGGAAATGAAGCCCAACGAAAAAGGCAAGGGCCTCACCATCGAAAACAAGGTCGTTGGCGGCGAAATCCCCAAGGATTTCATGAATGCCGTTTTCAAGGGCGTCAACGAATCGATGACCAACGGCATCATCGCCGGCTACCCCGTGATCGATGTGCATGTCGATATTCTCGGCGGTTCCTACCATGAGGTCGATTCCAATGAAAACGCATTTACCATGGCCGCGATTTTCGCCATGAAGGACGGTTTCAAGAAGGCCAAGTCGATTCTCCTCGAACCCATCATGGCCGTCGAAGTCTCCACTCCGGACGATTATCAGGGCGATGTGATGGGTGATCTCAGCCGTCGCCGCGGCCACATTCAGAACACCGAATCCAAAGGCACCCTATCCATCGTTCACGCCAACGTCCCGCTCAAGGAAATGTTTGGCTACTCCACTGCGGTGCGCACACTTTCATCAGGTCGCGCCTCCTACTCAATGACTCCATCCCATTTCGAGCAGGTTCCCAGCAATATTGTCGAAGAGATCGTAAGCGAACGCTTAGGCTGATCACTCGCCCTTGAGACCCACAACGTAAACCGTCACCAACTCCACATCTCCTCCACCGTTATGGAAAACCAGAAGATCCGCATTCGCCTCCGCGCGTTCGACCATCGCGCCATCGATCGCTCCGCTCAGGAGATCGTGGAAACCGCCAAACGCACCGGTGCCCGGGTGGCTGGCCCAATTCCGCTGCCCACTCGCATCGAAAAGTTCTCCGTCAACCGCTCCGTGCACGTCAATAAGAAGTCGGCCGAACAGTTCGAGATCCGCACCCACAAGCGCCTCCTCGACATTGTCGATCCCACCTCCCGCACCGTGGATGAGCTCAAAAAGCTCAACCTCCCCGCCGGCGTGGACATCACCATCAAGATCTGACAGGGCTTCCATATAACTTTTAACTTCTAACTGATAACTTTCCCAAAGCCATGTCACTCGGACTACTCGGCAAAAAACTCGGCATGACCCGCCTGTTCGACGAACAGGCCGGGACGATGATCCCCGTCACCGTCATTGATGTCTCCGGCAACACCATTCTGCAAACCAAGACACCGGAAAAGGACGGCTACAGCGCAGTCCAGACCGGCTATGGCGACCAGAAAGAGTTCCGCGTCTCCAAGCCGGCGCTCGGGCACTTCAAGAAATCCGGTTCCACGCCCAAGCGCTTCATTCGTGAATTCCGCTTCGAAACCGGTGCCGCCATGCCAGAAACCCATCCCGGCGTCGAGACCTTCACCGCCGGTCAGTGGGTGGACGTCATCGGCGAATCCAAGGGCAAGGGCTTCCAAGGTGCCGTGAAACGCCACGGCTTCGGTGGCTTGCGCATGACCCACGGTTCGATGATGCACCGCCGGACAGGTGCCATCGGCTGCCGTTCCACGCCCGGCCGTGTCTGGAAAAACCAGAAGATGCCCGGCCACATGGGCACCACCCGCACCACCGTGCAGAATCTCAAGGTCGTCGCAGTGCGCCCGGAGGACGGTGTGATCCTTGTTTCAGGTGCCATTCCTGGCACCAAGGGCAGCTACGTCACCGTGCGTCCGGCCAAGAAGAAGACCGCCTGAAAACCTGCGGCATTCACATAACTCCCACGATTCACAGCCATGTCCGCAAAACCACTCACCGTTGAAGATGCCCAAGCCGCCAACCTCGTGTTGGTTGGACCCGAGAAGGGCCGCCAGGCCGTCCACGACCTCATCACCGCATACCGTGCCAACCGCCGCAGCGGCTCCGCCAACACCAAAACCCGCGGCGAAGTTTCCGGAAATAATAAGAAAATCTACCGCCAGAAAGGCACTGGCAATGCTCGCCACGGCGACAAGCGTGCCCCCATCTTCGTAGGTGGCGGCGTTGTCTTCGGCCCGCGCCCGCGTGACTACTCGAAGAAGGTCACCAAGAACACCCGCAAGCTTGCCTTGCGCCGGGTTCTCGGAGACCTCGTCCGCAGCGAAAAGATCAAGACCGTCGATTCGTTCACCGTCGCAGACGGCAAGACGAAATCCTTCGTCACTGCGGTCAACGCCATCGCCACCCCCGGCAAGATCCTTGTCATCGGCAATTCCTTTGACGAGCCCACCTACCTCGCGGCACGCAATGTCGCCTGGGTTCAGCTCGTCACCGGTTCCGATGTCAACGTCGAACAACTCCTCCTCGCCCACACCGTCATCGTTGTCGGCGATGCACTCCAAACCCTCGCGCAGCGCAGCGCCTGAACCCCGGACCCATAACCGAGATCATGAAAGATATTTACCAGGTCATCAAACAAGTCCGCCTCAGCGAGAAGGCCACCATGCTCCAGGAGACCAACAACGAGGTCGTCCTCGAAGTGGACCGCCGCGCCAACAAGCATGAGATCAAGCAGGCCGTCGAACAACTATTCGAGAAGAGTGTCGTCGCCGTGCGCACCGCCAACTACGACGGCAAGCTGCGCCGCAAGCGCCGCGCCGATCAGGGCCAAACCAAAAGCTGGAAGAAAGCCATCGTCCGTCTCAAGGAGGGCGAGTCGCTCGACCTTATCTGAGCCGCGCCACTGCAGCTCCCACCGTAACACCTCACCGATCCGCGAGTCATGCCATTGAAAAAATTCAAGCCGATCACTCCCTCCGCGCGCTACAAGAACCTCCCGTCCTTCGAGGATATCACCAAGAAGACGCCTGAGAAAAGCCTGCTCAGCCCGCTCAAGCGCAGCGGCGGCCGCAACAATACCGGCCGCATCACCTGCCGCCACATCGGCGGTGGCCACAAGCGCCACTACCGCCTCATTGACTTCAAGCGCCGCAAGCTCGACGTGCCCGCCAAGGTCATCGGTATCGAATACGATCCCAACCGGACCTGCCGCATCGCCCTGATCCAATACGAGGACGGCCAGAAATCCTACATCCTCGCCCCCGTCGGTCTCGAAGTGGGACAGACCGTGGTTGCGGGCCACAGTGTCGCCCCCAAGACCGGCAACGCCATGCCGCTCAGCGCCGTGCCTCTCGGCACCTCGATTCACAACATCGAGCTCATTCCTGGCAATGGCGGCAAGGTCGCCCGCGCCGCCGGCCAGCTTGCCGTACTTTCCAACCGTGATGGCGGCTGGGCCCTCGTCAAGATGCCATCCGGTGAAATCCGCCGCTTCAACGAACGCTGCTTCTGCACCATCGGCCAGGTCGGCAACCGCGACCACATGAACGAAACCTCCGGCAAGGCCGGCCGCACCCGATGGATGGGCGTCCGACCAACCGTGCGCGGCATGTGCATGAACCCCGTCGATCACCCCAACGGCGGCGGCGAGGGCAAGTCGAAATCCGGTGGCGGCCGCCAGCACCTCCTCAGCCCTTGGGGCCACGCCAAGGGGCAGAAAACCCGCCATCACAAGAAGACCACCACCGTCTTCATCGTGGAGCCCCGCAAGAAGAAGTGAGTCCTCATTGAACGCCTAACCTACCCGACATCCCATGCCACGATCCCTCAAGAAAGGTCCGTTCGTCGATCAGAAACTCCTCGCCAAGATCGACGCCATGGCCGCCACGCCCGACCGCAAGCCCATTAAGACCTGGAGCCGTCGGTCCATGATCACTCCGGACTTCGTCAGCCACAACTTCGCCGTCCACAACGGCAAGACTTTCGTGCCTGTTTATGTCACCGAAAACATGGTCGGCCACAAGCTTGGCGAGTTTGCGCCAACCCGCATTTTCCGCCAGCACGGCGGCATCGGCAAGAAGTAAACCGTTTGCCATCCGCACCAGCCATGATCCACGCCATGCATTCCAAAGCCGCCTCTGCCCTCGCCGGGCTGTTGGCCGCCGC
>JALRFY010000056.1 GCA_023253625.1 Akkermansiaceae bacterium | reverse complement strand
TGATAGAACCCTCGGGGGAGATCTCCGCGCGACGAGCAACACGGGGCGGACTACCACATTTTCCCAGAACCTTGGCGGCGGGTATAGTGCCACCAGCAGTGATGGAACGACTTACCAAGCAGATCAGAACCTTGGCGGGGGATATCGAGTGACCGGCAGCGATGGAAGCCGCTATCAACGCACCCAGATGCTTGGCGGTGGGTATCGTTACGACCCATATTGATTTCCGCGGCCCCAGCGATTGCTTCCGGTGACAAAACCGACGGCAGACCATGGCAACCGATCCAGCAGACGCCCCAAACCGTTCAGGAGCGGCGGGCCCTGCCAACCTATCGCCGGAATAGCGAAATCAGCGCCTCCAGCCAAAAAGCCGCGGTTGCCCGGAAATCCTCGCTTCCCAGCCAGCGGACGAACCGCGCCGAGTAGATCGCCACCGACAACAGCAGCACCGTGCCGGCCGCCTCAAGCATCGCATCGCCTTTCATGGGTTCGTGGGTTGGAGTTGGACTTCTATGGATTTGTTCCCACTTTCGTTCCCATTTACGGGTTTTCAGCAGGTCCCTTGTCTCCTAACTGTTTGAGAATCAAGGAAAGTGGAGCGTAGCGGATTCGAACCGCTGACCCCTTGCATGCCATGCAAGTGCTCTACCAACTGAGCTAACGCCCCGTGCGGGTGGGGGGGGAGATTTAGGAGCCTGCCATGGATCGGGCAAGCGGATTTTCAGGAAAAATTTCGCATCGTCCTGCAGTGGCTTGGCAGAGGTTTCAGAGAGTGCTTGGCGGGCCGGGGTGGCTTGTTATCCTGCCGGCCATGTCGAAGTATGATGGCGAACAGGTGTTGGTGGTGCCGCGCGCACTGTTTGAAGGGATCGGAGCGTTTGAGGGGATCCGCACGGATGCTTTGGATGAGGCGGTGGAGCGGCTGCTGGACCCAGCCAATCACTTTTTCATGGATCGCGCAGCGGCCGAGGAGGACCCGACACACAAGCAGTTGATTCCCTACTGCATTTTCCGGCACGGCACGCGGGTCCTGCATTACACGCGTGGAAAATCGGGCGGCGAGAGCCGCTTGCACGCGCAGATCTCGGTGGGCGTGGGTGGGCACGTGAATCCGGTGGACACCGGCGGCGGACGCACTGGCGCGGCGGCCTATCATGCTGCCGTGACCCGCGAAATTGAGGAAGAGCTGGCACTGCCGGACCAGCACGAACACCGCATCATCGCGCTGCTCAATGATGATTCGAATCCGGTGGGCCGCGTACACCTCGGCATCGTCCATTTGGTGGACTTGAGGTCGGATCAGGTCAGCGCCCGTGAGGACGCGCTGGTGGAGCTCGGTTTTTCCGAATTGGCGGATCTCAATGGGCCGCTGTTCGGGTGTTTGGAAACCTGGTCGCGCTTCTGTGTCAAACACCTGTCGGAGGCCGGCGCGTGAAGCGCGGTGGGCGTGATTATTTCTCCGTTATATCAAGATTGGGATGGCAGCTGGCCCGGTATTCGCTCAGAGTGGAAGCGTAGAACGACAACGACCCCCGGATTTCATGCCTGCAAAAACGAAAACCGAGAAACCGAGAATCCTGATCGTCACGCCGGAGATCACGTATTTGCCGGCGGGCATGGGGAACATGACCCAGCGGATGTCCGCCAAGGCGGGAGGGATGGCCGATGTCTCGGCCTCGCTGGTTTCCGCCTTGTTCGAACTTGGGGCGGATGTGCACGTGGCGTTGCCAAACTACCGGCGGATGTTCCAAGGAGATATTTTCAATCTCCACGACAAGGAGCTGCGGAGATACCATGAAGTGCTGCCGGATACCCACATCCATCTCGCCGAGGACCGGATTTTCTATTACCGGGACCAGGTTTACAGCAACCACAACGAGGAGGCGATGCGCATCGCGCTGGTGTTCCAGCGCGAGGTGATCAACCACATCATCCCGCGAGCCCGCCCGCATCTGATCCATTGCAACGACTGGATGACGGCGTTGATTCCCGCGATGGCGCGGCGGCGCGGTATCAAGAGCTTGTTCACGGTTCACAACATTCATACCCGTCAGGTCTGCCTGTCCCAGATCGAGGAATCCGGCGTGGATGCCGCGGAATTCTGGATGAATCTGTATTTCTGCGGCCATCCGTTGAATTACTATCATGCGCGCTCTCACGTGCCGGTGGACCTGCTCACCTCCGGGATTTTCGCGGCGCACTATATCAACACGGTGAGTCCGAGGTTTCTGTGGGAAATCGTGGAGGGCTGGCACCCGGTGGTGCCGGACTCGGTGCGTGTGGAATTGCGCAACAAGTTTCATGCGGGTTGCTCTGCGGGCATTCTCAACGCGCCGGATCCGTCATACGACCCCGCCAGCGACGACTCGCTGGCGCGCAGTTTCACCGCCAAGGACGTGATGGACGGCAAGGCGGCGAACAAGCTTGCGCTGCAACGTGAGCTTCATCTTGAGGAAGATCCGGACGCGCCGATGTTTTTCTGGCCCTCGCGGCTAGATCCGGTGCAGAAAGGCCCGCAATTGCTCACCGATATCCTGTATGGCGTGGTTTCGGATTATTGGAAGCGGGGGCTGCAGGTCGTGGTGGTGGCTAATGGACCGCACCAGCAATGGTTCGACAAGATCGTTGCCGCCTTCGATCTGCACCAGCGGGTCTCAGTGGTGGACTTTGATGAACGCCTCTCGAGGCTGGCCTATGCGGCGTCTGATTTCATGCTGATGCCCTCGTTGTTCGAGCCTTGCGGGCTGCCGCAAATGACCGCGCCGCTCTATGGATCGCTGCCGGTGGTGCATGCCACCGGCGGCCTTTACGATACGGTGGATCATCTTGATGTGGAGCGCTCCTTTGGCAATGGCTTCCGGTTCGATCACTACACTGCCGGCGGCCTGCGCTGGGCCATCGACCGGGCGATGGATTTCCATGCCTTGCCGAAGGGAACCAAGGAGCGCGAGATTCGCCGCGTCATGCTTGAGAGTGCCAAGCGCTTCAGTCATCAGGAAGTGGCCGCGCGCTACATCGAAATCTACGAGCGGATGCTCGAGCGGCCGTTGGTGGAAACCATCTCCGGCGAATCACTGGCCAATCCGGACGCGCAGGCCGGCGGGTGATATCAGCCCACAGATACCACAAGGAGCGGCGGAGCATGTTCGCCGTGCCGATGGAAAGCTGATGAAACGGGTATTCGTCCTCCGCATGTTCCTGCCCATTGGCGCGGCGAACGCGTTTAGCCGCTCGTTGAGTCTGCTCAATAACCCGCGCGGAACGTGAGCTTGATGGGGTGGCGTCGCGGACCCTTGGCGATCTGATCCTGGAGCGACTCGAAGGTGTCACCATCCGGCAGCACGTTGAGTGCTTCTTCGCCCGGCTTTGCACTCGTGCACTGCTTTGGGATATTTACGGATGCGCGTGCCGTCTGTCGATTTCACGGTCGATGAGCAGGAAATAGGTGGTGAACCCGGGTGTAGGCTAACTGGCGCGTGTTTTTTTGCTCTGGCCCGTGGCGGTGGATCTGTCAGCTTTTTTCCTGTGAAGCCGCTCCCGGAAAACAACTGGCCGCGGCTGATCCGTCCGGGCAGCCGGGTTTTCATCGGCGGGGGAGCGGCGGTGCCGATGGCGCTGGTGCGGGCGATGCTGGCGCGGGCGGACGATTTCAAGGATGTGGAGTTGGTGCACATTCATGGCCTCGGCGAGTCGCCGTGGACGGATCCGCGCTATGACCAGGTGCTGCGGACCAATTCGTTTTTCCTGACGCCCGCGGTGGGGGTGGCGGTGGAGCGTGGTGCGGCGGATTACACGCCTTGTCCGTTTTCCGAGGTTCCCTCGCTTTTCACCGATGGCCCGCTGCCGCTGGATGTCGCGCTGGTGATGGTGACGCCGCCGGACAAGGACGGCTGGTGCTCGCTGGGCGTGAGCGTGGATGTGGTGATGGCCGCCGTGAAATCCGCGCGCACGGTGATCGTGCAAGTGAACCCGCGCATGCCCCGCACGCATGGCGATACGCGCATTTCCGTGAAGAAAATCGCATGGTTCATCGACCACGCGGCGGATTTGCCCGAAGTCGCGCCGGCCATGATCGATGAACGCCACCAGCGGATCGGCCGCTACGCTGCGCAGCTCATCGACGATGGCGCGACCTTGCAGCTCGGCCTCGGCAACACGCCCGAGGCGGTGGCGCGCTCGTTGAAGAAACACCGTCGTCTTGGCATTCATTCCGGGTTGTTCAACGACGCCCTGATGGATCTCGTCCGCTGCGGCGCGGCCGATGGTTCTCTTAAAAGCCATCGGCCGGGAAAAATCGTCGCCAGTCACGTGATGGGAAGCCGCAAGCTCTATCGGTTTGTGGATGGAAACGAGGATCTCGAACTGCATCCCAGCGATTGGGTGAACGACCCGGTGCGCATCGCCCGCAACGACCGCATGGTGGCCATCAATGGCGCACGCGAGATCGACCTCACCGGGCAGGTGGTGCGTGATTCAAGCGGGCACCGGTTTTACGGCGGGATCGGTGCCTTGCAGGATTTCATCCGCGGCGCGGGTCACAGCAAGGGCGGGCGGCCGATCATCGCGCTCACCTCCACCAGCGACGACGGCCAGCGCTCGCGCATCGTCGCCGGCTTGGAGTCCGGCAGCGGCGTCTGCACCGGGCGCGGCGACGTGCATCACGTGGTCACCGAATACGGTGTGGCCAGCCTGCACGGTCGCAGCATCCGCGAACGGGTCGCCCGACTCGTCGAGATCGCCCACCCCGATCATCGCGAAGCCTTGTTGCAGGGTGCGCGCGATCGCGGCTGGTTGCCGAAATTCTTCGCCATGCCCGCCACCGACGCCACCGAAGGTGGCGTGGATAGCACGTGGGTCGATTTCAAGATCGGCCGTTTTCTGCTGCGTCCGCTGCACCCCAGTGACATGCGCGTGCTGCAAGAGTTCTTCTATTCGCACGACGAGGAAACCGTGCGTTTGCGCTATGGCTACCGGGTCGAGCGCATGACCGGCGAGTCCGCCTACAAGCTGGCTGCTGTGGATCAATCGCGCGATCTCGCGCTTGGTGTCTTCGAGGAAACGCACGGACGGCAGGAGCTGCGCGCCATCGGGCGTTATTATCTCGATAGCGATGGCAAGAGCGCGGAGGTGGCCTTCGTGGTGCATGAGTCCAACCGTCATTCAGGCATGGCGGGTTTTCTGATGGGTGAGCTTGCCGCCATCGCCGCCACGCGCGGCGTCGTCAGTTTCTGGGCCAATGTGCTGCCGGAAAACCGCGCTATGGCCGGCCTTTTCCTCGCCGCAGGTGGCCAGCGGGAAAAAGGCGGCTGCGAAGATGGGGAATGGTTCCGCATCCCGGTCCATGCCATTCTGGAATCCCGCCCGGCATTTCTCAAAAGCAAACACATCCAACGACTCAACCGATGAACGATGATTTACGAACGATTGGCGTCCATTACGATGCCATTTACGAAAAACACGACACGGGGCCGCACCACCCGGAGTCGGCGCACCGCTACCGCGTGCTTCGCGCGGCACTTGAGGAGCTGCCGGAAGACATTGTGCGCCTGCCGCGCCGCCGGGCAAAAGTGGCCGAAGTGCTGCTCATCCACGAGGCGTTTTATCACGATCTTGTCTATCGCGATGTGGAATCCTTCGCGCACCAGCTGCGCACCGGAGACACCGCGATCTGCGAGGAAAGCTATGACATCGCTCTCGATGCCTGCGGCGCGCTGCTCGCTTGCGTGGATTCGGTGGTGCAGGGGAAAACGGCCTCCGCCTTCTGCGCGGTGCGTCCCCCCGGCCACCACGCCACCGCCAGCCGCGGGATGGGCTTCTGTATCTTCAACCACATCGCGGTGGCGGCGCGATACCTGCAGCATGTCCATGGCATCCGCCGCGTTGCGATCATCGATTGGGATGTGCATCACGGCAACGGCACCGAGGAGATCTTCATCGAGGATCCGGAGTTGCTATATATCTCGCTGCACGAGGAGGGCATCTATCCCTTCACCGGCCATGCGGCAAACCGCGGGCGCGGCGAGGGGGCTGGCACCAATCTCAACATCCCGCTGCCATCACAATCCGACGGACGCGTGGCTCTTGAGGCGTGGGATGCGCAGGTCACTCCGGCCATCGATGGATTCCGTCCGGAATTCCTCCTGATTTCCGCCGGCTTCGATGCGCGCGAGAACGATCCCATCGGTGGCTTGCGCTGGAAGGACGAAACATTCGCCGAAATGACCCGCCGCTGTGTGGTCATGGCACAGAAACATTGCAGTGGCAAAATCGTCTCCCTGCTGGAAGGTGGCTACAACCCTGCCGGTCTTGCCTCTGCCGCGCTCGCCCATGTGAACGCCCTGCGGCGTTGATGGCCTGCCAGGCGTCGTCATCGGGCATTGGCAAGCCATCAGTTCGCGCTAGATTTCCTGCGTGAAAATCGACATCGTCACGCTGTTTCCGGAAATGGCCCTCGCGCCACTGGACGATTCCATCATCCGCCGCGCGCGTGACACCGGGCTTGTGGAGGTCACCGGGCATCAACTGCGCGATTGGTCCGAGGACAAGTGGCGGCGGGTGGATGACACCCCATGCGGTGGAGGGCAGGGGATGCTGCTCAAGCCGGAGCCGGTCTTCGCGGCCGTGGAGGAACTGCGTGCGCCCCTCACCCGCGTGCTGCTCATGACGCCGCAAGGCCGGCCCTTTAGCCAGGCCTTGGCGCGCGAGCTCGCCACCGCCTCCCACCTGCTGATTCTCTGCGGCCATTACGAAGGTGTGGACCACCGGGTGGTCGAGGCCTTGGTGGACGATGAAATTTCCATCGGCGACTATGTGCTCACCAACGGAGCGATCGCTGCGGCCGTCGTATGCGATGCAGTCATCCGCTTGCTTCCCGGGGTGCTGGGCGACGAGCGCTCGGCTGCGGAGGAATCTTTTTCCGATCCACAGCGGTTGGAAGCTCCGGCCTATACCCGGCCCATCGAATTCCGCGGCATGCGCGTGCCTGAGGTCCTCGTTTCCGGCCATCACGAGAATATCCGGCGCTGGAAAGAGCAGGCCGCACTCGACCGCACCCGGGCCAACCGCCCAGACCTGTTCTGCGAGCTGTGATTTTCCACCACCGGAGCGGAAATTTCGTGCCCTTTGGCGCGTAACATGCCTACCCTCGTGCCGATGAATGACGCCGAAGCTGAAACCCCGGACAACAGCCCGCGTGTCGAGCCGGCCACAATCGAAGACTTGCCGGCTCTCACCGAGTTGGTGATGGATCTGCTCTCCCGCTCTGAGGATTTCGCGCCAGACCAGGCCACCCAGGAACGCGGCTTGCGGCTCATTCTCGAGCAACCGAACCGCGGCCGTATCTTCGTGGTCCGCAACAAGGACAAGATCTTCGGCATGGTGAACCTGCTCTTCACCATCTCCACCGCACGCGGCGGCTTCGTTATCCTCATGGAAGATGTGGTCATCCACCCCGATCACCGCGGCCAGGGCTACGGGCGGATGCTCGTCGATCACGTCATCGATTTCGCCAGGCAGAAAAACTTCAAGCGCATCACCCTGCTCACCGACCGCATGAGTGCCGAGTCCCAGGAGTTCTTCAAGAAGCAGGGCTTCGAATACTCCAACATGATCCCGATGCGCCGCATCATCGATTGAGGCAAGGTGCTTGGCGCGCCTGCCGTGGCTCGAACACGGGACATTCCGCTTAGAAGGCGGATGCTCTATCCAACTGAGCTACAGGCGCTTTGCGTGTGGCCCATTGCTAGCTCCCCCGGCCTGTTCTTGGCAAGGTTTTAAGCTTCTGCAAGCGTTTCACTTTCGTTCCATGCCGGGGACGGGTTTGCCGTCGTCGGTGAGCTTGCCGGTGGTCCAGAGCAGGCCGCGGGTGACGAGGTCGAGATAAACGCCCTCGGCCATGGTTTCGTTGTGGTGGCCGACGGTGGTGCCGAAGACGCGGGTTCCGTGGAAGTCGTTCACCCAGACGCAGGGTTGTTTCCTTTGTTCGTTGTCGCCATTAGCCAGCACGGTGGCGGTGGGCCAGACCTTGTCCACGTTGTAAAGTTCGCCGAGCGGGGTTTTCCACGACTCGGGAAAGCCCTTCATGACCGGATGGTCTGGTTTCGCCGGGGTGATGGTGATGGCGGCTTTGGGGCCATGGTTGGGGGAGGT
>JALRFY010000274.1 GCA_023253625.1 Akkermansiaceae bacterium | reverse complement strand
CACCCAACAGGATGTCCGTGATGAGTTCCTGTGATTGCTTGTCGAGCGCGAGCTTGATGTCATGGTGCGTGGCTTCGTCGACTTCGGGATCGCTGCCGAAGTGTTTGCGTAGCAGCTTGCCCGCTTCGTGCGCGGCGTGGATGGCGAGTTCGAGGTCGGTCATGGGAGTGTGGTGTTTTGTAGCGGTGGTCTATGACTGCCGAAGCGTATGATGAAGTTCCAGGATGGCTTGGACAAGTTGGTGGGCGAGATCGTGTTTGCTGGCGCGGGGCATGGGCGCGTCGTGGTCGGGATAGACGAGGGTGACTTCGTTGAAATTGGAATCGAAGCCGATGCCGGGTTTCGAGACATCGTTGGCGACGATCAGGTCGCAGCCTTTGCGGACGAGTTTGTCGCGGGCATGGGCGGATAGTTTTTCCGTTTCCGCAGCGAATCCGACGAGTGTGCCGGTGAAGCCCATGGCCATGCGCGCCGAGCCGAGGATGTCCGGGGTTTTCACCAATTCGAGAGTCAGCGTATCGGAGGATTTCTTGAGTTTTTCGGCAGCTTTGGCGGCCGGCGTGTAGTCGGCCACGGCCGCGGCAAAGACGGCGATCCGCATGCGGCCGATATGGTGCGACACGGCTTCCTGCATCTCGGTGGCGGTTTCCACCGGCAGGAAATCCACGCCATCGGGCACATCAAGCGTTGTGGGGCCTGAAACCAGCAACACCGTGTGGCCGGCATGCTGGAACGCCGCCGCGAGTTCGTAGCCCATTTTCCCGGACGAGCGGTTGCTCAGGAAACGGACCGGATCGATCGGTTCGCGCGTGGGGCCGGCAGTGACGAGCACGTTCACGGGGCCAGTGTGGCGGCGGCCTGCAGCGGCGCAAGTGCGAAGCCTCAAGCGGCCGCCTTGGTGGCCGCTTAGCTCGCGGGGCGGCTTTTGGCGCCCCGCGCGCGTTGCATTTTCGCCAGCGCGGCATTCCGGATCTGCCGCATGCGTTCACGGGTGGCGCCGGATCCAGCGGGTCGCCGCGCCCCGGAGGCCGGTGTCAACCCAATGCGATCCACCTGGAAAACTTTTCCGGAATTTTCTGAATCCGAATCCGGCCGCCTGACGAATGCTTGAAAGTAGCCGGCACCATGCGGGTGCCCGTTTTGAACAAACCAATACCATAGATACCATGAAAAGATTGATGAAATCCCTCGCCTGCATTACGAGTCTGGCCGCCTTCTCGCTGGCACCCGCCGCTGCCGCGGAGAAAGCTCCCACCAAGGACATCGTCGATACCGCCGTCGCCGCAGGATCGTTCAAAACACTCGCCACGGCGCTGACTGCGGCCGGGCTTGTGGAAACCCTCAAGGGCGATGGCCCGTTCACCGTGTTCGCGCCCACCGACGAAGCCTTCGCCAAACTGCCGGAAGGCACGCTGGAGACACTGCTGAAGGCGGAAAACAAGCAAAAGCTGATCGACATTCTCACCTACCATGTCGTGTCCGGCGATGTGCGTTCCGAAGCAGCGGTGAAACTCGACAGTGCCACCGCGCTCAACAAGAAGGTGATCAAGCTCCAGGTGAAGGACGGCGCCCTCCACCTCAACGAATCGAAAGTGACCACTGCCGACGTGGTTTGCACCAATGGCGTCATCCACATCATTGATGCGGTGTTGCTTCCACCCGCCCAATAACATCTATCAGCCTTCCCATTCATGGGAACCGCCCGCACATTACCCCGTCTCCTGGATATTTGCAGGAGGCGGGTTTTTATGAACCGATGCGCGTCCCTCAGACCGGGCTGGTTGTTGGAAGGCGGACGGAAACACTCATCCGCGGAGTCGTGGCGTGGACCCGCCAAAGGAAATCTTGGACAAACCGTTGAAGCTTCCTACTTTATCGCGACGCACGTGATGCCGGATTTGCCCACCGCAGCCGACCCGATCCTGACGCGACTCGCGGCGGGTGAGCCGCGTGCGATGAACGTGTGCATCGACAGCTTCGGCGGTCTGGTCTGGAGCATCGTCCGCCGATCCGTCGGCAATGCGACCGAGGCAGAAGATCTGGTGCAGGAAATATTCACCGAGATCTGGAAGAAGGCCGGTTATTACGATCCACAAGCGGCACCCGAGGCCACATTCATCGCCCTTGTGGCGCGACGCCGCACCATTGACCATCTGCGCCGCAACGGCCGCCGGCCCGAGCATGAGCCACTGGATGCCGCCACGTCACTCCCGGCCCATGTGCCGCCTGTGCCTGCACCCGGCTGCGACCCCGAGGCCGTGAGGTCCTCTGTCGCCGCCCTTCCCGAAGACACAAGGGAGTTGTTTCGGATGCACTTCGATGAGGGCTTCACCCATCCGGAAATCGCCGAGAAAACCGGGCTGCCGCTCGGCACCGTCAAGACCCGCCTCAGGCGCGGTCTCATCACGCTGCGCGAGCACTTGCAAGGCTCCGGCGCAACCCACATCCAGCCGGCGTCATGATTCCATCAGACATCAAACTCCGCTTCGATGAACTCTGCGCGGGCCGCGCCCTCGGCGACCTGAGTCCGGAGGAGGAGCGTGAGCTGGCCGATCTCTGCCAGCGGCTCGGGGTCTCGCCGGACGCCACTTTCGATCTCGTGGCTGCGGCCGTCCAAACAGACGCGCTCGCAGATGCCGCGGATCCACTGCCCGGGCATCTTGCCAAGCGTCTGCACGGTTGGGCAGACGGCATGCCCGCCGCCGGGATATCCGTGGAAAATGTCATCCGGCCGCGTATTTTCGCATGGCGGAAAATTGCCCGCAGTCCGCTCACCGGCTGGGCGGCGGCCGCGGCCGTGTTGATTTTCTCGCTGCTGATCACCCGCGGGCAGAAGCCGCTGCCGCCAGCGCAGGCAGCGCAGGCAGCGCAACAATTGCGCGGCGAGGCAAACGACCTGATCGAGCGCCGCTTCGAAGGACTCGGTGCTTACCAACAGGCCGGCGGCTCGGTGATCTGGAGTGACAGCCAACAGCGTGGCTACATGATTCTCGATGGCGTCCCCGCCAACGACCCGCGCCAGGCGCAGTATCAACTCTGGATCGTCGATCCGGCCCGCGATACGGACGCACCGGTGGACGGCGGTGTTTTTGACATCCCTCGCGAAGCCACCCGCGCGGTCATTCCGATCACCGCGAAGCTTCCGGTCGCGAAGCCACAGGCCTTCGTGATCACGCTCGAGCAACCCGGCGGCGTTGTGAAATCCAGGCAGGAAACCGTGGTCGCGCTTGCCAAGAGCTGAGCAGGATTTTTCCGGCAGGGGGAAAACCGCCGCCGCAAATGCCTTGCAGCCACGCCGCATGCCTCGCAAATTGCGCCGGCATCATGGAATACTGGCAAGCAATCGTCCTCGGTATCATCGAAGGCATCACTGAGTATCTGCCCGTCAGCTCGACCGGCCACCTGCTTGTCGCGCAGCGCCTGATGGGCCTGGACACCGGGGCCGCCGGAGCCAAGGCCGCCGCGGACACCTATGCGATCTGCATCCAGGGCGGCGCGATTCTCGCGGTGCTCGGCCTCTACTACAAACGCGTGATGCAAATGATCCGCGGTGTCTTCGGCCACGATGCGGAAGGACTGAAACTCGCCATCTGCATCCTTGTCGGTTTCCTGCCCGCGGCGGTGATCGGCGTGATCCTCAACGACCTCATCGAGGAAAAGCTCTTCGGCCTCTGGCCGGTCGTGTTCGCCTGGGTCGTGGGCGGCATCCTGATCCTCGCGGCGGTTTGGTGGCGGAAACGCAACCCCGCCCCGCACGGCGGACTCGATGCAGGTCTACGTCGGCATGGATATCGGCACCGCCAAGGTGCCCGAGGCCGAGCGGCACGGGGTCCCGCATCACATGCTCGACGTGTGGCCGGTCGAGCATGAGGTCAGCGTGGTGGAGTTCCGCGACCGTGCCCGCGAGAGCGTGGCCGGGATCGAGGGCCGCCAGCCGCGCATGCAACGCCTGCGGCCCGACCTCGGCCAGCTCTGCCTCCAGGCGCGCGCGCACGTCGGGATCCGTGCCGGGGAAGTCCATCTCATCGAGGATGGCCTGCACGTAGAGCCAGGACCCGCCCACGATGACGACGTCGCGTCCG
>JALRFY010000254.1 GCA_023253625.1 Akkermansiaceae bacterium | reverse complement strand
GGCTGCGGCGTCGATCGTGGCCAGGGCGGAGCGGTACATGTCGGGGGAGATGACATAGGCCAGGTACCCGTCGCCGAGGCGGCCGATGCGGCGCAAGGCGGGCTCCTTCCTGCCGGCGAACCAGATCGGCGGGCCGCCGGGTTGGCGCGGCGGCGGGCGCATCGGCACGTCCTGGAACGGGCCGTAGAACTTGCCGTGGTGGTTGACGGCTTCTCCGCTGAAGAACTTCCGCAGCACCTGGACGCCTTCGGACAGGCGGGCGCCGCGTTCGTTGTGGGGCACGTCGCAGGCGGCGTATTCGTTTGGAAATTCCCCGCCCACGCCGACGCCCAGGCTCACTCGCTCCAACTCACCCGTGGCGGCGGCCTTGCTGAGTTTGTCAGCGAGTTCAAGGTAGGAATCGGTGACGAAACCGAAGAAGTGCAGGTGTCTGGCCACCTCGATTTCAGCGTCCTCGATGCGTTTGGAAATCTCGACCTCTTGCTCGCGCGTGAGCAGCGGGACCTGGCCCATCTGCTTGAGATACATGCGGACCGGGTCGTCAAGAATGTCGAGTTTCTGGTCGGTCTTGAGGTCCTCGTCGTCGCTGTCGGTGTCGTCGCGCTTCTTATCCTTGTAGCGGTCCACCTCGGAGGCATCGATGATGTCGAACTCCATGTTGCGGAGCCGCTCCATGATGGCCTC
This sequence comes from Akkermansiaceae bacterium, assembly GCA_023253625.1. Lineage (GTDB taxonomy): Bacteria > Verrucomicrobiota > Verrucomicrobiia > Verrucomicrobiales > Akkermansiaceae > Luteolibacter. Next base: position 9,453 of record JALRFY010000254.1, on the reverse strand, counting down.
GACGTCGTCAGGATCGACGAGGTCGTTTGGCAGGATATCGTTGATGTCATCAAAGGTCAGGTATTCCTGTTCCTTGGCGAGTTTGATGAGTTCACGGATTTTTTCCTGAATTTCCGGGGTATCGATTCGGCGCTTGCCGGTCTCTGCGGCGGGTTTGGCGGCTGCGGGCTCAACGCCAGGTTTTTTCCCCTTTGTGGCTTGGCCGGTGGTGGCGGTCTCTTTTTTGGTGGACTCGTCCGTTTTTTTCCGTGGTGTGGAGGACTTGGTCGTCGCGTTTTTGGCGGCTGCGGTTGGTTTCTTCTCCACCGGGTTTTCGGGTTTGGTGGAGGTGCCCGTGCTTTTGGTGGTGGCAGCGGAGGTTTTCTTTTTCTCGGCTTGCGCTTTTTCCGCTGGAGCGGCCTTTTTCGGGGAGCGTTTGGTTGAGGGCATGGAAATGATTGGATGCGCTGAATACGGGATTCCTGGACGCAATCCGCCTATTCTAGGGGCACTGCGTGGAATCCACGGGCGGGCGGAATGAAAATCCCGGCGTGCGGTCCGTCAAGTTCATTCTCAAGTCAGTTTCGTGACTGATCAGGGGATGATCATTTTTCGGCCACGGATGGGAATGGGAATTACCCTCTTGAAGGCTGTAAGCCTTTGAAAACAAGGATGGTGCGCGATACTGGGTTCGAACCAGTGACCCCTACCGTGTCAAGGTAGTGCTCTACCACTGAGCTAACCGCGCGGAATATTCCGTTGGGCGGGCGGAGGCTAGGACCCGCCGTGGCAGGCATGCAATCTCATTTTTCATGGCGGGCGGGGATTTTCGGTGAAAATTCACGATTCCAGGGCCCAACCGCCTGAATGTCACCAACCTGAAAAGGCCATCCAAACTCAAGTGCAGCCATGCCATCAAGTTGGTCGTGCCGGGGATCTGTCCTACGGTCGGGGATCTGTTGTTCTTGACTTCACCCGCCTGATTCGTCTTTGTTGCATTGTATCCAAATAAAAGGGCGTGCGACTACCCCCTGCTCGAAGTCTGTCGCATGCACGCCCGGAACGCCCTCTCAAGCGTAACCCCCCTTGATTCGCAAGAGTCCTCCCCGATCCCCCCCAGGTTGCCATGGCCCCCTTGTCCGATTATGAATTCGCGATTCGTCCCAATCGAAGTTGGGTGCGCGTGGACTGGCGAGGCTTGTGGGATTACCGCGACCTGCTGTTGCTGTTGGTGCGCCGCGATTTCGTCTCGCGCTACAAGCAGACGGTTCTCGGGCCGGCATGGTTCGTTCTGCAGCCGGTGCTCATGACGCTGACCTTCACGGTGGTGTTTGGAAAAGTGGCCAGGATCCCGACGGATGGCGTGCCGCCGGTCCTGTTTTATCTGTGCGGGTTGCTTGGCTGGACCTATTTCTCACAGAATTTCCAGAGCACCTCGACGGCCCTGGTGAGCAACGCGGCGCTTTTCAAGAAAGTGTATTTTCCCCGGTTGGTGGTGCCTCTCGCCGCGGTGACATCCAATCTTATGGCCTTTGGCATCCAGTTCACCACGTTTCTCGCGGTATATGCGTTTTACAGCCGGTTCACGCCGGACGGTGGCCGCTTCGGGATGGAGTGGACGGCTTTGATGCTGCCATTGATCGTTCTGCAGATTGCGCTTTTCAGCTTGGGTGTTGGTTTGTGGCTCTCGGCATTGAGTGCAAAATACCGTGACTTCCAGCATCTTTCCGTGTTTCTGGTCCAAGTCTGGATGTATGCGACGCCGGTGATCTATCCGCTTTCCAACGTCCCTGAGCAATGGCGCTGGGTATCCATCCTCAATCCGATGACGGTGCCGGTGGAGCTGCTCAAGCAGGTTCTTCTGGGCACGGGCTCATGCGAACCGGCGCACATCGCGGTGTCCATCGCGGGAACGTTGCTCACCGTCGTCTCCGGCCTGCTGGTGTTCCAGAGAGTGGAACGGACTTTCGCCGACATCGCTTGAATCCATTTTCATTCCAAAAACGTGAAATCCATCATCGAGCTCAACGGCATATCCAAACGTTTCCGGCTCGGCATGCTCGGTGCCAGGAGCCTGCGTGAGGAGGTCGAAAACTGGTGTGGCCGGCTGCGGAGCGGCCAACAGGCCACTGCCCCCGGAGCGCGGGATTTCTGGGCGCTGCGGGACATTTCCTTTGCCGTCGAGCACGGCGAAGTGCTGGGCATCATCGGCTCCAATGGCGCGGGAAAATCCACGCTGCTCAAGATTCTTTCGCGCATCACCGAGCCCACGCACGGAGAGGCCCTCATCCGCGGGCGAGTGGCATCGCTGCTCGAGGTCGGCACCGGTTTTCATCCCGAATTGAGCGGCCGCGAGAATATTTTTCTCAATGGTGCCATCCTCGGCATGAACCGCAGGGAAATCCGCACCAAACTCGATGAGATCATCGACTTTGCCGAAATCGAGCAGTTCCTCGACACGCCCGTGAAGCGCTACAGCAGCGGCATGTATGTGCGGCTCGCCTTCGCCGTCGCCGCGCATTTGGAACCGGAAATCCTGATCATCGACGAAGTGCTGGCGGTCGGCGACGCGGCATTCCAGAAAAAGTGCCTCACCCGGATGGGCGATGTGGCAAAGGGCGGCCGCACCGTGTTGTTCGTCAGCCACAACACCTCCGCCATCGTCAATCTATGCTCCCGCTGCGTGCTCATCGAAAAGGGCAAGCTGACGGCCGACGGTGAGCCGAGCGAAATCATCAATTCCTACCTCTCGCGCGACTTGAGCGGCGAGCCGGTTCTCGAGTTCCAGGAGAAGGGGGGCGAGGCGTTCTTCAACCGAGTGACACTGGCGCGGGATGACCGGACACCCTCGGCCAACTTCGATTTCGACGAATCCGCCATACTGCTGCTGGACTTCACCCTGCGGCGCAACATTCCCGGCATGGATGTGTCGTTTTCCATTTCGGACACCACCGGGGAACGCCTGTTCCGCTCCACCTCGGTCATGTCCGATCCGCCCGTCATCGTGGAAAACGGCGGAACCCATTCGCTCTCCGCGCGGATCCCGCGGTCCGTCCTGCTGCCCGGAAGATATTTTATCACCATCACCCTGCACCGGCCGAATTTCGAGATTTTCGACCGTCACGAACGCGCGATCACCTTCGAGGTCACCAACAAGGGATTCGAGTATTATTCCTACTCGCCAAGGCAGGTCGGCCGGTTCCATGCCGATGTGCGCTGGACGAGCAACAACACGCTGCAAATGAGGATATGAAATGGTGGGGAAAAATCCTGCACAGCTTCCGCGGCCCGCAAACCGCCGCGCCTGTATGCGACGAGCTGGAAATTCCTCTGGCCAGCTGCGTCCGTCATACCGGATTCCGCTTCGGGTGCCAGGAATTCAATCCGCTCGAAAACAGGGCGCACGCTCTCCACCGTGGAGGATCCTTGCTTGGCTCACGCCGGCAATTCGTCGAGTTTCTCCGCCATTACCGTCCGCGCGGAATGGCGGAGGCCCTCGGGATCGAACTCCGGGAACACTGCCCGTTGTGGGCTTATCCATGGTGGAAGATCCCGGCAGATCGTCTCTCGCCCGGCTATGGCTGGTTCGAAAATCCCGAGGATGGTCCGGACATCATCACACATTTTTCCGAGGCCGGAATTCTCGCCCACCGCATCGATCAGGAATTTTTCTGGCAGGAGCAGGCCGTTTGGATGATCGGGAAGTACGGATACAGGAGCGATCGGTATTCGTATATCGAAGTCTGCGAACTGCGGCGGCCCGGACATCCTCCGGCATTCATCGTGCTGGATGGAAACCATCGCATCAGTGCCCTTTCCGCACTGGGCCATGAATCGGTCCGCGTCCTGCGGGACAGGGCGCTCGTCGTTCACGAGGACCGCCTCGCCGACTGGCCCGGCGTGCGTAGCGGCAGGGTGCGGCCTGATGACGCCCACGCCATATTCATGGCTTATTTCCGCAGCAATTCACGCTGGCGCACCACCGAGGTGCCCGCCCGTATCATCGGCCACCCCGAGTGGAAGAAGCTTTATCTGCCGCCATCCGTATCGTGTAACGAAGACGCCTGCACCCTAATGAGCGACAGGCTGCCCATTCCCCCTTGTTAACACTCAGCCCCTAACAAAACGTGAACTCCAGACGTTTGATCCGCCGGATTCTGCCGCCGGCCGTTGTGGACCTGCTCAAAGCGATGCGTCCGCTACCGCCGCAACCGCCGCCAGAGTGGGAATACCTGCCGGATGGCTGGCAGGATGGCGGTGCGGACGCCCAGGGCTGGAATGTCGAGAGCGTGGCGAATTCCCAGCGGGAAAAGTGGTCGCGTTTCGTATCGCTCGCCTCGGGTAACGGCCCGCTCGGCATCTCCCATGAAGCGGCGGTGCCCGGAAACCACGATTACGGGGCACACGCCACCATCATGACTTTCGGCTACGTGGCGGCCCTCGCGGCGCGCCGCACGGATTTCCTGTCGATTCTCGATTGGGGCGGCGGCACCGGCCACTACGCTGTGCTGGCGCGCGCGCTGCTTCCGGGGGTGGTGCTGGATTACCACTGCAAGGACATGCCGCGGCTCTGCGCGGCGGGAAGGGAACTCCAGCCGGAAGCGACATTCCACGAGGACGAGGCTTCCTGTTTCGCGCGCCGCTACGATCTGGTGATCGCCAGCGGCTCGCTGCACTACAGCCGGGACTGGCGTGCCGCCATGCAATCCCTTGCTGCCGCGTCGAACGGCTGGCTCTACCTCACGCGGCTGCCGTTGGTGAGAACCGTGCCGTCCTTCGTCGTCCGCCAACGCCCCTACATGCATGGTTATGACACAGAGTATTGCGGCTGGTTCCTCAACCGTTCCGAAATGCTTGATCACGCTGCCGCAATCGGGCTCTCCCTCAGCAGGGAATTTCTCGTTCCGGAGTCGCCTCCGGTGGGAAACGCCCCGGAAAGATGTCAATATGGAGGATTTCTCTTCCGCGTCCAAACAGCCAACAGCCGGCCATGAGCGAATGCCCGTTTTCCAACCGCCGCGTTCTCATCACCGGAGGCGCGGGTTTCATCGGCTCCAACCTCGCCGCGAAACTTGTATCGCTGGGGGCGCGGGTGACGTTGATCGATACCTTCTTCCCGGATTGCGGAGGCAATCTCTTCAACCTCGAAGGCATCGTGGATCATGTGCGTCTCAATATCTCGAGTGTGGGGAATGAGGCCAGCCTCCACTATCTCCTGAAAGGGCAGGACTATCTTTTCAACCTGGCCGGGCTGACCAGCCATATGGACTCGATGGAATTTCCCTACAAGGATCTGGAAAACAACTGCCTCGCCTCGCTTTCCGTGCTCGAGGCCTGCCGCAAGGTCAATCCGGATATCCGTGTCGTCTTCGCCAGCACCCGCCAGCTCTATGGCAAGCCGGATCAGCTCCCGGTGGATGAAAACCACCTGCTGCGCCCCACCGATGTCAATGGCATCAACAAGATGGCGGGTGAATGGTATCATATTCTTTACAACAACGTTTACGGCATCCGCGCCTGCTCGCTGCGCCTGACCAACACCTACGGCCCCCGGATGCGGGTCATGGACGCACGGCAGACATTCCTCGGCGTCTGGCTGCGCCTGCTCGTGGAAAACAAGCCATTCGAGGTATGGGGCGGGGAGCAATTGAGGGATTTCACCTATGTGGACGATGCGGTGGACGCCTTCCTCATGGCCGCCGCCAGCGATGCCGCCCACGGCCGGATCTACAACCTCGGCGGATGTTCCGTCGTCACCTTGAAACGGCTCGCCGAGATCCTCATCGAGGTCAACGGTGGCGGCGAATACGCCGTGCGCGAATTTCCGAAAGACCGCAAAACGATCGATATCGGTGATTACTACGCGGATTTCACCGCGATTCGCAACGAAATCGGCTGGCAGCCGCGAATCGACCTGCACGACGGCCTCGCCCGGTCACTCGAATACTACCGCCTGCACCTTCGGGATTATGTCTGAACCATCACAATCGAAATGGTGCCTGGCCGTCACCGCGGCGGATCCAATGGCTGATTATCGCGCCCATATCGAGCCGATCCGGGAGGCAATCCACCATGTGCTCGAAGGGGGGCGCTACATTCTCGGCGAGGAGGTGGCCGCCTTTGAGCGGGAATTCGCGGACTTTCTCGGCATCGGCCACGCGGTGGGTGTGGGAAGCGGGACCGACGCGATCCACCTTGGCCTGCGGGTATTGGGAATCGGTGCCGGCGACACCGTGGTCACCGTGGCGCACACTGCGGTGGCCACCGTCACCGCCATTGAGCTTTCCGGAGCCGAGCCGCTGTTTGTCGATATCGATCCCGACACCTACACCATGGATCCGGCGCTTCTCGAAGCGGCGATTCTGAGTGGTGCGAACGTCAAGGCCGTCGTTCCCGTCCACCTCTACGGGCATCCCGCGAACATGCCGGCCATCATGGAGATTGCCCGGCGGCATGGCTTGGCGGTGATCGAGGATTGTGCCCAATGCCATGGAGCGCTCTGCCACGGCCGGATGACCGGGACCTGGGGCGATCTCGCGGCCTTCAGTTTCTACCCCACCAAGAACCTCGGCGCGATCGGTGACGGAGGTGCCCTCGCGACCGACAACCGCGCGTTCGCGGAAAAAGCCGCCGCACTCCGCCAATACGGCTGGAAGAACGGCAACATCAGCGAGTGGAGCGGCGGCATGAACACCCGCCTTGACGAGATTCAGGCCGCCATCCTGCGCGTCAAGCTGCGAGCGCTCGAGAAATCCAACCACCGCCGCAGCGAAATGGCCGGCATTTACGACACGCTGCTGGCCTCCACGCCTCTGGTGCTGCCATGCAGCCCCGCCGATGGCAGCCATGTTTTCCACCAATATGTCGTGCGCTCCCACAATCGCGACGGGATGCGTGCATATTTAATGGAAAATGGTGTCCACACGCAGATCCATTACCCGGTTCCCGCGCATTTGCAGCCTGCGTACCGGAGGCTGGCGGCAGGGGAAGCCGCCCTCCCGGTCACCGAGCGCACCTGCGGTGAAATCCTCAGCCTGCCGGTCCATCCGGGCATCTCCCGACAGGAGGCCACGATGGTCTGCGAGCTGCTGCTCCAATGGCATTCCACAACCCGCTTACCGACGTGACGAGGCACTTCTGCAGCTACTTCGACCACCGCTATCTCTCACGAGGGCTGGCGCTTTATGAATCGCTCCGCAGGCATTGTCCGGACTTCAATCTTTGGGTGCTGTGCCTGGATGGAACCGCATTCGAGATTCTTGAAAAAATGGCCCTGGAGGGAATGCATCCGATCCGGCTCGAGGATTTCCTGCGCGATGATGAAGCACTGCGCGCGGCGCGCTCCAACCGCTCGGTCGTGGAATTCTATTTCACCTGCACTCCAAGCCTGCCGCTTTATGTGATGGCCCGCCAACCGGACATGGACATGGTCACGTATCTGGATGCGGATCTGTTTTTCTTCTCCAGCCCGGAGTCTTTGTTCGAGGAAATGGCCGGAAAATCGATCGCCGTCACGCCGCACCGCTTCCCCGCTGAGCTGCGCGAACATGAACGGTTCGGCCTCTACAACGTCGGGTGGTTGTCCTTCCGCAACGACGGAATCGGGCGCGAATGCCTCCATTGGTGGCGCAACCGCTGCCTTGAATGGTGCCGTGATCGTGAGGAAGACGGGAAATTCGCGGACCAGAAATACCTCGACCAATGGCCGGTGCTTTTCAAAAGCGTGGCGGTGATCGGGCATCCTGGAGCGAACCTCGCGGCGTGGAACCTGGCAGGCGCACGGCTGAAGCACGGCAAAGGCACCACCACCGTCAATGGCCAAGAGCTGGTTTTCTATCACTTCCACGATCTGCGGAAAATCAATTCCGTGCTGTATGAAATCGCGTTCCAATCCTACAAGGTGAAGCCTTGTGGCGTCTTGATCCGCCATGTGTTGAGTCCCTACCTGAGGTGCCTGCGGCGGAACCACAAGCGGTTGGCGAAGACCGACTCCCGCTTGCGGCAGGGCATGGTGCCGATGCGCTACGAAATGCCCGGGCCCGCGGCCCGGCATTCCCGCTGGCGCTGGCCCGCCAGATGGCTCAAATCGTATTTCAACATCCTCAAGAGCATCATGAACCGCGAGCGCTTCGTCTATCTCGCTGGCCGCGTGCTGTAGGCGGCCATCGAGCACGACGCCGGCGTGTTCCTCGATCCGGTGCCGGCCCAAAAAGTTCCGGACAATGGCGCTGCATCAAGCCCCCCCGTCATCCGCTGGCATCCGCAGAGCCGCACAGTGCTGCGGGAGGAGGCCCTTCCGGTTGACCGTGAAAACCCCGGATTCCATAAGCCGGACCAACTCACCAAACTCTTCTGAAAAAGGAAAGTGCACTTCTAATCCGCAGTTGAGTCCAACCATGGAAAAACCACCCGCATGGTTGCTCTTGATGCCACCTCAAGCCGATCAGGCAAGCGTCACTTGACTCAACTTGTGCCCTTCATCCTCTTTCCAATTGCGGATTCTAGGTTAATCCGCACAGGTGGGCAGGGCCCTTGAAGGGATGCTTTGTTGCTTGCCTGCTTGTCTGGTTGCCCGGTGGCGGGTCTAGTTGCCGCGGCTGCTGCGGTCCTCGCCGCCTTTGAGGGAGCGCTTGCGGGCGTTGGCGTCGAGTAAGCGCTTGCGCAGGCGGATGTTCTTCGGCGTGGCCTCCACCAGCTCGTCGGTGTCGATGTATTCGATGGCGCGTTCGAGCGAAAATCTAACGGGCGGGGTGAGCTTGGAGGTCTTGTCCTTGCCGGACGAGCGCATGTTGTCGAGGTGCTTCTCCTTGACCGGGTTCACCGGCAGGTCGCCGACGCGCGGGTTTTCGCCGACGAGCATGCCGGAATAGACCGCATCGTTGGGGCCGACGAACAGGATGCCGCGTTCCTCCAGTGCTTGCAGCGCGTAGGTGGTGGCGGCACCGTTTTCCATCGAAATGAGCGTGCCGGTGGTGCGGTTGGTGATCTCGCCGGCGTGTTCGCCGTATTCCTTGAACAGGTGGCTCATGATGCCGTGGCCGGATGTCAGGTTCACCAACTCGGTTTCAAATCCGATCAAGCCACGGGTCGGAATGACGGCCTGGATGAACGTGCGGCCGGACGGCTCGGTGTCCATGTGCTCCATCACGCCCTTGCGGTTGGCAAGCGTTTTGAGGATGCCCTGCGTGTAATCGCCGGGTGCTTCAATGTAGAGCGTTTCGTAAGGCTCCAGCAACTGACCTGATTCGTCGCGGCGGAAAATGACCATCGGGCGCGAAACACAGACCTCATAACCTTCGCGGCGCATCTGTTCCACGAGCACCGCGATTTGCATCGCGCCGCGCGCCGAGACGCTGAACACGCCGGCCTGGTCGGTGTCCTCGACCTGGATCGAGATGTTGGTTTTCAACTCGCGCATCAGGCGCTCGCGGATCGCACGTGATGTGACATGCTTGCCCTCCTTGCCGGCGAGCG
>JALRFY010000204.1 GCA_023253625.1 Akkermansiaceae bacterium | reverse complement strand
CGCCACACTCCTGTGGTGGGGGCGCGAATGAAAAGCGAAGGCCAGCGCCGTAAACGTCTCGCGCATTTTTCTCGTCCCATCCGCCCGCACGGCAGGAGTGCCGTGCCTCCGCCCGCCAGACCTCCGGAGCCCGCCACACTCCTGTGGTGGGGGGGTGAATGAAAAGCGAAGGCCAGCGCCGTAAACGTCTCGCGCATTTTTCTCGTCCCATCCGCCCGCACGGCAGGAGTGCCGTGCCTCCCCGCTTCACACCGATCCCTGCAATCCGCATGCACGACGGAACCATGTATCACCTGGGACATTTTTTCTTGGCAGAAAATGCGGAGCGGGATGCTGGATGAGCGAATGGGGCACACCATTGCCGTTGACCGCGGTGCGCGCGGCTGGCATGGCTGCGGCATGTTCATCGATCACATCCGGATCTTCGCCCGTGCCGGGGACGGCGGCGACGGCGTCGTTTCATGGCGGCGCGAGAAATTCGTGCCACGCGGCGGACCGGACGGCGGCGACGGCGGAGCCGGCGGCGATGTGGTTCTGGTGGTCGATCCCTCGACCGACAACCTCCGCCAATACCACTACGATCCCAAGCTCATCGCCGAGCACGGGAAAAACGGAGCCGGCGCGCGCAAGACCGGCAAGAGCGGCAAGCGCACGATCGGCAAGGTGCCGCCCGGGACCGTGGTTTACCGCGCCAACGCCGCCACCGTGCAGGAAGCCGCCCAACTCGAACGCGGCGAGGAAGGCATCGATCTGGAACCGATCGCCGACCTCACCGAGAGCGGGCAGCAATTCGTGCTGTGCCAGGGCGGCGAGCCGGGACTGGGAAACTGGAATTTCCGCACCGCCACCAACCGCACGCCCACCGAACACACGCTCGGCACGCCCGGCGAGGCCGGTGTGTTCTACCTCGAACTGCGCCGCATCGCGGACGCAGGCCTGGTCGGTTTCCCGAATGCCGGGAAATCCACCCTCATCGGCAAGCTCTCCGCCGCGAAACCGAAAGTCGCGTCCTATCCGTTCACCACACTCCAGCCGGTCGTCGGCGTGGTCGACTTTCCCGGCTTCCGCCGCTGCACGATCGCGGACATCCCCGGGCTGATCGAGGGCGCACACGAAAACCGCGGGCTCGGCCACGAATTCCTGCGCCACATCACGCGCTGCCGTCTGCTTCTCTTCGTGCTCGACATGGCCGGCAGCGAGGGCCGCGACCCGCTTGCCGACCTCGAAATCCTGCGCCGCGAGATCAAGGAATATGATGAGGATCTCGCCCGCTTCCCGTGGAAGGTCGTTGCCAACAAGATGGATCTCGATGGTTCGGCGGAATACCTCTCGGCCTTCCGCCAGCGTTTTCCAAAAACCGAGGTCATTCCGATTTCCGCCGACACCGGTGAGGGCCTCGACGACCTCCGGCGGATGCTCGACAACGAGGTCGGCCACAAGCTCCGGGACTGAAAGGCCCCATGTCCGGTTCCATGGAAACCGTCTTTGTCTACGGCACGCTGCGCCGTGGCGGCTCGAACCACCATCGGCTGGACGGCGCGGAATTCGTCGCCATGGCCACCGTGCGCGGGCGGCTCTACCGCATCGACTGGTATCCCGGCCTGATCGCCGATGAGAACGCCGGCGAGGTCATCGGTGAAATCCACCAAATGCCCGCAAGCATGCTGGCGGCCTTGGACGACTACGAGGGATCGGAATACCGCCGGGTGGAAATGAATGTCCGCCAGGCTCACGACGACGCGCCGCCATGCCGTGCGTGGGCCTGGCTGTGGAACGGACCGGTGGATGAATCCCGCCGCATCGCGGGCGGCGACTGGCTGGTGGTGACATGAATCGCCCGCGCCGTCACAGGCCACGCATTCGTTTCTGCTCGGCGATCCATTCGCGGTCGTCGTCCGAGAGCTTGCTTTCGAGGGTGCGGCAACGGGTGCCGTCCGGCTCGATCAGAATGAGGTTGCCCCCGGAGTAGGAAAGGAGCCTGGCAAACACCTTGCGGCCCCGGCGGTCGTGCCAATCGCGGTAGCCTTTTTCCCCCAAGCCATCGCGCCATGCCTTGTGGGAAACGGATGCCGCCACCTCTCCCTGCCGGATGAGGCCCCAGTAATAGTCCGCCTGGCCACGTTGGTAGCCGCGGTAGCGGCCAAGCACCTTGCCGTCCGGGCTGCACATGACGAGCATCGGATTGCCGAGCACCTTGTAACGCTTCCGGAGTCGCTCGACATGGTTGCGGCGATCCACGAGCAGGGTTTCCTTTTCCCCCAGCGAAATGTCCGCTTCATTCACCACCACATTGGAATCCACCCTCAGCCGGATGATTTTTTCCATGGCCCAGGCATTGAATTCCACGTTGTTGAATAGTTCTTGGGCGAGCGCCTTGCACATCGGGCTGCGCGCGGAATCAGTGAACCAGATGAGCAGCGGCTTGCCCTCTCGGGCGGCGAGACGGCGGGCCTCGGTTTCGCTGCGCAGCCACGGCTCGCGGCGCTCGGGCGTGACGGTCAGCACGGTGGAAAGCTCCGGCAGGCTGCCTTCCGGGTTGTCAGGATCGGTGAAAAAAATCTCCTCCTCGGGAGTGAGTTCGACCTGCCCAGGCAATTTGCCCGGGTCAGCCAGCGTCTCGGACTGGCGGCCGGCGGCAAGCTGAGGCGGAACGCCGGTGCCGCCGAAAGCGGCAGTGGCGGGCTTCGGCGCGGTGCCTTTGTTCCCGCAAGCGGCCACGAACAGGCACAATGCCATGGCGGGCAGGTGCCGGGAGTTTTGTGCCAACGGGTTTGTCATTCCTTGAGACGGACCGGAGTTCCGCAGTGGGTGCAGCGGAACCAGTGGAACAGCAGAATTTGAATGCAAAGCGGGAAAATATATCCCAATACAGGCATGTGGTGGGCGCGCTTGTTCTTGAGGTGCGCGGAGTGACGGAACAACCCCTGCCCGCAAACCCGGCAACTGCCACCCAATCCCCAGATGAGATAACATATGCCGACCAGTGGCAACAGAAGCGGGAAAACGATCAACCACCCGGGAACCCACCCGAAGCGATCGGGCATCTCGCCCGAAAGCAAAAGAAGAACCGCCGAGACGACCGACAAGGGAGTCAGCAACATGACCAGCAACGTGACGAAGGCCCCGGTGTAAATGCTGGCGGGATGACTGTGCAACACACCCCGGATGTAGCGGCGCGATTCCGGGCTGCGGCCCTTGTTCGTCGCGCTGCGCGGTGCCCGGATCAACGCGAGACGGTCCTCGGATGGTGAAGCCTTCACCTTTGCGGGGCGCGGCGGCAGCGGCATCGGATCTTGCGTGCTGCGCAGGCGGCTGGTGTCGATTTCAAGCCGCTGGCCGGCATTCTCGGAAATCCTGACAAAGTGGCTGGCACCGGTGTTGACCTTGGCCACCCGGCTTTCCGGCAGCTGGCGCTTGGTGCGAACCCCCGCCCGCTCTTCACATTGGCTGAACAGCTGGGCCTCGGGGATGTCCACCACCGCCAGTTGATGGTTGACCAGAATCCTGGCCGGCAGCGGGATAGCCACCGGTGCCAGGGCCACCAGGGCGGATTCATCTCCGGCAAACACATGCGGTACAGGGGCGGGCGGGGCTTCCGCAGGGATCTGGACTGGGACGCCGGTGATTTCACGGGCATGTTCAATCCAGCCGGTGATTGATTTTGCCGACGGCACCTGTTTGGCGATCCTGAGGATCGAATTGCAGTGCTTCAATTCCGCCGCCAGGGCGTCCGGCTCGGCCGTAGCAAGCGATTCGATGGTGAGGAAACCCGCCGCCTCCAACAATTCGAGCGAGGTTTTTCCAATGCCGGGAATGCTGGCGAGGTCACTCATGTTTCATGCACGAATTGGCAGTCTAGGTTTCCGGCCGGGCATGGCAAGGAATCATCCGAGGGCCGCAAGCATGCCGGAGAGCTGTGCCAGCTTGGCCTGCCACTCGGCGAGGCGGGCTTTTTCCTGCTCGACAACCTCCGGCGGCGCGCGGTCCACGAAGCTGGCATTGCCGAGCTTGCCCCCGCACTTGCTGACCTCGATTTTGACTTTCTCGATTTCCTTTCCCAGGCGGGCGCGCTCGGCATTGACGTCGATCAAACCTTCCAGCGGCATGTAAACTTCGCCTACCGGAGTGAGCGACACGGGCGTGCCGGTGGGCGCTTCATAGCCGGCATCGATGGCGACTTCCGCCGCGCCGCAAAGCAGTGCGAGCACCTTGGCCTCGGCGGCGAGCCAGGCGGGCGCGCCTTTCGCGACGAAGCGCACGTCCTTGCGCGCGGCCACGTTGTATTCGGTCTTGAGGTTGCGCAGGCGGCCGGCGGTTTCATAGATCGCCGCGGCCATGGCTTGCGCTGCGCTGGAACCGGCGGAAACCAGCGGCGTTACCGGAAGCGGCTTCTCCATCACGAACTCCCCTTCCCTCACATAGCCCATGCGCGCCGAGAGTTCCTCGGCGATGTGCGGCATGTAGGGACTGAGCAATTGGAGATACCGCGCCATCACGGCATCGAAGGTCGCCAGCGTCGCCTCGCGCGCCTCCGGCGTGGCGCTGTCGCGCAGGTCCAGTTTCACCGCTTCGAGGAACTTGTCGCAGAACTCGGTCCACAGGAATTCATACAACAACTGCGCCACCTCGCCGAAGCGATAGCCGGCATAGGCCGTTTTCAGATTCACAGCCAGCCCGTCGAGCTTGGCCATGATATCAATATGATACGGCGGCAAATCTTCTTTACTGAAAACTGAAAACTGAAAACTCGAAACTTCTCCCGCCATCTGCCGGAACCGGCAGGCATTGTAGATCTTGTTGGCGAAGTTGCGGCCTTCCTCGATCTGCGCCTCGTCGAAACGGATGTCGCTGCCGACCGGCGCGATGCGGATCAGGCCGAAACGCAGCGCATCGGCGCCGTATTTGTCCATCAGGTCGATGGGGTCCGGCGAGTTGCCGAGCGACTTGCTCATCTTGCGCCCTTGGAGGTCGCGGATGATCGAGGTGAAATAGACATTCTTGAACGGCAGTCCACCGGCAAAGCGGAAGCCAGCCATGATCATGCGCGCCACCCAGAAGAAGATGATATCAGGACCCGTGACAAGATCGGTGGTGGGATAGAATTTTTTCAGAGTGGCGCTGTTTTCGCCGAGATCGCTCATGGTGGCGAAGGGCCACAGCCATGAGGAAAACCAGGTATCCATGACGTCTTCGTCTTGAACCCAATTCTCCGGATCGGAAGGCGCATCGGATGAGACATACAGGACTCCATGGGACAGATGGGAGGTATCCAATGATTCCGCATGGGTCAGTTCATCGAGTTTCTCCTTGCGATACCACACCGGAATCCGATGTCCCCACCAGAGCTGGCGCGAGATGCACCAGTCCTGGAGGTTTTCCATCCAGTGGGCGTAGGTTTTGGCCCAGCGTTCGGGGCGGAACTTGATGTCGCCGTTTGCGACGGCGTCGGCGGCTTCCTGGACGTTGGGGTATTTGAGGAACCACTGCATGGAGATGCGGGGTTCGATGGGGACGTTGGCGCGTTCGGAGAAGCCGACGTTGTTTTCGTATTCGTCGACCTTGATGAGGAGACCGAGTTCCTCGAGTTTGGCGATGGCTTTTTTGCG
>JALRFY010000159.1 GCA_023253625.1 Akkermansiaceae bacterium | reverse complement strand
CGGCGCAGCGGGCGGCGCTCGATTCGTATTGCCCGGAGCGCATCGATTTGCCGAGCGGACAGTCGGCGAAGATCACCTATCAGGAAGGGGCCGATCCCTATATCTCCATCCGTGTTTCCCATCTTTTCGGCGTGTGGGAGACGCCGACCATCTGCAACGGCCGTGTGCCCTTGCTGGTACACATCCTCACGCCCGGCCAGAAGCCGTGGCAGATGACGAAGGACCTCAGGAGTTTTTGGACAGGCGGTTATTTCCAGATGAAAAAGGAACTCGCCGGCCGCTATCCGAAGCACCCATGGCCGGACAATCCGCGCGAGCAAGCCAGGTAGGGCCGGAAAGGTAGGGCGCTACCGCCGGGAGCGCCGGTGAATGCCAAGCCAATGTAGTGCATAGGCGTCGATTCATAGTTCCCCCATTCTCCCTTCATTTGCCGATTCCCCCGGCGGTATAAACCCACCTTGGGAATGATCAACGTGAGTGCCGGATGAGTGGAAAAAGCCGGCATTTTGATCTTTACGCGGAGAGGTCAAGCGCCCATGGAATGGGACAATTCATAAACCCATGAAAACCTGGACCTACCTGTCGCTGATTCCCTGCGGCAGCGACTACATGCTCGCACCGCCGCTAGGCGACACCAACACGCTCCGCAGTTGGACCGTGCACGACCAGGCATTGCCGCTGCCCTATAACCTCGGCGCCTCCGCCTTCAATACCACCAACTTCTTCGATGCCAACGGCACCCTCAGCGAGCAGCCCTGGATCCTGC
Source organism: Akkermansiaceae bacterium (assembly GCA_023253625.1). GTDB lineage: Bacteria > Verrucomicrobiota > Verrucomicrobiia > Verrucomicrobiales > Akkermansiaceae > Luteolibacter. Next base: position 7,758 of record JALRFY010000159.1, on the reverse strand, counting down.
GCAAGCACCAGGCTTTCCGCCCGGTGAGCGATCCCGCGTTTTTCTACAGCCTGATTCCTAGCGAGTTCACCAACACCCGCCTCGTCGGCCGCAGCGTTTGGAACGGCCGCTGGAAACTCGTCATCCCCGCCTACACCCTGCTGGAAAACGAGCAGGACGCGCTCAACCGCTTCGTCGCCAGCGTGAAGGATATCCAACTCTTCCTCCGCACCTACTCGAACTCGGGGAACTGATGAAATCCGCTGATTGGTCACGGAGTTCGCCCGATTCGCCAAATTTATCCGTCTTGTTTGACGTCATTGCATTTAAAAAACCAGCATTCATAGATGAAAATTCTCTGGTTTATCCTCGTTCCGTTTTTGGCCGCCGTCGCCTGGCTGGCATGGCCTGCGGCGGATGCGGGCCGACAGGCGGCTGCCGATTCCGCGCCGATCTCTTGGCAGGGATCGCCTCCCACACTTATTTTGAAAGATGCCGAAGAGGTCTTTAAGAAAGCCTTCTGGAGGCGTCCTGCACCTACAGACCAGATCCAGCATGCCGAGCGCCACGAGTGGCTGGACTCGGATGGTCTCGCACGCTGGCAATGGTTTCTAGTGCTCAGTGCCTCGCCCGAGTTGATCAAATACCTGCGTGATGACAATGCCTTCGGTTTGATGCCTGCTTCAGCTGCGCCGGTGGTCAACGCGGCTCCGGCCTGGTTCCTCTTCAAGCCGGAGGACGTCACCGTGCTGAAGGCCTCACGCGCAGGCATGTGCCTGATGTTTAGCAAATCGGATGACACTCTTTTCGCCACCGGTTCCGGACGTGGCTTCAGCAAAGGCGCGCCGGAACCTCCTTCCGTTATTCAAGGAGTTCCTGTGCACGGCCGCCTGCCCATTACTTCTCCTCCGATTCCTAAACCACAATGATGAAGTCTTCCATTCCATGTTGCCTCCGCCTTTGGTTCGGTGGGTTTTTCGTTATTCCGGGCTTAGTTGACTCCATGGCTTGCGGTCAGATCGGCGGGCAAGTTGGAGGTGGCGGTTCGTTTTCACTCAATCACCAGGGGCGAATCGTCGTGGGTGGCGTGAATTTCAACGGCGCCGGGCAGTTTATTTAGGCTCGCGCTATAGAGTGACAAAATGCATCCCGCGTGCACTGTTCCTGCATGAATTTGCATGGACCCGTTGATCAGTCCGCCCTCCAGAAGCGTCGGTTGAAGGCAGTACGCTTGTTTGAGAAGGAATCACCCCGCCCCGCCCGCAGGTTGCATCCGGTCAGGGCGCGGGCTGCAGAGCGGGGGCCATGCGGAAGAATTTCGAACCAACGGCGGGATTGGCGTTGAAATGGTAACTGTGCCGCATCCGGCCATCCGGAAGCCATTCGCGCTTCTCGACCGTCATGACGGGCGACTTGGACCAATCGCCGAGCGAGATGCTTTCCTGGATGTCGGCTTGGACATCCGTGAGCGCGCGGATCGATGACCAGCGGAGCTCATACCCTCCGCTGACAGGAATGATGCTCAGGATCGAGGGATCAGCATCGGCGCGGGTGGGATCGCTGCCAGCCAGATACTCCAGCAGGTTCGGAACGCCATCGCCATCGCCATCCGCATTTTCCAAGCCGGCCGTGGCATTGCCCGGGAAGTGACGGCTGCGCCAGTCGGCGAAGGTCAATGCCGCCTCGGCACCGCCTTGGGTCACCCACATCACCGAGGTATCGGCTTTGGCACCCAGCTTGTAATGCAGGGCATCATCCTTCAGTGCGATCGCCAGCGCCGGCACCTCGGTTCCAGTGGGCGCATTGCCGATGGGCGTGACCGTGAGCGAATAGGTCGCCTGGCCGGCGGCAAAATGCAGGCTGCTGGGCAGCGACTGGACGTTCACCCCATTGACCAGAGCGCCGCCAAAGACGAGCGGCACATCCAAGACCTGATCCAGCGCACCCGATCGGATCACCTTGACGCTGCCGGTGAGGCCCGGCTGCGAATGGATGTGGCGGGTGGTATGGATGGCAAGGGTACTCACGCCCGCAAGACCCATTTCGAGAGCAGCCCCGCCATCGCTCACCTGGGCCACGGGCAAGGTGGTGATGGAGATGCTGGTGGCAAGCTCGCTGCGATTCGCTGCGGGTAGGATATCGAAGACCGCCTGGGTCGCGCCTCTGGCCAGAGCCACGCTGCGCACCGACCCCGTTCCTTGGGAGCCGACAATCTGGTAGTCCGCATCCACGCGGGCGGTGCCGCCGAGACTCAGGGGCACCTGGATGGAGGCAGCCGTGCTGCCGCTGCGCGATACCGTGAGCTTACGAGGGCTTCCCGGTGATGAAGGGTCCTCCGCGGACACGGCGAGGGTGATGACGCTGTCGTAACGCGGACCGCCGAGTTTCAGGCTACCCTCGCCCACCAAGCGTGCAAGGTCGCTGCTGCCGAAGCCCACCCCCTCGAGGGTGATGGTCTGGTCGGGCGTGGTACCTGTGCCACCATAGATCAACTCCAGCCGGGTATCGACGCGCGGCACGTTGTTCGCATCGCGGGTGACCAGGGTGATGAGTTTGATATATTGCGATGGCAGGCCGGTTTTGCCGGAAAACAATTCGGTGAGGTCGATGGAGTCCCCCGCAGTCGCGGAAAAGTCGGTGATCACGTCGCGGCCACCGGTTTTCGAGAAGACGAAGCAGTCAGCACCGCCCTTGCCGATCAGGCGGTTATTGCCCATGCCACCGCGCAGGATGTCGGCCTGGTCGGCTCCTGTCAGCGTGTCGTTGCACTCGCCGCCGCAGATCGTGTTGCGCACGCCGCCGGCACCGGTGATCGTCACCGGATGGCTGCTGGAGCGCTGGTTCCAGACGCGCAGTCCCTGCCAGCGTGCGAGCTGGTAGTCTTCTAGGAATCCGCGCATCTCAGGCGTGAGCGAGCGGTTGTAAATCAGCACCTCGCGCAGGCTGCCTTTGAAGAAGTTTTCGGCTTCCGCGGCGCTGAACGGGTGGCGGGCTCCCAGCGTGGTGAAGCAGGAAAGCGGCGCGTCCTCGATGGCGCGCGCCCGGAAGCTGCCCATGCCAGGCACCCGCAATTCTGCGCCTTCGGGCGTGCTCTCCAGCGTGAACTGCACTGGCTTCTGAACATCCACCACCGGGCCGAAGATCGTGCGGCCATCTTGCACGACCTTGAGCGAACGGCCGTGAATCCCGGATTCCGGGCCTCCGATGCTGATTTCCAGACCGGAGCTGCTGAACAGCGTCTGATCCGCCTGCGTCTCGGCATCAAATTCGAAGGTCAGCAGCGCGAGGAAACGCCCGAGGTCCACCTCTTTGTCGTCCACGTAAAGGTATTGCGAGTCATGGAAACCGAGTCGGCCCAGGCCATCGGCCACCGGGCGGGCTTGCGCATACGGCTGGTAACCGTCGCGCCGGTAGGCGGAGCGGTCCGTCCATTCCTCAAGCGGGGTGCCTAGTGTGGCCGAAGCGGCATCGAGCCAGACCGCGGGATCGGCCAGCCAGCGCTTGTTCGGAGCAAAGGCCTCCACCACCACCCCCACTTCCTGAGGCACGGCCTCGGCGCTGCTCAGATCCTCGAGCCGGAAAATGGCAGTATCCTTGGTGAACGAGGCGGTCACGTCCACGCTGATGTTGCCGGCCAGCAGTTCCGCGTAGGTGAAGGATGCGCCCAGCGCCAGCGCCGTGCCGGCGCGTTTCCAGACGAGGCCGGCACCGCCTTCCAGCAGCGTGAGTTTGAGGTTTTGCGGAGTGGTGTCCGCATCCGCGATGGGCAGATACACCCCGTTGCCGCCACCGGCGGTCACCACCAGCAGCGAGTTCTGCAGCATCGGGGCGATGTTGGCGCTGAGCGGATGGGTGCTGAGCTGGAATTCCTTGAGGTTGTTCCACCCGTCGCCATCGCCATCTGCCAGCGCGTCCGCGGCTTTGTTGGGGTCCAGCCCGTAGAGTTGCTCCCACCAGTCGGGCATGCCATCATCATCGGTATCTGGTGTGGGGATGTCCGTGCGGAAATCGATCCGCTGCTCCTCTCCACGACCGGCGAAGCTGGTCGAAAACCCGGCCGCCTGCTCGGGGTCCAGCAGGCTGGCAGGATAGCCGTCCACCGTTGCGGACTGGATGGCGTAGCGCGTCTCGCCGCTGCCAATGATCAGGGTGCTGGAACGCTTGTCGGCGGCCGGTGCGGTTTCCTGATCGATCTCGATGCGGTAGGAAAACTCACCGTTGGCTCCCGCCTTGCGCAGCGGGATGTCGAGTTCGAGCACATGGGGCGGGTTCTGCTCGCTGACCAGCTTCACGTGCAGGGTGCCGCTGAAGAGTTGGAAGCCGCCGCCCTGGCCGAGCTTCATCACCTTGCCGTGGACGACGAGCGGCGGCTCGGAAATGCTGGCGGCTCCGGCGGTGGACACCCAGGCGAAGGCCAGGGTCATCAGCAAGGCGGGCAAAGAGGTGCGGCGGAAATCTCCAGTGTTCATGGATTAACGATCGTTAGGTTTCGGAAGCGGAGTGGAAGGCTGGACGGGCGGGACCGACGGGGTACCGGGAAGTGATGGAACACCCGCCCGGACGGGAAGGTCGGTGAGGGCGGAGAGGGTTTCGGGGAAACGCTCGGACGGTGCCCGGGAGAGGATGCCGCGGGTGAATTCCTCCTCGAGCTGCTTGCGCCGCTGCTCGATGAGGCTCTTGCGGATCTCCGCGCTGACGGCCTCGAAGGGCTTCACCACGGCGGCCCGGCGCTCGATCAGGCGCACGAGGAAGAGTCCGTCCTTGCCGGCCACGATCTCGCTCAGATCGCCCGGATTTTTCAGCGCGGCCGCGAGCTCGAGCACCGCCTGCCGCCAGGGATCGCTGCCCGGCCCCAGTTCCAGCCAGCCGAGGTCGCCACCGATCAGGCGGGAGGCCCGGTGCTCGGTGTTGCCCACGGCGGCGGGACCGAAACCAGCCGCGACGGGAAATTTCTCAGGGTCGGCGCTGATTTCGGCGCGGATCTGCTCGAGGCGCGGGCGGTAGCGATCCACCAGCGGCTGCTGGCCGCGGGTGTTGAACCAGAGCAGGGCCACGTGCAGCGCTTCGGGCTGGGTGTGGGCGCTCTCGCGCTGCGCGTCGTAGCGAGCGCGTACTTCCTCATCGGAGACTTTCACCGCGGCGAGCTGCGGTGCCAGCCGCAGCTCCCGCAGGCGGGCGATGAGCAGGGATTCGATCTGCGCGGCGGTCTCGGGGTCGCGCTCCAGCCCGGCTTTGCGGGCGGCGGCGGCCAGGGTGGCGCGCTCCACCAGGCGGTCGAGCGCCTCCGCGCGGGCCTGCGGGCTGTCGGCCGGGCCGGGGCGGGTGGCCCACCAGTGGCGGAAGTCCTCGGCGCGGACCGACCAACCCTCGCCCTTGGCGAGCACGCCGGCATCCGGCGGGGCCTCCTTCTTGCCGCAACCGGCCAGCAGCAGCACGGCGAACACACCGCCCCAGCGGAGGCAGTGGCTCAGCATGCGTGCAGAATCGAAGATGGCGGCGGGCATGGTTACATCCCGTAGGAAGAAAAGGTGGTGAGCTGGAGCTGGATGTCGGTCACTGTATCGATGAAGCGCTGTATCGCGGCCTTCTGGTCACTGCCGAGCGAGGCCGCGGGGATGAAGAGGATCCAGCGAGTGTTCCACACCGAGCGGCTGAAGAGCTGGCTGTCGGTGTAGGCGGGATCGCCGCCGCTGAGGATACCGCCCGCCGTCGGGTAGGCGCGGAAGTCACCCAGCCGGGTCAATTCCGCGAAGCTGCCGTTCAGGCTGTCCACCGCCGGGTTGAAGGCGTAGTCGCGCAGGTCGGTGGTGTTGATCGGGAACGGCACCGGAATGCGCTGGGTGACCACGTTCCAGCCGCGGGTCTGGGGCACCAGACCATCGGAGTAGCGCATGATGTCCATGCCGGCCGGCACGAAATAAACCCGCGGGGTGGCGGCGAGCTTCTGCACACCATCCGCCGCCACATCGTAGCCGGAGAAGCCGACGCCGACGGAGCGGATCTTGGTGGCGAAGTTGGCGCTGCTGAAGGCGTGGTCCGCGGCGCTGAGCGGCTTGCCGAAGAAGTTTTTGCCGCTGTTGATCTCACTGGAAAACTCGATCTTGAAGCCGGGCTGGGCCGGGCCGGCCGGGCTGGCGAAGGGCCGGCAGCTGCGGCTGAAGTCCGCATCCTGGTTGAGATCCGCCACCTGGCTGTTGGCGAGGTAGCTCTTCCACATCTCATCCGTGACGTTGCGCGCGGCCTCCGTGCGCAGCGAGAGGGTGGAGGTTTCCGCCTGCGGGTTGTTGAGCCCGAGGTTGCCTTTGAGGAACTCGTAGTTGCCCTTGAGCTTGGCGAGGATCTCGGCGAGGCCGCCGTTGCCGATGCGCGGCGTGTCCCCCTCCCACTGGCCGAGCTGGCGCACCTTCACGAGATCCTCCAGCACGGTCACGGCGTTGGCCGGGTGGCCGGGCGAGAGGCTGGTCTCGTAGTCGTAGGACTTGGCGGCCAGCCAGGCGAATCGCACCGCGGTGTCCATGGCGCTCTCGTATTTGCGCGCCGCGTCGTCGCGGCTGAGGCGGGCGATCATGTCTCCGTAGCGGCCGGTCTGGGCGCGGGAGGCGATCATCTTGTTCATCGCCGCACGCTCTCCCAGCAGGCGGTTGGCCTCGGCCTCCAGCGAGCGAACCTTGGCGCCCGCCATGTTGAGGTTCTGGACGGCAGTCGCCATCGCCAGCCGCTTGGACGGCTCCTCTTGCAGCTCGTTGGAGAGTTCCTTCAGCAGCTCGAGCAACTCGTTGAACTCAGCGTAGATTTCGGCGTCGTTGTCTTTGAGGAGTTCGGCTTGAGTCAATGCCATTTCGGTTAAGAGCTTTGAGTACTTTATGAACTTGTTGGTCACTGTGACCGTGAAAATCTCGGCGTCGGCAAAGGCATTAGAAGAAAGTGCCGCAGGGAACGATGCCAGCTCCCCACCGACAATGTTCAGATTTTGTTTCGTAAGTTCGAGACGTCGGTTTGCTCCATTCCAGAAGCCTTCTCGAAGCTCCTTCGTTTCTTCGTCTTGCGTTTCCAAAAGATTCTTCGCCTGTTTTAGCGCCGTAATAAGTTCCAGATAATTCTGCCGGCTCTTCTGCGCTTGATCGAGGGAATACATCCTCCACTGGGCATAGGTGGCCAGGTTTTGGAGTTTGTTGATGTAGACCTGGTAATCGTCGATGGCGGTCTCGAGGGCGACTTCGGAGCGAAGCATGTCGCCCAACGCGTTCTGGATCTCCCCGGTGGCTGCACGCCGCTCCCATGCCTCGGGAGCCTTGAAGGCATACTGCGAGGTCAGGGAGATGGGCACCTCCACCGAGAGCTTGTTTCCCTCTGAGTCGGTCGTGTCTTCGCTGAAATCATTGAGGATGATCGGAGCGTGATTATTGGAGTGATTGTAGCTGGAATTGCTGTCAATGGCCCTCCGATGGTCCGGGAAGAAATCGTCGAAAATATTATATTTTGTGTCGTCATTGACCAAGCCTGTTGTCGGCATGAAGTCGAGCTTTCCACCTGTCACATAGACGTCATTTTCGATCGTGGTCTGGACATTCCGAAACGCCTGAGCCTGGCCGGGCAGCAACTGCTCGACGGTGGTGGCATCGAGATACATATAGGTGATGGTATCCGGCCCGGTATAACCTTCCTGGAAGATCTGGCCGTTGCCGATGGAGCCACTGTAGGGGGTGCCGAGCAGGGCGATGAGGCGGTTGCGGTAGTCGATATCCTGTTCGATGGCCTTCTGCTTGAGCGCACCGGCGT
>JALRFY010000225.1 GCA_023253625.1 Akkermansiaceae bacterium | reverse complement strand
TGCTCGCGGCAGAACTGCTCGAAGCGGGTGAGGCCCTCGTGGAGGATATCGAGCGTGGTGCAGTAGCTGAGGCGGAGGCCTTCGTCGTAGCCAAAGGCGATGCCGGGCACGGAGGCCACCTTGTAGCGCGAGAGCAGCTTGTCGCAGAGATTCATCGATTTCAGGCCCATTTGGCCGGTGTAAACGAAGAAGTAGAACGCACCCTGCGGCTCAACCACGCGGATGTTGTTGATCGCCTTGAGGCGGGAAAACACGAACTGGCGGCGCACATCGTATTCGCCGCGCAGGTCTTCGATGAACGCCTGGTCGCCCTGCAAGGCGGCGAGTGCGCCGTATTGCGAAAAGGTGTTGGCGTTGGAAACGGTGTGGTTCTGGATCTTGTCGATGGCGTCGGCGAGCGGCTTGGGCGCGGCGGTGTAGCCGAGGCGCCAGCCGGTCATCGAGTAGCACTTCGAAAAGCCGTTGACGGTGATGGTGAGGTTGTAAAGTTCCTCACTGAGCGAAGCGATGGAAACGTGCTTCGCTTCGCCATAGACGAGTTTTTCGTAAATCTCATCGGAGAGAATGACGATGTCCTCTCCGAGTGCGATATCGCCGATGGCGCGGAGTTCCGCCTCGGTGTAAACCGCGCCGGTCGGGTTGCCGGGGGTGTTGAGAATGACCATCTTGGTGGCCGGAGTCATGGCTTCCTCGAATTGCTCGGGAGTCATTTTCCAGCCGGTGGATTCCTTGGTTTCCACGATCACCGGCACGCCGCCGGCGAGGCGCACCATTTCCGGGTAGGAAACCCAGTAGGGCGACGGAATGATCACCTCGTCGCCCTCCTCGATCACGGCGAGGATGGCGTTGAAGCAGGCCATTTTCGCGCCGGCGGTGACGCAGATCTGGTTGGGCGCGTATTGCAGGTTGTTATCGACGAGCAGCTTGGCGGCGAGCGCCTCGCGCAGCTCGGGGATGCCGCCGGCGGGAGTGTATTTGGTGCGGCCGTCGCGCAGCGCCTGAATGGCGGCCTCCTTGATGAATTCCGGGGTGTCAACTTCCGGTTCGCCACCGGCCAGCGCGTAAACCTCCTCGCCCTTGGCGATCATGGCTTTGGCCTGCGCGGTGACGGCGAGCGTCAGGGATGGGGAAACTTTGGCGATGCGGGATGAAATGCTGTCCATTTTTGGGGGTCGCGAATGTGTTTTCTTTCCGCCCAGCCGGGGGAAACGAAGGAATTTCGAGCGTCCACCCGGCTGAGCGGCGCTTGTTGTGGCGGTTTCCCCCATCCCGTGGCAAGCGAAATGAATGCCGGAACAGCGGCCTTTAGCCGCCTGCCCTGCTCATGCACAAATCACATCGACAGACTGCGGGATCGGCGTCAGCTTCCACCCATGTCACGCATATTTACCCTCTTCGCTTCCGCGATCCTGACCACTGCCGCCAGCGCCGCCGAATGGATCGACATGTTCAATGGCAAGGACCTCACCGGCTGGAAGGTCTCCACTGAAAACCCCGGATCGTTCCAGGTGAAGGACGGGATCCTGGTGATCGACGGCCCGCGCGCGCATCTTTTTTATGTCGGCCCCGAGGCCAAGGCGGCAATGCGCGATTTTGAGTTCGAGGCGATGGTCAAGACGTTCCCGAGCGCGAATTCCGGCGTGTTTTTCCATACCCAATGGCAGGAGAATGGCTGGCCCGCTCACGGCTACGAGGCGCAGGTCAACGCCACTCACAAGGACCCGCGCAAAACCGGCAGCGTCTATGCCGTGAAGGATGTCATGAACGATGCCCCGAACCAGGACGGCGAGTGGTTCAAATACACCATCCGCGTCGAGGGCAAACGCGTCGTGATCAAGGTGAACGACAAGGTTGTGAACGATTACACCGAGCCCGCAGACCCCGGCCATGCCACCCGCAAGCTCGGCGAAGGCACCATCGCCATCCAGGCGCACGACCCCAAAAGCGTCGTGCATTACAAGAGCCTGCGTTACCGTACGCTGCCGTGAATCCCCGCCGGCCTCGGCGATGCAAGCCACCGCTTCTGGCGCTTTGAGGTCAACTGATCACTGGCGGCCACATCCATCCGAACCACGCGCGGGCATCCCCATCAAGGATGCCCGCGTCACGTTCGGTGCTCAACGGCTTGGTCATTCCCCTTCCAGCCAGGCATCGATGCCGCCAATGACGTTTCTCACGCGGCTGAAGCCGCGGGCCATGAGCATCTCGCAGGCGCGGGCCGAGCGCATGCCCATCTTGCAATGGATGATGATGTCGCGGTCGGCGGGCAGGGATTCGATGTGCTCCATGAGCGTGCCGAGCGGGATGAGCCGCGCGCCTTCGATGCGGGCCATGGCGTGTTCGTGCGGCTCGCGGACGTCGATGAGGAGGCCTTGGAAACCGTCGGCGAGGAGGGCGCGGAGTTCGGTGGTGGTGATGGTTTGCATGGGGCTTGTGGAGGTGGTGCAGGATTCTTGCGCGAGGGTTTCGGGGTTGTGGATGGAATGGATTTCCGGCGCATCGCCGCACAGGCGGCAGGCGGGATCGCGCGGCAGGGTGAAGCTGCGGAAACGGCTGTCGAGCGCGTCGTAGGCGGTGAGTTTTCCCAGCGGCGGATGGCCGATGCCAAGGATGAGTTTGATCGCTTCCATCGCCTGGATCGATCCGATGATGCCCGGCAACACGCCGAGCACGCCCGCCTCGGCGCAGGACGGCACACTGCCGGCAGCGGGCATTTCCGGCAACATACAGCGGTAACACGGCCCGCCAAGGTGCGGTGCAAACACTCCAGTCTGCCCCTCGAAACGGTGGATTGCGCCGAAGACGAGCGGCTTGCGCAGGAAATACGCGGTGTCGCTGGTGAGAAAGCGGGTGGGAAAATTGTCCGAACCATCGACGATCACGTCGTAGGCTTGGGCGATGTCCATCGCGTTGTCCGGGGTGAAGCGGGTGGCGTGCGGTTCGATGGAAACATGCGGATTGATTTCGCGTAGGCGGGCGGCGGCGCTTTCGAGTTTCGGTTTCCCGATCCACGACTCGCCGTGGAGGATTTGGCGCTGGAGGTTCGAGGCATCCACCGTGTCGGAATCGACCAAGCCAAGCCGCCCGACACCGGCGGCGGCGAGATACATCGCGGCAGGCGATCCCAGCGCGCCGCAGCCGACGAGCAGTATGGCGGAGTTTTTCAAATGCAGCTGCCCCGCCTCGCCGATGGCGGGGATGAGCAGGTGGCGCGCATAACGCCGCAGTTCCTCGGGGGTGAGGGAATCGGTCACGGTGCGGCGAGCCTGCCCCGGGCGCACGGTGGTTTCCAAGGCGGAAAATCGTTTTGCCGATAGGGCATCCGTGCTATTTTTACGTATGCCCGAAGTGCTCTCCACCTTCCGCCTGCATCTGGGCGATGCCGCGCCGGATTTCACGCTGCCGGATGCCGCCGGAAGCATTGTTTCGCGCGCCGATTGCGCCGGCCCGGCCGGATTGCTGGTGATCTTCGTCTGCAACCATTGCCCGTTCGTCGTCCATCTCGCCGATGCGCTCGGCACCTTCGCCCGCGAGATCGCGGAACAGGGCGTGGGCACCGTGGCCATCAATTCCAACGACGCGGAAAAATACACCCAGGACGCCGCCGGACACATGCCGGCCTTCGCCGATCAACATGGGTGGGGATTTCCCTATCTGATCGACGCATCGCAGCAAACCGCGCTCGCCTACGGCGCGGCCTGCACGCCGGATTTCTTCCTGTTCGATGCCGCCGGAAAACTCGCCTATGCCGGGCAATTCGACGACACCCGCCCGCGCAGTGGCCGGCCGGTCCACGGCGGCGACCTGCGCGAAGCCGTGCGCCGGTTGGGATCCGGCGAGGACCCGATGCCGCGTCCCTACCCGAGCAGCGGATGCAGCATCAAATGGAAACCCGGCAACCAGCCCGATTGGTGGAACGCGGGGGCGTGAAGATGGGCGAAGGACTGACGGTGAATGCCCCATATCCCTCCTGCCATGCGAAATTCTTCCCACCTTCCATCCCATGCACCCAGCGTGAGGATTCGCTTTTGATTTCCCGGACCATGTCGGAAAGGCAATGGGTTGCCTTGATCCCCATCAGAATGTGGACGTGATCGGCGATGCCGCCGACCTCCAATGCCACGCCACCCAATCACCGGATGGTCCTGCCGAGATAGGCATGGAGATTTCCCATCCAGGCCGATGAAATCATCGGTTCACGGTTTTTGGTGCCGAAAACCAGATGGACGTTCAGACAGAGGTGGGTCGAGGGCATGGGGTGGGTTTCTCGCGCCCCATCCGGGGCGCAATGTGGAAACCGCCCGATCCCGGGGGCGATGCCCACCGGCTAATATCCTGGATCCCTCCGGGATGAAGAATTGGGAATAAAGCCGCTCATCCGTAGAAAGCATCGTCCGCCGGCGTTCCGCCAAGAATGAGGTTCGCCCCGCCGTTGGCGGCGAGGTGGGTGAGGCAGTGGTGGACGTCTTCGGCGTCGGCATGGCAGGCGGCGGCGATTTGTTCCGCGGTTTGCGGTGTGCTTGTGAGATGGCTTCTAACGGTTTTCAGCAGATCGAGGAACACGCCGGCGGCTTTTTTGCCGGCCTCGACGCCGGGTTGGTGGTAGGCGTTGATGTTCACCAATGATGCGTAGAAGGACACCGCGCGCTCGAAGAGGGCGATGAGCAGGCCGAGGGTGAAGGGCGTGACTTCCGGTATGGAAATGGTGAGCGACTTGCGTCCCGCGGCATGCAGCGCCTTGCGGGTGCCGCGCAGGAAGCCTTGCAGGTAATCGGCGGTCGTCGTGCCGGGATCGACCTCGATGTTCGCGCCCTCGCGGCCCTTGCGCACCTCGATGAAGCAGGCGAAAAAATTGTTAACTCCATCCCGCAACTGCTGGATGTAGGCGTGCTGGTCGGTGGAGCCCTTGTTGCCATACACCGCGAGTCCCTGATGGACGGTGTTTCCATCGAGATCCAGCTCCTTGCCGAGCGACTCCATGATGAGCTGCTGGAGGTATTTGGAAAACAGGACGAGCGAATCCTTGTAGGGCAGCACGACCATGTCCTTCTCGCCGCGGCCGTTTGTCGCATGGTGCCAGGCGAGCGCGAGTTGCATCGCGGCGTTGGTTTTCACCTCCGGTCTGCGCGTTTCCACATCCATCGCGGCGGCACCTTCCAACAGTTGATCGATATCGATGCCTTGCAGCGCGGCGGGCACGAGTCCGACGGTGGAAAGCACCGAGGTGCGGCCGCCGACCCAGTCCTCCATCGGGAAACGGACAATGAATTGTTGCTCCGTGGCGAATTGATCGAGTTTCGAGCCAACGCCGGTCACGGCGACGGCGTGCTTGCCGAAATCAAGTCCGGCTTTTTCCCATGCGGCCATCGCCTCGAGCATGCCGTTGCGCGTTTCCGGCGTGCCGCCGGATTTGGAAATGACCAAGACCAGCGTCTTGTCCATGCCAAGCGCGTTCAATTTGGCGATCGCCGCGTCCATGCCGGCGGGGTCGGTGTTGTCGAAGAAATGAACCGGCAGCTTCGCGTGCTGGCCGATGGCTTCCGCGACGAGTTGCGGTCCGAGCGCCGAACCGCCGATGCCGATGAGCAGGATCTGTTGGAAATTTCCGTTGGGGGCCTTCACTTCGCCGGAATGCACCTTGGCGGCGAAGGCCTTGAGATCCGCCAGCGGGCCGGTGATGGCTTGTTTCAACTCCGGCGTCGGGGCGAGGTCCGGATTGCGCAGCCAGTAATGGCCGACCATGCGGCCTTCGTCGGGATTGGCGATGGCACCGGCTTCCAGCGCCGCGATGTCGGCGAAGGCCTTGTCGATTTTCGAAGCCATCCGGCTGTGGAATTCCCCGCCGATGTCCATCAGCGAGAGGTCGAGCGAGAAGCCGAGGTGCGGGTAGCGGAGGAGCGATTGGTGGTAGGTTTGCCAGGACATGGTGTCAGTAGGTGATGATGGTGCGGACCGGGTGCGGCTCGAGTTTCGAACGGCCGTTGAGAAACTCCAGTTCGATGAGGACGGAGACGCCGAGCACATTTGCACCGAGACCGGCGAGCAGCTTCAAGGCCGCCGCCGCAGTGCCGCCGGTGGCGAGCAGGTCGTCCACCACCAGGATCGACTCACCGGGTTTCACCGCGTCCTGGTGCATTTCAACGGCAGCCTCGCCGTATTCGAGCTCATAGGCGGTAAAGTGCGTCTTCCACGGCAGCTTGCCCTTTTTTCTAACAGGAACAAAGCCCGCGCCCAGGCGGTCGGCCACGGCGGCGGCGAAGATGAAGCCGCGCGCGTCGATGCCGACGACCTTGTCGATTTTCGCGCCGCCGGCGGTTTCGCAGAGCAGCGAGATCGATTCGCGGAATAGCGCACCGTCGGCGAGGATCGGCGTGATGTCCTTGAAGACGATGCCGGGTTTCGGGAAATCGATAACATCGCGGACGGCGGCGCGGAGGGCTTCTGCGGACATGGTGCGGCGACGCTAGTGTGCTTGAGACGGCTGGGAAAGCCGATTTGCAGGATCATGCGGCTGATCAATTTCCCTGACTTTACGCCCGCCTTGGTGCATGCTGCGCCCGCCGCATGTCAGCAAAACCACCCGCCACCCCGCCGCCGGGGATCGCCTTGTTCGATCTCGACGGCACCTTGCTGCCTTGGGACTGCCAGTTGTTGTTCCGGCATCATGTCTTGCGGCATGAGCCATGGCGCGGGTCATTCCTGCCGCTCTTCCTCATCTTTCTGCCGTTGGCGGGGCTGCTCGGCTCGGGCCGGATGAAGCGCGTTTTTCTCAGTTTCCTCTGGCGCATGCCCGCGGAGAAACTCGCGGCCCATTCCGAAGAGTTCGCCCGCTCGGTGATGCCTTCGATCTATCAGGAAGTGCGGGCTGAGCTGGAAAATCACCGAGCGGCGGGCCACTTCACCATCCTCGCCTCGGCCAGCCCGGAGTTTTATGTTTCACACATCGGCGGAAACCTCGGCTTCGATCTCACGCTCGGCACCGTGGTGGAAAACCGCGGCCTGTTTCCCCGCCTGAAAAACCACAAGGGAGCGGCGAAGGTCCGGCGCCTGCACGAACGGCTGCCCGCATCCTGGTTCGATGAAGACGGTCGCCTGCGCCATTGCCACGGCTACACCGACAGTTGCGCCGACCTCCCGATGCTGGGGCTTTGCCAGTCCGCCACCGTGGTGAATCCCTCGCCGGTGCTCACCGCCATCGCGGAAAAAAACAGCTGGAAGATCGTCCGCCCGTCTCGGCCATGGAGCGGACGTCTCGATTTTGCTCTGCGCGTGATCGCGCTGCTCACCGGTCGCGGCCGCGATCCCGGCGGCATCACAGGCAGAGCCGGAAAAAATCCCGCATCACCTCGCGGTAAACGTCGCGCTTGAACTCCGGAAGCCAGTCGAGATCGAACTCCTGCGGCGGAATCCACCGGTAAGCGCGGAACTCGCGCGACTTCTGGTCCACGTTCACCTGTGGCGCGTCCGCCTTGAGCCGGCAGAGGAAATACGTCTGCTCCTGGCCATGGCTGCCGTGTTTGCGCAGCTTCTTGCCACGCGTGCCCTGCGGGTAGAGATAGCGGTAGCCCTCGCGGCGGTCGATGATCTCATAGTGCTTCGGCAGCAGGCCGATTTCTTCCCGGACTTCGCGAAACAAGGCCTGCTCGGGGGATTCGCCCGGGTCCACCCCACCCTGCGGAAACTGCCAAGCGCCGGCAATATTCGCGCGTTCGCAAATCAGCAGACCACCCGCCGGATTCACCATCAGGGCGGCGACGTTGGCGCGGTAGCGAACCATTCCCGGAGTGTGAATTTACAAGACTTTCCATGCAATCATTAACTTTTGCGAAGTATTCTCTCAAAGACTGGTCAAACGCGGAAAGATCTGCCAGCCTGCCGGCATGAAAAAGCCACCATCGCTTTACGCCGCCGTCATTCTCCTCGCCATCACCATACCGGCCGCGGCCCAGCAGGATACCCCGCAGCCCAAGGCTCCGGAGGACAGCGTGCAGCAGAACCGTTTCTGGCAGGCCTCGTTGCCCGGCGGGCACTACATGGTGGCGCTGGATCGCATCTCGGCGGTGAGCCGCCATCGATACGTGCTGGATGGCGCGGTGATCGTGGACGAAGTCACCGTCGATGCGCTGGGCCAGGCGCTGGCGCGTTTTTATTACATCGAGCCGGTTACCGACTCGGTGGGCGGCGCGGCCGGTGATGCCGCCCGGCGACTCGCAAAGCGTGGCGAGCAGTTGATCGAAGGAGCGGCCCGCAGCGCCGGCACCGACATCCACGAAATGGTGGTCAAGAAATTCCCCGAAACCACCCACGCCCGCACCATCGAATACCGCGTGCTCAGCGAAGCAGAACTCGCCGCTCTGCACCAAAGCGTGCTCGCTGCATGGGAAAAGGGCCGCGGCAGGAAAATCGTCATCAAGTGAGCGGCCGCCCGCAGCTCACTGCGCAGGCGTGACATCAGGAAGAGCCCTTGAGCCGGGAACCTCCGGCAAGGGCACGGACGCGCCGTTCTGCCCATTCGGGGTTTCCGGCTCGATCACCGTCGGAATCGCTCCCTCGGCGGGAGCGTCGCCCGGCACTGGTGCGCCGCCGAATCCCGGCACCGGAGGATAGACCTGGATTTCATTCGGGCTGGTGACTTCGAATTCAGAGCCATTGACGGGTGCGGCGGACGGGTCCTCGACCATGACCGTGGGCACCCATCCGACCTCGCCGCTGTCGAGTTCCACTTTCACGTAGCTGTGGTCCGCCGAGATCACCTTCATCGAGGTGCTGCGGGGCAGGAGCTTGTCCGCATCGGCATCGCCTTGCGGGCGCTTGGAGAAAAAAGCGGTGTTGTCCATCACGGCGGTGACGAATCCGCCGGTCTTGAATCCCGGGCCGGCCATCGCAAGACGGGACTCGCCCGCGCCCGGAGGACTGAGGGGGTCGAAATTTCCCGCGTGGATCGGACGGTTCATCGATTCGCAGGATGCCATTGCGAAAATTGCCGCTGCAGCACTGGCCGGATGGTATTTCATTGCTGGATTCTTAAACCCGCAGGACTGCGGGGTCAACTTCATTACCCCATTCATTACCCCGTTTTCACCGGGCCCGCAGCACGCAGCGCCCGCAGGCGGTCGATGAGCGGCGGGTGCGAGTAGTCGAGCCACACACGGAGGGTGGCCGGGCATGGGTGCGAGAGGTGGTCCGAGGTCATTTTACGCAGCGCGTCGGCGAGCGGCGCGGGGTCGCCGGTCACCTCCGCGGCGAAGGCGTCGGCCTCGTATTCGTGCTTGCGCGACCAAGCGTGCAGCAGCACGCCGAGCAGTCGGGCGGCTGGTTCGAAGAGGATGAAAAAGAGCACCAATCCCACGTGCGGGGATATCAAATCCACGCCGAAGGCATCGAACAGGACAGGCGCAAATTTACCGTCCGGATCGGTGCAGACACCCAACAGGAAAAACACGGCGGCGGTTTGTGCGATGCCGGCGGCGAGGCGCTGTTTCACATGGCCGCGGCGGAAGTGACCGATCTCGTGGGCCAGCACCCCGAGCAGCTCGGGCACGCTGCTCTTTTCGATGAGCGTGTCGAACAGCGCGATCTTCTTGCGCTTGCCAAGACCGGTGAAAAAGGCATTCGCCTTGGTCGAGCGCTTCGAACCGTCCATCACGAACACGCCATCAAGCGGAAAGCCGCAGCGTTTTCCAAGCTCCTCGATCTTTTGCTTCAGCTCGCCGTCCGGCATCGGCGTGAATTTGTTGAACAGCGGGGCAATCACGACCGGGTAGATAAAGAGCAGCAGCCCGTTAAACGCCATCCAGCCCAGCCAGGCCCAGAGCCAGCTTAATGGGGTCGCTTGACCTAGCAACCAG
>JALRFY010000156.1 GCA_023253625.1 Akkermansiaceae bacterium | reverse complement strand
GAGCTTCATGAGTTCCAGCAGGGCGAGGAATGTGACGATGACTTCGGCCTTGGTGGTGGCCGAAATGAAGAGTTCTTCGAAGCGCAGCGATTGACCCGGTGTCAGGCGATTCATCAACAGGTCGATTTTGTCGGAGACGGTGAAGCGATCATCGATGATGTCGCCAAAGTCGTGTGACTCTTCGAAACGCTTCAGGACATTTTGGAATGCTCTGATCAGATCGAAGATCGACACCTCGGCGAGAGCGGGTGGTTCTTCAGAGAATTTTTCCCCAAGTTCGGGTTGATGGGCAAAGCGCCCCTCTTGTTCGATTTCGCGAATCGAGAGAAAGCCAGCGGCGTCTTTGAACTTCTTGTACTCGATGAGCTGCCGAATCAGCTCCCAGCGTGGATCGTCCTCCTCGGCATCCTCCTCGGGCGGTTGCTCGGTGCGCGGCAGTAGCGTGCGGCTCTTGAGGTACATCAGATTGGCGGCCATGACGATGAACTCCGAGGCCAGGTCGATGTTGAGCAGCTTGAAGGTGTTGATGTAGTCGAGATACTGGCGGGTGATGCGCTCGATGGAAATCGAGTGGATGTCCACCTCGTCCTTCTTGATGAGGTAGAGGAGGAGGTCGAGCGGGCCCTCGAAAATCTCCAGGCGGACTTTGTAATCGGCGGATTCCACGTGCGGCTTGGTAGGCGATCCTTGCCCCGGCGCGCCACCGCAAAATGTCCGGTGCGGGGATTTTTCCGATCCTGACAACAACTGGCGGCGAGCGGGCCATCCGGCCGGGGTGACAGTGTCATGGCCCGCATTGGCGGCCGATGCGGCATTCGCCGGGGAATTCATCGATCAAGCCGTGGGTGAGTCTGCCATCATTCCATTCCACCCAGCCCGCGCGGCCGGGGTCGAGGAACGAGCCGGTATTGATGACGGTGCGGCCGTGGCGCCGCCAGCAGCCGCGGTGGTGGAAGTGGCCGATGACGAGGAATTCCGCGTTGGGGAAATAGGTTTCGCAGAAGCGCGCGCCGGCGCGGTCTTGGGTGAACCAAGCGAAGAGCATCCACAACGCGCGGTGCGGCGGGGTGGCGGCATCCCAGGCGCGTTGGATGAGGTGGCGGCCGAGCGGGTATTCCACCGAGCAGAGTTCGCGGCCGATTTCGCGTGCCACTTGATGGCGTTGGGCTGGATCGCTCGAAGCCTCGGGATGGGCCGCCCAGATTTCCTCCACGCGCTGCGGCGCGGTGAGGATCTCGCGTTTCCACGGCGAGCTGGCGCGGAACAGGGTGTCGCCGTGGGTGATGACGATTTTCCCGCCGCCAAGTTCAAGCCAGCCTGGTCCGGGCCAGCCGGGGTCGTGGTTTCCGGGGAGAAAGACGGCATCCGCGCCTTCCTCGGCACAGAGCGCGCGGAGTTCCGCCAGCATGACTTCCGCGCGGGCCCGGAATGGCGCGGCTAGTTCCTGCCAGGTGTCGCCGTTGAAGATGACAGTGCCCGCACCGGCGATCAGCGGGCGCAGCATGGAGACCTCGGGAATCCGCGACACCTTGTGGCCGAGATGGAGGTCCGAGAAAATGCGCACCGGTTCCTTCATAATCGATAGAGAAATCAACCGCAGATGGACGCAGATGGACGTTTGCTCGGAGAGCCTCGACGTTTGATCTCAAATCCCATCCGGCTATCAGAACATCTGCGTGAATTTGCGTTCATCTGCGGTTCGAGTTTTCAATTCAGATTCATGGGCGCGCCTGGCGTTGACGGACCGCCTCGAACAGGCACACGCCGGTGGCCACAGAGACGTTGAGGCACTCGACCTTTCCGGCCATCGGGATCGAGGCGAGGAAATCGCAGTTTTCCCCGGTAAGCCGTCGCATGCCCTTGTCTTCCGCGCCCATCACGATGGCCAGCGGACCTGTCAGGTCGAGATCGTAAATCGACTTCGCCTTGGCGTGGTCCGAGGTGCCGACGAGCCAAACTCCGGCGGCTTTCAGTTTCTCCATCGTGCGGGCGAGGTTGGTGACCTGGGCGAAGGGAACATGGTCGGCCGCGCCCACCGAGATACGGCGCACGGTTTCGGTGAGGCCCACCGCCTTGTCCTTGGGTGCGACCACGGCATGGACGCCGGCGGCATCGGCGCTGCGCAGGATGGCACCGAGGTTGTGTGGGTCCTGGATGCAATCGAGAATCAGGATGAACGGTGTCTTTTCCGCGGCGACGATGGCCATCAACTCGTCCTCACCAAGCGAGGGCACTGATTTTTCCTGCGTCTGCACGTGGCGGTTTTCACGTGCCTGGATGCCGTGCTTGGATCGGTCTGCGGAGAACCGCGGTTTCATGCCCGGAATGTGGAACGCCGGCGCGGGGGGAGTCGAGTTCTTTGGAATCCTGTCTTGGCAAACGCCGGAGCGCGGTGGAATCTGCGCGCGCGATGGGATTGGAACTGGCGGAATTGCGCGATGCCTTGCCGGAGGGGGGATTGTTCGGTGGCGGTGGCTGGAGGTGGTCGCCGGAACCGTTCCAGCTCAGCAAGGCGGAGGCGCGGCGGATCGTCTCGCTCGGCCATCCGCTGGCGCGTTTCCAGCAGACTTGCGACCAACTTTACCGCCGCAGCGCGTCCGGGAATTTGCCCGGCTGGCTCGCGGAATTGCTCGACGTGGGCAAGCCCGAGTGGATGGCCCGCCTCCAGCGTGACCCGCGCGGGGCGGAATTTCTGCCGCGCGTGATCCGTCCCGACCTTGTTGTAACGGAAGACGGCTTCGCGCTCACCGAGCTGGACAGCGTGCCGGGCGGCATCGGCGTGACCGCATGGCTCTCGCGCATTTATGCCAAGGCGGGCCATGAGGTATTGGGCGGTGCGGATGGCATGATCGACGGATTCCGCTCGCTGCTGCCGGACGGCGGCGCGGTGCTGGTTTCCGAGGAGGCGGGCGACTACCGGCCGGAAATGGAGTGGCTGTGCGGTGAACTCGGCGAGGCCTGGCAGGTCGCCACCGCCGAGGAATACGAACCGGACGGCAGGGCGCTCTATCGGTTTTTCGAGCTGTTCGACTGGGAATCGGTGCCCGCGGTGAAATCGATCGCCGCCGCCGCACTGGCGCGTGAATTGAAGCTCACGCCGCCGGTCAAGCCGCACCTCGAAGACAAGCTGTGGCTCGCGCTGTTGTGGTCGCCGGCCTTGAAAAAAGTCTGGGAGCAATCGTTGCGGGGCAGTCATTTGCAGCGATTGCACGGACTGGTCCCTTGCGGCTGGGTGCTCGATGCCACGCCCTTGCCGCCGCACGCCGCGCTGCCGCGGCTCGACGCGCATTCGTGGGAGGAGGTGGCGGCGTTCAGCCAGAAGGACCGCCATCTGGTGCTCAAGGTGAGTGGTTTCCACGAAACCGCGTGGGGCTCGCGAGGCGTGTTCATCGGCCACGACCTGCCGTCCGCCGAGTGGGCGGAAAGGCTCCAAAACGCGCTCGACCAATCCGGCGAGCAACCATGGATCCTGCAGGAATTCCGCGAAGGCCGGATGGTCACGCATCCGGTGTTCCGCGACGACGGCTCGGTGGAAATGATGCAGGGCCGCGTGCGGCTGTGCCCGTATTATTTCACCGATGATGCCGGAAACACCTCGTTCCACGGCTGCCTCGCCACCATCGTGCCCGCCGATAAAAAGAAAATCCACGGCATGAGCGACGCGGTGTTGGTGCCGTGCGTGGTTGGCTGATCAGACCTCATCCAGATAAGCCGCGAGCGCTTCGCGCAGCGTGGTGCGCGCCCTGAAGAGCAGGCTTTTCACCGCGGGGACGGAGAGTTTGAGAATCACGGCGATTTCCTCGTAGGGCAGTTGTTCGTAGCGGCGCAGGACCACGGCCATGCGCTGGGTTTCCGGCAGGGCGGCGATGGCCTGGTCCACGGCCGCGCGGAGTTCGTTTTGCAGCAGTTCCTGGTCCGGGCGGTATTCCGGGCTGTCCTCGATGACGTGGCGCGCCGTTTCCTCGCGTTCGTCGGCGGAGACTTCCTTTTTGCGGCCGCGGCGGCGGGTTTCGTTGAAGACCAGATTGCGGGTGATGGTGTAGAGCCAGGTGGTGAATTTCGCATCGGGCTGGTAGCGGCGGGCATTGCGCCAGATGCGCAGGAAAACCTGCTGCGCGATGTCCTCGGCGTCGCTGTGGTTTCCAAGCATCTTCGTCACCGTGCCGACCACCGCATTCTGGTGGCGCTCGACGAGTTGGCGGAACGCCTCGTGATCGCCCGCGCCGATCCGCGTCATGAGTGCAAAATCGATGGCACTCGCGTCATCGATTTCTTCGCCGGGGGTGTGCTCCATGGTCGGGAAAATCAGTGTCGCTGCGGCCGTGGTGCCGATCATCGGGCATGAAACCCCGCGATGCGCGGAGAGTTGCGCGGCGGTGGATTCAGGCGGTGTCCGCCTGCGCCCATGCTTCAATCCCGGGGTCGAGGCAGGTTTCCTCCAGCACCTCGCGCGCCCAGTCTTCGCGTTTGGCGAGTTCGCGCAGCATCCGCCAGACGGTGACCTGCACGGCGGGCAGCTCGCTCCACACGGCTTCCGACAGGCACTGCCACTCGCGGCCTCTCATGCGCTCCGGGTGTTTGATCATTTCCAGGCAGGGCCCGGAAACGAGGATGGTGTGCTCGATGTCCGGCTCGGCGGGCACCGGCGGCACCTCGTAGGGAAACAACTTCACGCCGGCCGCACCGGTGATTTCGCAGCGCGATTTCGCACGCCTTGCAAGGTCCTTGCCCATGGCTTGCAAGGCCATCATCCGCAACTGATGCAGCTCGTATCCCTTGGCCATGGATGGAAGCTAGCAGCCCGCCACACCAAGGGAATCCGATAATTTCAGGCCAAAAGCCGGGTTTCCCGATGCTGGACAAAGCCAGCCGCGTCTGCCATCCCTCCACCCCCATGTCCGAACTGCCGAAAGCCTATGAACCCCAGGCGGTGGAAGCCAAATGGTATGCCGCCTGGATCGACGGGAAATGCTTCGAAGCCGATCCTTCGTCGGAGAAGGAAGCGTATTCGATCGTCATCCCGCCGCCCAACGTCACCGGCATCCTGCACCTTGGCCACGTGCTGAACAATGCCCTGCAGGACATCCTCGCCCGCCGCGCGCGCCAGGAGGGCAGGGAGGTGCTGTGGCTGCCGGGCACCGACCATGCCGGCATCGCCACGCAGGCGAAGGTCGAGCGCGAGCTGCGGGAAAAGGAGGGGAAAAGCCGCCGCGACCTCGGCCGCGGGGAATTCCTCAAGCGCGTGTGGGACTGGAAGGACCACCACGGCGGCATCATCATCCAGCAGCTCAAGCGCCTCGGCTGCTCGTGCGATTGGAGCCGCGAGCGCTTCACCATGGACGAAGCCTACTCGAAGTGGGTGAGCCATGTGTTCGTGGAACTCTTCAAGGAGGGCCTCATCTACCGTGGCAAGCGGATCGTCAACTGGTGCCCGGTTTCTCTAACAGCATTGTCCGACGAGGAAGTCATCATGACTCCGCAGAAGTCGAAGTTGTATTTCATGAAATACGAACTCGCCGATGCCCCCGGCGAGTTTCTGCAAATCTCCACCACCCGCCCCGAAACGCTGATGGGCGACGTGGCGGTGGCGGTGAATCCGAAGGACCCGAGATATGCCAAATACATCGGCCGCAAGGTGAAGCGCCCGTTCCCGCACGCGGAAATCCCGGTGATCGCCGACGATCATGTGGACATCGAATTCGGCACCGGCGCGCTCAAGATCACACCGGCCCATGACAAGGCCGACTTCGACATCGGCATGCGACACGGGTTGGAGATCATCGACGTGCTCACGCCGGACGCGCACATCAACTGCCCCGATTGCCCCGATCTGCACGGACTCGACCGCTTCATCGCCCGCAAGAAGGCCGCGGCGAAGCTCGAAGAGATGGGTCTGCTGCTCAAGGTGGAGGAGTACGACAACAACGTCGGTTTTTCCGAGCGTGCGCACGTGCCGGTCGAGCCGCGCATTATGAATCTCGATGCCTTCACGGCCTTCGAGTTCAATGCCTGCGAAGGCCGCTGTTTCGTAAATGCGA
>JALRFY010000154.1 GCA_023253625.1 Akkermansiaceae bacterium | reverse complement strand
GGAATGGATCGACGACGCAGACGGCTCATGGAGTGCCGCTGGTTACGACAAATGGGACAATGCGGGTGGCACACCCGGTATGGACGGTGCTGCAAGCGTCGCCGATACCGCGCTTTTTGGCAGCGCCGCCACGGCCGCCCGCACGATCACCCTGGATGGCAACAACCCCGGAGTGAGCACCCTCACATTCAACAACGGCACGTGGGGCTACACCATCGCCCAAGGCAGCGGCGGCACCCTCACTGTCGGCAATGCCACCAACGCCGGCACCATCACCAACACGGCTGGCAATCACACCATCTCCGCACCGATCACTCTCGGAAGCAACATCACGATGAGCAGCAGCGAAGGAAGCTTGCTGCAGATCAGTGGCGTGGTTGCCGGAGAATCCAAAAACATCACCAAGACCGGCACCGGCGGACTCGAACTCTCGGGCGGGGGTAATTTCGGCACGCTTACGATCAGCGAAGGCACACTGGTCATCAACGGCACTCAAACCACGACCACCACCGGCACCACCATCGCAAGCGGTGCCACCCTGGCCGGTGCTGGCACACTCGCGGGCGGCACGACGATCTCCGGCACGCACTCACCGGGCAACAGCCCTGACGTGCAGACTTTCAATGACGGTCTCACTTACACGACCGGAGCTTCCATCGTCTGGGAACTCATCGACAACACAGTCGCTGGCCGGGGCACGAACTACGACGGCATCGATGTCACAGGCGACCTGACCTTCAGTGGCTCCACCACGGTCAATTTGGATTTCGCGCTTGGAACAAGCGCCGTTGACTGGACGGATGCCTTCTGGGATATCAGCTACACCGGAACCAGCGGATGGAAACTGTTCGATGTCACCGGGCAGATTTCCGGTTTCGAAGAATTGCAGCTCGCCTACACTGGGATCGACGGGCAGGCACAGACATTGACCAGTATCCGTTCGTCCGCCTCATTTTCCCTGTATCAAGACGGCACAGGTATTTACCTGAACTACACCAGCGCCATCCCCGAGCCAAGCACGGCATTGGCCGGAATGCTGCTTGCCGCCGGAATCCTTCGCCGCCGCCGCCGCGCATAAATGCCCGCATACGGGGCCGGATGTATCATACGGGGCGGTGCCGCATTGGAACAATTTGCCCCGCTTTGCGGGTTTGCGCATGGTTGGAGCATGCTTGGCGGCGGCCGTCACCAGACGACACGCCGCAACTGAATGCCGCCCCCAGCTGTTGGGCGCTCCACCTAATGCCCTGCCGTCGTGCCCTGCCCGAGCACGCTTGCCATCATGATCTGGCCCGCCATTCCCGCGCACCACCACCGTGGAATCCCAGTCGGCCACGGCATTGGCTGGGATGGCGTTGGGGATCATTTGCTCGGCCGGGGCGAACCACGTCTCGAACTGTGGGAGTCGAGCTTTTCGCAAAGGCGGCGAAACGCATCCTCGCCGCAGAGCCGGCCCTTGTGCATGCCGGTGATTTTGGCCACCGCGGAATCATCCTGCAGGCGGCGGCAGTGGGCGAAACGCTTGCCGCCGCAGAGAGTGTTGAGCGCGAATGCCTTGAGGATGTCGATGACCGGAGTGGCGTTGTTGCTGGTGCGCGGCAGCGGATAACCTTTCGCGAGTGCGCCAAACACGCCGCAGCGTTCAAGAAAATGGTCCCACGCCACCAATCCTCCATACGCGGTGAGTGCTTCATCGCTGCCGCGTAGGTGGAATTGCCCGCCCGCAGGCAGGAATTTGAAATCCAGCTCCCCTTCACCCAATGGGTGAACCAATGCTTCGCTCGGTTTCGTCTTCGAACGCCGCAACCATAAGCATTTGCGCTCCTCAGCCTCAATCCCAACTGCGGATTAGAGGTTCAACGATCCGCACCCTCAAAATCACCCAAACAGCGTAAGTCGGGCTAAGACAGATCAGTCCCTGCCATTGTCATGGGGGGGCTTGGTGTTTTTGGCATTTCCGCCGATCAATAACAGGCGAAGGCCGTTGAGGCACACCAGCACGGTGCTGCCTTCGTGCCCCACCACGCCGAGCGGCAGGGCCAGTGAGAAACCGAGCGCGGCGGCCACCAGGACTACGATGACACTAGTGGCGAAAATGAGGTTTTGCAGCAGCACCTTCCGCGCCCGCCGTGTGTGGCTGAGCAGCAGCGGGATGTTTTCCAACCGATCGGCCATTAGGACGATGTCGGCGGTTTCCATCGCCACGTCAGTGCCGGCCGCGCCCATGGCCACGCCGATGTCCGCCACCGCCAGAGCGGGGGCGTCGTTCACGCCATCGCCCACCATCATGACGCAGCCTTCCTGTTTGAGCATGCGGATGATCGCCAGCTTGTCCTCGGGCAGCAGGCTGGCGTGGATTTCATCGATGCCGGTTTCCCGCGCGATCGCCTCTGCCACCGGTTTCTGGTCGCCGGTGAGCATGACCACCTTGCGCACGCCGAGACGGTGGAGATCAGCGACGAGCGTGCGGGCCGCAGGGCGGACGGTATCGGCGACGGCGAGCACGGCGCGGGCGGTGATGGCCTCGCCGTCGCGGGTGCCGAACCACACGCAGGTTTTGCCGGCGGCTTGCAACGGGGCTGCATGGCGTGCCAGCGGCTCGATATGATCCGCAGCGGCTTCGCGGAACATGCGTTCGCTGCCGATGAGGTGGCGCACTCCATCGATGGTCGCTTCGGCCCCTTTGCCTGCGGTGGATTGGAATGAGGTGGCGGTGGGTGTTTGGATGCCCAGAATGGCCGCGCCGCGCACGATGGCATGGGCGAGCGGATGTTCGGACTTCGCCTCTAGCGCGGCGGCGGCACGCAGGATTTCCAGCGCAGCGGGCGGCAGTGGGTGGCCCACGGGATGCACGCCGTTTTCTGTCAGGATATCGGTCAGCTCGGGTTTGCCGTGGGTGAGTGTGCCGGTTTTGTCCACGGCCACGATGTCGATGTGCGCCGCGCGTTCGAGGTGCGAGCCGCCCTTGATCAGGATGCCGCGCCGGGCCGCGCCACCGATGGCGGAAAGCACGGTGGCTGGCGTGCTGATGATCAGCGCGCAGGGCGAGGCCACCACCATCACCGTCATGGCCCGGTAGAAGGCCGCAGCGAAAGTTTCTCCCATCGTGAGATATGGCACGAGAAACACCGTGATGGTGAATATAATGACTCCCATGGCATAGTATTGTTCGGCACGTTCGAGAAACCGCTGGGTGCGTGATTTCTCGGCCTGGGCCTCCGCCACCAGCTTGACCATGCGGGCGAGTGTGGAATCCTCCGCGCGCCTGGTCACCCGCAGCTCGATGCCTCCGCTTTGATTGATGGTGCCTGCGAAGAGCTGGCTGCCCGGACTTTTTGAGACGGGCATTGACTCGCCCGTGAGCGAGGATTCATCCACCTGCGTGCTGCCTTCCACCAGCACTCCGTCCAGGGCGATCTGTTCGCCGGGACGCACGATCACGGTCTCGCCGGTTTCGATTTCCTCCACCGGCACCCGTTCCGTGCCTCCGTTGCGGCGGACGAGCGCTGCGCTGGGCCGCAGTGTGAGCAGCGATTCGATGGCCTTCTGAGTGCGGTCCATCGCGTGCCGTTGCAGGACATTTGAGAAGCTGAAAAGAAACAGCAGCAGCGCGCCCTCGAACGGCGCACCAATGGATGCCGCGCCGAGAGCGGCCAGCACCATCAGCACATCCACATCGAGCACCTTGCCGCGCAGCGAGGCGAGTGCCGAACGCACGCCCTGCTGTCCCGCGAAGAGATAGGAACCAAGATACAATAAGTGGCTCGCCATCGAAACTCCGGCCGATTTCTCCACCACCAATGCCGCAATGAGAAACAGCAGGCCGAGCCCGCAGGCGATCTCCTCGTTGAGTTCGCCGGCGCGGATTTTCCTCCATGGCGGGCGCGCTCCGTCAGCGCTCGGAAGCAGCGGGTGGATATCGGCCCCCGTGTGCCGGATGTCATCTGCGATGCGTTCCTCGGGCTCGATCCCGGGATCGAAGGTGACCACCAATACGCGTCCGAGATAGGTGGCGATGGCATGCCGCACGCCGGGAATGCGTTTTACTCGGTTTTCAAGCTTCTGCGCGCAGGCCTCGCAGGCATTTCCCTCCAGCCGGTAGGCGGATTTACGCGTCTCCGATTCGATCCGTGCGATGTGATCCCGCAACAATGAACGCACCTCGCCGTCGCTGAGTTTGGAGGGATCGAAATCCACCTCCACGCGCGCGTGCTCCGGATCGCTCTCGGCGCGCAGGATACCCTCGTGTGCCACCAGTCGCTTGTCGGCCTTGTCCATCCTTTGCGCGCCATGCTCACCCCGTGAGTGTGCCAAACCAAGCACAAAGGGAGTTCTTCATATCCATGCACGGCAGGGGGCTGACATCAAGCGGCCTCGACGGATCAATGCCGCAGGCTCTCGGCGAAAACTGCGAATGGGGCGATATTGATCTGCGTTCAACCCGTTTCCCCAGTCCCCATTCCTGCCGCAGGGTAAAAAAAACGCCCGCATCAGGCGGGCGTTTTGGGTTGGTGATATCAATGACATCCAGTCTGGCCGGCTGCCGTGGCGGGATGCTCAGAGCGCCATGTCCTTGAGTTTCTTGAGCGGGCGCACCTTGACCACGGTGGTGGCGGGCTTGGCCTTGAAGGTGACTTCTTCCTTGGTGAAGGGGTTGATGCCCTTGCGTGCCTTTACGGCAGGCTTGCGGACGGTGTTGATCTTGAGAAGGCCGGGCAGGACGAATTCACCGACCGCGTTCTTCTTGACGTGCGCTTCGATGACATCGCTCAGGCTTTCGAGCACCGCCGAGACCTGCTTGCGGGAGAGTTCGGTGTCGGATGCGATTTGATCGACAATCTGGGTCTTGGAGAACCTGTCCTTGGTAGCTGTGATTTTCTTAACCATGGCAAGAGGCTCCTGAGAGCCGGGCGCGCTGTCAAGATCACAGAGAGGGTTTTTTCGCTGAACCCCCATTTTTTCAGGCTTTGTCGGGACTTGTCTAGCGGTCGGACGGGGGTGGAGGCAGTGCTGGCGGCGCGGCTGGCGATGGAGTGAAATTGTATCGAAAAAACTCTTGCAATGGCGGCAGCGGTGTCGTTTCTTCCCGCCCGCACCGCGACAAACGACCCGTTCGTCTATCGGTTAGGACTCCAGATTTTCATTCTGGCAAGAAGGGTTCGATTCCCTTACGGGTCGCCATTTTTTGGGTTTTCATCGCCTCCGCTTCAAGCGGGGGCTTTTCAGTTTCAAGCACAGACGCATCAACCTGCCGTGACCGCATTGCAGAAAGCCGACGCCCTGAAGGCCCGCAAGGGCGGCCGCCCGATCGCCGCCCTCACCGCATATGATTACGCCACCGCACGCCTGCTGGACGAGGCCGGTGTGGACGTGCTGTTGGTGGGTGACTCCCTGGGCATGGTGGTGCTGGGGTTTCCGGACACCACGCATGTGACACTTGCCGACATGCTGCATCATGTGGCGGCGGTGGCGCGGGCCCGCCCGCAGGCGCTCGTGCTCGGGGATTTGCCGATTCACAGCTATGAGACGCCGGAGCAGGCCCTGGGCTCCGCGCGTCTTCTCGTCGCCGCCGGTGCCGACGCTGTGAAGCTGGAAGGGGGCGTCCGCCAGGCGGAAAAAGTCCGCGCCATCACCTCCGCCGGCATTCCGGTCATCGGGCATCTCGGCATGTTGCCGCAGCGCGTGATTGAGGAAGGCGGCTACCGCAAGAAAGGCAAGACACCGGAGCAGGCTGATGCCTTGCGCGAGGGCGCCGAGGCGCTGGTGAGCGCGGGTGTCTGCGCCATCGTGCTGGAATCCATCGTGCCGGCGACTGCGCGGGCCTTGACCGCCGGGTTGCCGGTTCCGACCATTGGCATCGGCTGTGGCGACGGGAATTGCGACGGGGAAGTGGCTGTGGTGACCGACCTGCTGGGGTCTTATCCGTGGTTTGTGCCGCCATTCGCCAGGCCCGAGGCGGATCTGGCGGAGATGACCCGCAAGGCAGCCGCGCGTTATGTGGCGCGGGTGTCTGGCGGTGCCGATGCCGCTTCCTTATGATCCGTGCTTTCCAACTTTACTTTGAATGGCCCGGTATTTTTGATCCCCGCGATGTTGAAATCAGGCGCATGGCTGTCCACACCGCTGTTTTTC
>JALRFY010000138.1 GCA_023253625.1 Akkermansiaceae bacterium | reverse complement strand
CATCGGCGACCGTGTTTCCCGGAACCGTCTCCGCTGTTAGAGCAAGCGAACCTTTTCCGGCGGTGAGTTTCAAGGTGCCAAGTGGCAGCGGCTTGAAGTCCTTGGCATACGATTCGCTGCGCGGGCTGCGGTCCTGTTCGGCGCCCAGCAGCGGCGGGTCATGGGGCTCGGCAATCGTCGCCGCAACGGAGTGTCCGCCGAATGAAAGCCGCACGCGGGAGCCTTCATCGCCAGCCGGACAGGTGTAGTGGAGAATCGCTTCGTAGGTTCCCGCGGTTGCCACCTCGATGTCCCAGACGATGCGCTGCTCCTTACTCGTCCAGTGGGTGAAGAATGAGCTGTTGGGATGGATGGAACTCCGTTTCACGCCCTCCTCTTCGCGGCCGTCTCGCGCGGGCAGGTGGGTGATCGCTTCGACGCCAACCGGCAGAGGCCGCGGATCCGGCAAGGTGATCTCTGGTTCCACCTCCCGCAGAAACGCCTCGCCGGCGGCTTTCATGAGCGCAACTTGATCTGGATGGGACGCGGAAATATCCTTCGCCTGCCCGGGGTCATTCGAGACGTCGTGCAACTCACCGTCGTGATAGTAGCGGAATGATCCGTGGCGCACGCCCCATTTCCCGCGACTCCCGTTGCCGTGCAGGGTGAAAAGCATCCGTTCTTCCCAATCGACCTTGCCGCCGAGCAGCAGCGGTGAAAGGTCGCGTCCGTCGAGCGGCTTGGTGGCTTGGAACGGCACTCCGGCGAGGCCAGCCAGCGTGGGCAGCAGGTCGATGGCTGCGGCGTTCCGCTCCACCCGGCTGCCGGGCATGATTTTGGCAGGCCAGCGGATGTGCAGCGGCGAGCGCGTTCCGCCGTCGTAAACGCCGCCCTTGATGCCGCGCATGCCGCCGTTCCAGCGGTGGCCGTTCGGTCCGTTGTCGGAAAAATAGATGACGATCGTGTTTTCGGAAATTCCGAGTTCATCGAGCGCTCCAAGCACGCGGCCCACGTTCCAGTCGAGATTCTCGATCATCGCCAGCGCCGCCCGGTGGTGGTTCATGTCGGCTCGTTTGTTCCGCTGTCCGGCAGGATTGCGGTTCTTGTGGCGCTCCCAGAACGCATCGGGCACCTGCATGGGCGAGTGGGGGGTGCAGTAGGGGATGTAGCAGAAAAAAGGGGTCTCGTGATTTTGCCGGATAAAGCCGATCGCGCGGTTCGTAAGGTCATCGGCGATGTATCCCTTGCCTTTCACAATGCGGCCGTTGTGCTCGAGTTCAGGGTCGAAGTAGTGGGCATGATGGCCGGAAGTGAATCCGTAGAATTCCTGGAAGCCGCGGCTGTTGGGATGGTAGGGCGGCTGGCTGCCATTGTGCCACTTGCCGAAAATGCCGGTGGCATAGCCTGCCGCGCGGAAGATGCGGGCGATGGTCGTTTCATCCGCGTTGAGACGTTCTTCACCCCGCGTCACCCCGCGCACACCGGTTCGTGCCGCGAAGCGGCCGGTGAGGAATTCCGCCCGGGTGGGCGCGCAGACCGGACAGACGAAGAATCGGTCAAACGCGGCTCCCTGCAGCGCCAGGGAATCGATCTTCGGGGTTTCCAGATCGGTGTTGCCGTGGATGGAGAAATCGCCCCAGCCCTGGTCGTCGGCGAGGAACACAACGATGTTGGGCTTGCCGGGCCGCGCATCGGCCGGAGGCGCGGCAAGGGCTATAAGGAGTCCGAGGATTGCGGCGCGCATCGTAACAGAAACGCGCCGCAGCGGGCGTATCTTTCCCGCCCATGGCCAACACCTGATTGGAATGCGTGGCGGCTTATTTCTTCTTCTTCGCATCGAGTCCCTCGCGCACCTTGGTTTCGATTTCCTCGTAGATGGTGCTGTCGTTCTTGAGGATTTCCTTCGCCGCGTCGCGGCCCTGGGCAAGCTGGTTGCCGTTGTAGGAGAACCACGATCCGCGCTTCTGGATGATGTCCATTTCCAAGGCCAGATCGAGCAGCGAGCCGGTGGAGGAAATGCCCTCGCTATACATGATGTCGAACTCGGCTTCGGTGAACGGCGGGGCGACTTTGTTTTTCACCACCTTAACGCGTGTGCGGTTGCCGGTCACGGCCCCGTCGCTCTGCTTAATCGCGCCGATACGGCGGATGTCCATGCGGACACTCGAGTAAAACTTGAGCGCTTTGCCGCCGGGCGTCGTTTCGGGGTTGCCGAACATGACACCGATTTTTTCGCGGATCTGGTTGGTGAAGATGCAGCAGGTGCGGGCCTTGGAAATGAGGGCGGTCAGTTTGCGCATGGCCGCGCTCATCAGCCGGGCCTGCGTGCCGACCGTGGAGTCGCCG
>JALRFY010000017.1 GCA_023253625.1 Akkermansiaceae bacterium | reverse complement strand
TCACCCATTGGGTGAACCAATGTTTCGCTCGGTTTCGTCTTCAAACGCCGCAACCATAAGCACTTGCGCTCCCCATCCTCAATCCCAACTGCGGATTAGAGGTTCAATCGAAGCGCAGGAGCGCGTGACCGACATCGATGGTGTTCCGGCCGGAGACACGGAGGCGGGGAGGACGGCAGATTCAGACCGGCACTCAGTGAGTCCGCCAGTCGGCTTCCTGTTCCTGCAACAACACACGCAGGCCACGGTGTTTCCCATCAAGTTGGGGATCCTCCTCCAAAGCCCGCTCGGCCAGTGCGCGGGCTTCACGCAGCAATGCCGTGTCGGCGAGGAAATCGCTGAAGCGCAGGTCGTTCAATCCGCTCTGGCGCGTGCCGAGCACGTTGCCCGGCCCGCGCAAGCGCAGGTCGTTCTCGGCGATTTCGAAGCCATCGCCAGTCTTTTCCAACACGCGCAGCTTGTCCATCGCCTCCGGGTTGCCACCGTCTGTTAGAAGAATGCAATATCCCTTCTCCCCTCCCCTGCCGATGCGCCCGCGGAGCTGGTGGAGCTGTGCGAGACCGAATCGCTCGGCGTGGTGGAGGATCATGACGGTGGCGTTGGGCACATCCACGCCCACCTCGATCACGGTGGTCGCGACCAGGGCGTGGATTTCACCTTCGCGGAACCGGCGCATGACTTCCTCTTTCTCTTCCGGCGCAAGCCTGCCGTGCATCAGGCCCACTTGGTAACCGCCAAGGCGCTTCCGCCATTTGCCATAGGCCTCAGTGGCGGACTCCACCTTGAGCGATTCGCTCTCCTCCACCAACGGATAGACCAGATAGGCCTGGTGCCCGGCGGCGAGCTGGTCCTTCACGAACTTCGTCACATCCTTCTGCTTCGCACCCTCGCGCAGCGCGGTGACCACCTTGCCGCGGCCGGGTGGTTTTTCGTCGAGCAGGGAAACGTCGAGGTCGCCGTAAACCGTCATTGTCAGCGTGCGCGGAATCGGCGTGGCGGTCATCACCAGCACATCCGGCACCACGCCACGGTTGATGAGTCTGGAGCGCTGGGAGACACCAAACTTGTGTTGTTCGTCGATCACCACCAGGCCAAGGTCTTCAAACAGCTTTTCATCATACAACAGCGCGTGGGTTCCAATGACGATTTGCGGCGGACCTGCGAGTTCGTGGTGGCTGGTTTCCCCGCGATTTCCCGTGCGCAGCGCGATGCGCACCGGCAGCGCTTTCAGCCAGCGGCGGAAGGTGAGGAAATGTTGCTCGGCGAGGATCTGCGTGGGTGCCATCAACGCAGCTTGGCAACCGGAGTCCACCGCCATGAGCATGGCAGCCATGGCCACGAAGGTCTTGCCCGCACCGACATCGCCTTGCAACAGACGGTTCATGGGAACCGGCTGGCGCATGTCCGCAACGATCTCGCGGATGGAGCGCTTCTGCGCATTCGTGAGATCGAACGGCAGGCTCTGATAGAACTCCGTGAGCAGTGCCGCACGCTTGCCGAGCACGCGGCCGGGCTTGCCATGATGGCACGCGCGCCGCCACACGACATTGATCTGGATCGCGAAGAACTCCTCCAATGCGAAACGCCTGCGCGCTGCATCCGCCGCACTGGCTTCATCCGGAAAATGCGCCTCGCACACCGAACGGGCGCGCGGCATGGACGGGTCCACATCGAAAGGCGCGGTGAGCGACGAGGGATCGCAGCGATGCAGCAGAAGGTGTATGATTTCCCGTAATCTTCGCTGCGCGATACCGGGGACATTGCGATAGACGGGCACCATGCGATCGAGATGGATCGACCCGCCCCCACCCTCATCCGGCCGCAGGACTTCGAACTCGGGGTGCTCGATCACCAGCCGTCCATTGAGATCCCTAACCCTGCCATAAACCACCAGCTCCTGGCCGCTGGCGACGAGCTTGTGAATGAATGCGATATTGAACCAGCGGCAGGTGATTTTCCCAGAACCGAACACGCCCCCGGTATTGTCCATCACCACCGCCTCGAACAGGCCGCCGCCGCCGAATCGCCGGCGCGAAGTGTCCACCACCGTGCCGCGCAGGCAGACGGCCCCGGGCGCCGGCTGGTTGGGGAAGGCATCAAAAATGCGTCGGTCCTCGTGACGCTTCGGCAGGTGATCAAGCATATCACCGATGGTCCGGAATCCTGCGGACTCAAGTGCCATCACCTCCTTGGGTGGCAGCAATCCGGTCGCTGCAAGCTCGTCGGTCGCGGAAATCATCAGCCGTTCGGCAGTGTGGCGAGTTTCCTCAAATATGCGAAACTGTAAATTCCGGAAGCATGTCCGTCCGCCCATGAAAGTTGCAAGGCATAGCCGCCCACCGGCTGGATGCCGCGCAAAACGAAGGCTCCCTCGCCGTGCTCGACGCGCGGGCGGATCACGCGGCCCATGGCGTCTGGCTCGCCCTGGCAGGCGGCGCAAGGGCAGGCGCGGCGAAGCATCGGCAAGGGCAGGAAGGCTTCGCAACCGCCAGCGAACACCAGGGCAAGCTCATCACCCACGACGGCCATGTTTTGAATCGATGAGTCCATGCACGAATCCAAGGATCATCCGAGTTCGCCGTCCACCCGATAAGCCCGCGCTCCGAAAATCGATGAGCCGACCCGCACGTGCGTGGCACCTTCCTCGACCGCCACTTCGAAATCACCGCTCATGCCCATGCTCAGCGATGGCAGAGGTGTGGAGTATTTTTTCTCCAGATCATCCCTCAGCCCGCGCAAGGCCGCAAACCATGGCCGGGCGTCCTCCGCCACGCGTCCGGCAGGCGGAATGCACATCAGGCCCATCACCTCCAACCGGGGCAGGGCGAGGATTTCCCCCGCCTCCCGCATGATTTCCTCAGGCTCGAAGCCGCCCTTGGTTTGTTCGCCACCGATGTTCACTTGAAGGAATATCTTGGGAAATAAACCGAGCTCTGCAGCCACGCCATTCAGGTATTCCGCCAGCCGCAACGAATCAACGCCGTGAATCGCCTCGAACATGGGGAGCATGCGGCGCACCTTGTTGCGCTGCACACGGCCGATGAAATGCCAGCGCAGCGATCCGGGCAACAGGGCGATTTTCGGCTCGGCCTCCTGCAGGCGGCTCTCGCCGAAAAGCGCATGCCCGGCCTCCACCGCCTCGCGCAAGGCATCGGCAGGGATGGTTTTGGAAACGGCGATCAATTCCACACCGGCCGGGTCGCGCCCACTGCGCCGGCAGGCACCGGCAATGCGGACTTTCACCCTCGAGAGGTTCGCCGCGATGATATCGCTCGGGTCCGGCACGGAAATGTTATTTGATCATCCCGGCAAGCCGGGCGTTTTCCGAGAGCTCCACCAGGTCACCAAGGATTTGAAGCGACTCACGCTTCACCGGATCGACGCCGCTCGGCCAATCGGGAGTTTGGTCGAGGTCCTCGTTCTCGTTCTTGGCACGGCGCATGAAGGAGCCGGATTCCTCGGACGGATCATAGGCCACCAGCTCGGCGGCCTCGTCGAGATCGTCGAGAGTGATCTTGTAAAAGACCATCTGCTGCTTGTCGTTAACGGTCATTTTCCCGAAACGCGCACGGCGTTCCATGTTGCGCTCTTTCTGGCGGCCGTCTGACTCCGCCAGCTCCTGGCGGCGCTTGCCGATATCAAGCGAGAGGCGGTTTTTTTCGATCCGCTCCTTGGTCCTGAGCACATCCTCGATGATGTAATTGAAGTCCTTGCAGTCATTCACACGCTGTTGGCTGAGTTCCTTGAGCCGGGGAATGAACAAACCCTGGGGGTCGAGCGGCTTGAAATCCGGCGCGCGGCGGATGCGGTCGTGCGGCAAGGCATATTCCAGATACCCCTCACCCACCTCCAAGGCATCAATCAGACTTGGCAGCATGATGTCCGACTTCACACCGTCGAGCTGCGTGGAGGAACCGGAAGGACGGTAGAATTTCTGGATCGTCACCTTCAGGTAACCGGCTTGGTTGCGGGCGGAAAACAGCGGCAGCATGCGCCCGATATCCATCGGTTGCTGGACGGTCCCCTTGCCGAAGGTGGAAGTTTCCCCAACCACGACCGCCCGGTTGTGATCCTGTAGCGCACCGGCAAGAATCTCACTGGCGGAAGCGCTGCTCTTGTCGGTGATCACCACCATCGGACCGTCGTAGATGGGATCGCCATTTTCCGAATCCTTCACCGCCACCTGACCCAGGGTGTTCTTGACCTGAACCACCGGCCCGCGCTCCATGAAGAACCCGGTCATGCGGCGCACTTCCTCAAGCGATCCACCACCGTTGTTGCGGAGATCGAGGATCAATCCGTCGATTTTTTCCACGACGAGCCGTCGAAGGATGCGCTCAACGTCCACGGAACTGCGCACCTTGCCTTCATCGAAATCGGCGTAAAAAGAGGGCAATGTGATGATGCCAAGGCGGCGGGCTTCACCCTTATCGTTCTTGACCTTGATGAGTTCGCCGCTGGCCTGTTCGTCCTTCATCTCGACCTTGCCGCGCTCGATAACGATGATGCGGGTTTCACCGGCGGGTCCGCCGGCAGGCTCCACCTTGAGGGCCACTGGTGAGCCTTCCTTTCCGCGAATGAGATCCACCACCTTGTCGATCTTCATGAACATGATGTCCACCATGTCGCCGGGTTTACCGGTGTTGAGGGTGTCCACAGCCACCACGCGATCGTTGAGTTTGAGGGATCCCTGGCGGTCCGCAGGGCCGCCGACCACAATACCCATGATCTTGGTGGCTCCATCCTCCTCGGCCTGGAGCAGGGCGCCGATGCCAACGAGTTCGTTCTTCATTCCGTCCTTGAAACGGTTCATTTCACGGAAACTCATGTAGTCGGTATGGGGATCATACGAACTCGCCACGGCACTGAGGAAGTAGTTGGCGATATCTTCCTCATCCACGTCCTTGACGCTGGCGAGGAAGCGTTTGTAGCGCAGCGAGACTTTCTCGGCCGGCGTGCGGGAATCCGCAGAGGGGGGTTCCTTGCCTTGCTCCTTGGCGAGCTTGTCGAGCATTTCGCGGCGCAGCATTTCGGAGAGAATTGCTTCCTTGATCTGGAGTCGCCACAGTTCGTCCGCCTCATTCCCGTCCGTGGGCCATGCCGCCTCCTTGCGGCTCATCGCCAGCTCCTCGTCCTTGGTGAAATCGAAATCGTTGTCCTGAAGCAGCCGCGCGGCATGGGCCACGCGCTCTTCCACGCGCAGCTGGAAGAGACGGTAAATATCGGTGGCCAGAGACAGGCTATTGCCCTGGAGGAGCAGGTTGTGCAGGCGGTCGCCGTAATCCGCGATGATGCGATCCACGTCTTGCCGCGTCAGGTAAAGCCGCTGGAAATCGAGATTGCGCAAATAGTTTTCCAGAAAGCGCCGGCCGAGTTCCTCATTGTAGGGAATACGCGCGAAATGGCTGTTTTGCAGCATGATTGCCATCTGGCGGCCGACCTCGTTGAAATCGGCCCGCTGAGCCGCGGCAGGCATGACGAGAGCGGCAGCGGCGGTGATGGCCAACAGGGAATTTTTGAGCAATGACATGACGGTGATTTAGCGAAACTGAGCCGTGGAACGGCCCGAAAAAGTGACACGGGTTCGGAAAAAGTCGATTTCCAATATCCGGGCGTCAATCAGCACGCTCACGGCGGTTCTTGAGCCAGCGCTGGAAGAACGTCTCGCGTGCGGCAGCCTCGGCGGCTTCCATATTGAAAGGCCCGCGATCGAGGAACGGGTTGTCGGCTTCAATGGGGCGACGCGCCAGCACCACCGGCACTTCAATCAGCTTCCCGTGACGGAGAATCGTCAACCGGATCCGCGTCCCGGGCTTGTGCTTCTTGATCTCCTCGCTGAAAGGCTGAATGACCGGAAGCATGTGCCAGATTTGGTCCTCCACCGCCACGATCAGGTCGTTGTTTTTCAAGCCGGCTTTTTCGGCGGGCGAATTCGGCATCACGAAGCTGACCCGAACCACCGCCCGTGGCTTGGCATCGCCCGGCACATGTGCCTGCTCATCCAGCATCCGGACACCGATGAAGCCCTCTCCGTCGCGCGAGTATTCATCCCCGACCAGTTCCCGCAGCACGGCCAGACAACGCTCACGAACCTCGGGCTCTTCGGAACCAACCGCGCGTTTGTAAATCGACTCGATCGCCACTTGCGGTGTTTCGCGCGCCCATTCGAGAATGCTGGCCTGTGCTTGCTCGCGGGTGCGAAAATCCTCGGACTCAAGATCTGCGAGTGGTTTGGCCGGAATTTCGACTGCCTGGATGGGCAAGCAGATAAAGATAGCGGCAGTCAGCGGCATCAAGCATCGTATGGCCAGGATGCGAAGTACTGCGGCAGAGGTCAGGACATCCATGGCAGCGGATTCGATTATTCCGGCAGGGACGGATTCCTCGCGCATTCAAAGCCGGAGGGCAAGCCAATCAGCGGGTTTCCCACGGGCGCTTCTGTGGCACGTCAATGGCGTCGTTCGGTTGGAGTGGCACCTGGATCGCCTCGACCTTTGTCACGTCATACTCCCGTTGCTTGCCATCGCGCAGTAACTTCACACGCAGCAGTGTGCCAAACGGGGTGGGTCCGCCAGCCGCTTGGATTGCCTGCCACAAGGTGAGGCCACGCTGATAAGGAACCGGCCCGGAGCGGACGACTTGTCCACCAATGTGGACGACGTTCTGTTCCAAGTTGCGTCCTTCCTCGTCCGCGACCACCTGAAAAGTGGGATTGCGGTAGATCTCGGCAGCGCGATAGCTGGCTTCGAGACGGGCCGCGAGCACCTCAGGCTTGAGTCCGGATGCTTGGATATAGCCGACGTATGGCATGCTGATGGTGCCGTTGTCGCCCACGAAATAGGAACCGTTGATGCGGCCTTGCTCCTCGGGCGGGACGCCGCGGATTTCCACGGTGATGGATTTGCCAGCCTGTATCTGATTTTGGCCGACGGCATTGCCAAGCAGGCAGGCGAGAAAGCTGAAGATAGCCAGCAGTGTCTTGAGATGGAAGGAAATCGTTTTCATGACT
The DNA here is from genome assembly GCA_023253625.1 of Akkermansiaceae bacterium. Taxonomy (GTDB): domain Bacteria; phylum Verrucomicrobiota; class Verrucomicrobiia; order Verrucomicrobiales; family Akkermansiaceae; genus Luteolibacter. The sequence continues at coordinate 10,772 of JALRFY010000017.1, read as the reverse complement.
CAATACAAATCGGGATCTTGGTTGCGGAGCACTGCCGCTGTCTCCTTTTGCTTGCCTTGGGCGGCAGCGGTTTTCGCGGCGGCTTGAGGCGCTTGCGCCATCTGGGACTCGGCAGGCGCGTAATAGGTATAATAGCTGGTGTAGTATTGATACTGGCTGTCGCTGCGGACATCCACGTTGTTCAAAACGACGCCGATCACCTGACCGCCCACGTTCTCCACCGCCTGTTTGACGCGCAGGAGCATGTTGCGCGGCAGTTTGCGGTGCTGGACCACCACCATCGTGAGGTCCACCTCGCTGGCCAGAACCGAGGCATCGCTCACGCCAAGAATCGGCGGGCTGTCCACCAGCACGAGATCGAAGCGCTGTTTCACGTCCTGTATCAGTTCGGACATGCGGCGGGAGTTAAGGATGCCGGCCGCGTCCGCAGGCAGGATACCCGAGGGCATGAAGTAAAGGTTGTCCACCGGAGTCTGCAGGATCACATCCTCCAGCATCAACTCGGTGGTCAGATAGTTGGTCAGACCCACGGAGTTGTTGATATCGAAGAACGTGTGAAGCCGCGGACGGCGAAGGTCAGCGTCGATCATCAAGGTGGTGTAGCCACCTTGGGCGCAGATGTAGGCAAGATTGACCAAAGTGGTCGATTTGCCCTCGCCCGCTCCACCGGAAACTACAGTAATAGAGTTATCCTCAGGGTTTTTGCGGTTGAACTCGATGTTGGTTCGCAGGATCCGGTATGCCTCTGAATCAGGGCTGCTGCTGGTCTGGCGGTGCAGCACGCTCACGTCCTTCGGAATGACCGCCAGAACCGGCACCTGGAGGTAACGCTCCACATCTTCCAGTGTTTTGACCGAGGTATCGAGGTATTCGAGGAAGAAGGCGATGCCGACACCGAAAATCAATCCCACGACAGCACCGAGAACCAAGTTGAGGGTCACATTGGGACTCACCGCGCTGTTCGAAATCACCGGCGGCTCATGAACCACCACGCTTTCACCCGGAATCTTGCGCGTGATGGTTTCTCCCATCTGCTTGATTTTCATTTGATTGAGAAGCTCCTGATCTCGCTCGAACTCGCGCTTGGCATCTACGTAGTCATGGGCATCGAGACCGCGTTTGATCGCTTCCTCGCGGCTTACGTCCTTGAGCACAGTCACATCTTTGAGTCGGTTGGTGGCGAGGTCCAACTGCGCCTGCAGCGTGGCCCTCAGATTGAGGACCCCTTCGTCCAACTGGCGCTTGAGCTTTTCGATCTGGTCCTGCGCGACCATCACAGTCGGGTGTTTATTTCCCAAGCCGTTGACCTTAAGCCCATCAAGCTGGCGTTTGGCCTCCAGATATTGTGGATAAAGTGTCCTGATGATGTTGTCCGGCAGATTCAGCCCGGCCGCATAAACCATGAGCTGTTCGCTGTCGTATTTCAGCAGGCTGTTGATCTGGCTCTCCAACTGGAGTTTTTCCTGCTCCAACTCGTGGAAAACCTGCAATGCGCTGCGGGCTCCCAGATCCTCATCCACACCACCCTGGTTGTAGAATGAATCCTGCCCCTTGTAGATGATGCCCTTGGTCCGGACGATAGTATCAAGGACTTTGCGGCGTTCCTCGACCTTATCCTCCTGGTCGCGCACCGCTTTGTTGAGTTCGTGGAGCTGGCGCTCAGCGTTTTTCGTTTCGAGCTCGGTCCGATAATCCTTGTAGGCGCGGGCGACTTCCTCGGTCACGTCGCGGGCGTCCACCTTGTTGGTGTGGCGCACACGAATCGAGATTAGATCGGTTCCACGGATATTTTGAGTGTTGACGACACCCTTGAGGATGGTCAGCGCAGTTTCCTTATCCACATTCCATCGGTTGACCAGTTGGAGTCCTTCGACGACTTTTTCCAGCGAGTTGCGGCTCTTGATCTTTTCGAACTCGGTGCCAAAAAACTGCGGAGTCATGCGACTGGCACCGGATATTTCCGACATCGCACTGCCAAGCGGAGACATGCCAGGAAGCGGCGGCTTCACTTCGATCACGGCCGTGCTCTCATACTTTTTAGGCATGACGTAGGTGATAACCGCCGCGGTCATGAAAACCAGCATCAGGGTCAGAAGAATGATGCCATAGCGGTTCTTGATGACCTGCCAATAATCCACAGCGTGGAGCGCGGCCTCGTTCTGTTGCGGTGTGGAAGGATTCATGATCGGAAACAATGATTCATCGATTGGTGAAATTGCCAGAGAAAAATAAAGACTCCCGCAATGGCGAACCTTGCGGGAGCACAATGTATGATTGCAGGCGTGATGGAAACGTATGAACCAGGCGCCGGATCACGGAAATCAGAATTCGGCGCTCACGCCCAGGCTGATGCGGTTGCGATCATAGTCGCGCACCGGGAAATCGGAATCACTGTTGGTGAGGTTGTAACTCAAACTGGCGGTAATGAAGTCACTCAACCGGTATCTGAGCCCCAGTGACGCATTCATGATGTCCTCATCCACATCCGGAGAGGACACGCCATCTGTGGTGTATGCTCCTTCCCTGTAACGGGTAGGCATATAATCGAGGCCACCGACTATGGAGAACATGGGGTTGATCATGTATTCCGCATTCACACCCAGGCGAAGTGTGCGGCGGTCTGCGTATTCGGCAGGAACGAAGCTGCCATTGCCAAGGCGATCAAACAATTGAATCGTGTCAAAATCCTCCACACCATAACGCAGGAATGAACGCAGATTAAGCGACTGGCTCAGACGGGAATTCAGGTTGAATTCCACGAAAGGGCTTGTCGAGCTGTCACGCGTCTCGACCTCGCGGAATTGGGCCCCGGCCCGGATGACGCCAACGGTTTGAGAGGAAAAACGGTGCTCGGAACCAAGAAGCAGGTAATGATTCTCAGAGTCGTTGGCTGCTCCATTCGCATCGGTCTGGCCGTATCGATAATCAAAGGTGAGCACGGTCTGGGGCGTCAGTTGATAACGCAGCTGGTTGTAAAGCTGCCAGATCAAACGGTCATTGTCACTGTCGTCATACTGGCTGCTTTTGACCCGGATACCCGCATAGGTTCCCAATCTCTCGGTAAAACGGAAGCCAATGGAATCATCAGTTTCCATGTAAAGTGTCTCACCACCAGTCCGGGAGGTAGCATATCCATAGGCATAGTCCGGCTCCAATTCATATGAGAAGAAATTAGTGCTGGCAAAGCGCAGCCGCTCGCTAAAGCGGTGGATAAAGTTCAAACCCAGGCGCGATTGGCTGTAAAAATCGTCAAGGCCCTCTGGAGCGTCGAAATAGTAAATGACACCCAGCTGACCATAGATGTCGATCGTGGACTGCGGAGTCACCTGGACCAATGAGGCTCCCACACTGGGATTCAGGGCGAAAGAGCTGTCTTTTTCCCCGATCGCCCGGCCAGCTGCAACATTATCATCGTAGATGGTGTTGAAACCAAGCTTCCATTTGAGCGGGATTCCCTCACCTTGCTCCGTTCCAAATTGGTAAAAACCTTGGGCCGACAACGAACCCGCACTGACCAAGCAAGTTATGAGACTAATTGCGTATTTTTGTTTCATTATCGATAGGGCAGGAAGTTGGCTGATTCAAGAAATGGTGTTGGGTTGCTGCAATGAAAGGCTGTGTGTATGAAAACGGCTCAGGTTGATGCAGAGGTGGGTAGGAGGAATGTAAAAGATCGCAAAAAAATCAAGCTGGTGCGGTTACCGAGAAGCAATCAAGCATCAACTGTCTGATTGGTAACGGGATTGGGATTGGTGACAGGAGGTGGATTGACAATCGGAGGCGCGCCGCCGCCATTGGAGTCAGTTCCACTTCCGCCCACCGTGCCGGTGCCGGTGCCACTGGAATCCACCACGCCAACATTGTCGGCTGCCGGAAAATTAAGTGGGTTGCCAGTCGCGCCTTGAGTGGCATTGGCGGCCCCTGCCAGAATGGCAGCTGCCTGGGTAGGAGCTGCCGCAGTGGCTGAGGAGGTAATGGATGTGGCTTGTTGCGGGGCGGCCGTGATAGCCGCAGTGGTGATTACCTGCGCTTGTTGAGGGGCTGCGGTGACTGCGGCGGCGGCAATTGCCGGAGCCGAGTCCGGAGCAGCAGTGACTGCGGCGGTGGTGATGGCAGAGGCCTCTTGCGGAGCGACGGTGATGGCAGAGGCAGCAATAGCGGCGGCGGCTTCAGGCGCTGCAGTGACTGCGGCGGTGGTGGCTGCGGCTGCGGCTTGAGGGGCGGCAACCACGGCGGCGGCGGTAATGGCGGGAGCAGCGCTGGGTGCGGCAGTCACAGCCGCAGTGACTATGGCCGCTACATTTGCCGGATCCGCGTTGGTCGCCTGAATGGCGGCTTGGACAATTTCAGCGGCAAACTGCGGATTGGCAGCCACTTCCGCAGCAACGATGGCAGCCACATCCGCATCGGCAGCGGCCAATTTGGTTTTGACAGCTTGAACGACGGCAGCCGCCGCCGGATTGTCCTGGGCGCTGGCAGCGATTGATCCGAACATCGCGAAGGCAGTGGTGAGCAGAACGATTTTTTTCATGGTTCGGTGGCGTTGAGTATGAAATTGGATCTGGAATGGAGCGGGCAGCGGGAATCGAACCCGCGTGTCTAGCTTGGAAGGCTAGGGCTTTACCATTAAGCTATGCCCGCCGTGGCAGCCACATACAGCGGCCGAATTGGCCAGGATGCAAGCTTTTTTCTCTTGAAATTATAGGGGGGCGAAAAATCGATTAACGGGATTGCCTGATGAAAAAAAATGTTCAAATTCAAAATCTTGTCCTGAGCAATCTTGAGTCTTAGCGGGTGTAGTTCAACGGCAGAACGCGAGCTTCCCAAGCTTGAGGCGTGGGTTCGATTCCCATCACCCGCTCCAGCATCGATGCAGGGGCGACTCATAGATCGGTCGGTTGATCGACGAACGTCCAGGGCAATGCGAATCGTTCCGAGATCATGGTGGCCAGTGCGCGGACACCGAAGGTTTCGGTGGCATAATGTCCGCCGAGCAGCAGGTTGACACCGAGTTCTAGGGCCAGGGTATGGCTCCAATGCGGCCCTTCGCCGCTGATGAAGGTGTCGATGCCGTGTTGAGCGGCCTTGGCCACCTCGCTGCCGGCACCGCCGGTGATCAGGCCGAGTGCCGACACTTGATCGGGCCCGCCCGGGCAGGTGTGGACCCTTCCGCCGACGGCCATGGCCAGGGTTTCAGCGAGCTTGGCGCGGCTTCCATGCCACTTGCCGCGCAGGCCGAGTTGGATTCCCTTCCAATCGAAAAATGGCTGTGCGTCGCAGAGCCCGATGGCACTGGCGAGCCCGATGTTGTTGCCAAGGACGGGATGCACGTCGAGAGGCAGGTGGGCGGAATAAATCGCCAGTCCGGCATCCATCGCGGTCTTGATTTTGCGGTAAAACGAGCCGGTGAGCGGCTGCGTTCCTTGCCAGAACATGCCGTGATGCACGATCAGCAGGCCCGGCCCGCCAGCTTTCGCCTCCTCGATGACCGGCAACGAGGCATCGACGGCGGCGACAATTCGCCAGACCTGACCGCCATTGGCCAGTTGCAGGCCATTGACCGCGCCGGGATAATCCGGGATTTCGGTGATGCGGAGTTCACGGTTGAGGACATCGACCAGGTCAGCGAGTGAGGCCATGCGTCATGGTTAGTCATGGCGGCTCCAGATGACAACCCCGGGCGTTGGCTCGACGGCTTTTCCGGCCATGAAATCCGCGAGGTCGGCGGCAAGCATCGCATGCCAATCGAAGACTTGGCCGGCGATTTCCAGCCGCAGGCGCGCGGCGTGCAGGGCGTGGCGCGGCAGCGTCAGCTTCGCCGCCAGATCCGGCGTCCACCCGGTGCGCATCCATTCCACATATTCCGCGCCATCGCCGGAATAGAGTTTGTCGCCCGCGATCGGGTGGCCGGCATGGGCGAGATGGACGCGAATCTGGTGCATGCGGCCGGTTTCCGGAAAACAGCGGACCAATGAGAAGCTGCCTTCCGGCCGGGCGAAACGGTGCTCGACAAGAAACCGCGTGCGGCAATCGCGTCCGGCGGGATGCACGATCTGGCGCACCCAGATCGGTGAGGGACCGATTTCACCGGCCCGCAGGATCGGCGCGGCGCATTGCCACTCATCCTGCTCCGGCCAGCCGGAAACGATGGCGAGGTATTCCTTTGCCACCTCGCGGCGTTCGAAAATCATCCCCAGTTCGCGCGCGGCGGCGGTGTGCTTGGCCACCAGCACGAGCCCGCTGGTGTCGCGGTCGAGGCGGTTCACAATGGCCGGGCAGGCACCGTTTTCCATCTCGTAGGCGAGCAGGTGCTCGATGCCGCCGAGCAGCGTCGGCTCCGGCTTGCGATTCGCGGGATGGACAATGAGCGGCGCGGGCTTGTCCACCACCAGCCAGTCGGCGGATTCATCGATGACCGTGAAATTGACGACGACCTGGAGGCTCATGCGCGGTCACGCAGAAAGGCCAGAGACCCGCAGCAAGCGAGGCTCTGGCGCATTGGAAAAACCACGATGCGGTCCAGCGATCAGGACTTGTAGCGCAGGCGCTTCTTGTGGCGGTTCTGCTTCATGCGCTTCTTGCGCTTGTGCTTGTTGATCTTGGTTTTACGGCGTTTCTTGATGGAGCCCATGGCGGTTGCTTGCGGGGTTGGTGTGTTGGGTGAAATCCAGCGGTCTCAGGGGACGATTTTGTTGAGCGGATACTCGATGATCCCCTCGGCCCCGAGCCGCTTGAGTTCGGGGATGATGTCGCGGACGACGATTTCGTCAATCACTGTCTCGACCGCCACCCACCCTTCCTCGGATAAATTGGCGACGGTCGGGCGGCGCAGCGAGGGAAGATTTTTGAGCAATTCCGGCAGCTTGTCAGCAGGTAAATTCATCTTGAGGCCCACCTTGCCGCGGGCGCCGAGTGCTGCTCTCAAGAGCAGGGCGATGCGCTCCATTTTCTCCTTTTTCCATGGATCCGCCGCGGCGGCGGGATTGGCGTAAAAGTGCGGGAAGGAGGTCAACAGCGTGTCCACGATGCGCAGGCGGTTTGCCTTGATCGAGGAACCGGTTTCGGTGACATCCACGATCGCGTCCACCAGATCCGGCACCTTCACCTCGGTGGCACCCCAGGAAAACTCGACTTCCGCCTCGATACCGCGCTCCTTGAGCCAGCGCTTGGTGATGCCCACGCCCTCGGTGGCGATGCGCTTGCCCTGCAGATCCTCGGCCTTCTTGATCGGCGAATCCTCCGGAACCACCAACACCCAGCGGGTCGGACGCGTGGTGGCGCGCGAGTAGGGCAACTCGGCCAGATCCACCAGCTCCACCTCGTTCTCGTAGGCCCAATCGAGGCCGGTGATGCCGCAATCAATGAATCCTTGGCCCAAATAGCGGCCGATTTCCTGTGCACGGATCAGGTAAAGATCCAGTTCCGGATCGTTCGAGGCCGGGCGGAGACCGCGCGAGGACAGATAGACCTCATAGCCGGCCTTTGCGAGCAGTTCGACGGTCGGCTTTTCCAAACTTCCCTTCGGGATGGCGAATCGGAGCGTGCGGGACGGATCGGACATGGGAGGCGGCGTTTAAGCCCCGCCACCCCGGCGATCAAGCCATGTTTCGCATTTTCCGCGCGGTTCGGGAAACGGCCGTCTCACTCGAAAAACCCTCGATGGCGCTCGATGAGCCGCCGGTTCTTCTTCGTCGGCCGGCCGCGCAGGCCTTCCTTGCGCGCCTGTTGCCATTCCTCGCGGGCGGCCATGACCTCCGCCGCGGTGCTCTCCTCGTAACACGCCCGCGCCTCCGGTGCGCCCACCCGCTGCTCGATCAAGCCCTTGACCGTGACCACCCGCATGCCCGGTCCGTCGGGAAACGGCAGCTCCAACACATCGCCCGGATGCAGGGCCGATGACGCCTTGAGCGCGTGCCCGCGCCGCTTCACCTTGCCCGCCGCGCACATCTCCGCCGCCAGGCCGCGCGTCTTGAAGAAACGCACGGCCCACAGCCACTTGTCGGTGCGCGCGGTATCGGGCATGGGAAAATGACGGAGACGGAGGGGATGGAGTTGGGTGGGCTCATGCGAGCGGGTTGATTCGTTTGACGCCCGAAAAGCGGTCGAAGTCGCGGTCGTTGCTGGCTATGGTGGCGGAATGTTCCAAGGCGTGCAGGGCGATCAAGGCGTCCGTGGATAAATTGCCGCCCGTGCCCGCTTCCTCCAGCAGCTCGAAGAAGCGTCCGAGGGCGTTTTCGGAGAGATGGATGATGCGAACGTGTGGGAAGCTCAACCAATGCTCGATGATGAGGCGGACTTGTGCGGGCGAGAGCGGATTCTCACAGACATTCGGATGCGTGAGCAGGCGGGTGACGGTCAGCACCACCACCCACGGGAGACCTACCGGCTCGGCTCCGGAAAGCGCGGCCTCCCACCATGGTCGCGCCTTGCCGTGCGATGGAGAGGCCTCGTCGTGGGCGTAAATCAGGACATTCGCGTCGGGGATGATCATCGCTTGCCGGCGTCCTCCGCTTCGATTTGGTCATAAAGCTGGTTCATGCTCAGCCCTCGGTAGGCGGGCTTGATCCCCACGCAGTGCGTCTGGATGCTGACCTGCTGCGCGGAGGACGGAGGCGTTGCGCTCAGCCCGCGCTGGATCGTTTCTTCCAAAATCTCGCGAAACGGCCGCCGCCGCTGTCTGGCACGATCATGCAATTCACTCAAAATGCCATCACTGATGTTGATCGTCGTTCTCACTCGGGCATCATGATGCGGATTTAACGATGCGTCAATGCCGCGGTTGTCCGGGCGCGCCAATGTCCTCCTTGGTTTCCTTGTTTGCCATGCCGACGGGGACGTCGGCGAATTTCGGGAAGCAACAAGAGCTTTTGTTCCAGTTGTCTCAGTTCGGACTGCGGAAGGCTGTCTGCCAGACGGAATGTAATCGATTGCCACAAACGCGCACGGTCCCGGTGTGGCAAATAGCCGCGGGTATACCACTCAGGAACGCCAACGTCCCCCTGGGCTCCGGGAACGCCGACGTCCCCGTGGGCTTGTTGCCGAAGGCCTCGAGGAAGGCGGAGGGAAAAGTTTCCGCATCGAACGGCTGTTCCGCGAGACGGGAAATGGCTTCTTCGATTTCAACGGCGTTCATGAAAATGCTGCCGCAGGCTAGCGGACGTTCCGGCAGGGGAAGCAAATCCCACCCCATGCGGGCATCTGACAATGGCCGCGTGACATCCTGCACACACTCCCGAACCACCCGCACAATGACCGCAGCCTGAGCCGTCACGCCAGATGCGCCTATTGGCTCAGTTTCAAGAAACGGGCGGGACGACCGCGCTCCCCTTGGACTCCGCGCGCCACAACCACCCGAGGACGATGAAATAGCCGGCGAACTCCGCGGTTTTTCCCCAGTAATGGATTTTGGCGTCGCCGCCGTGGCAACCGCAGGAGATGTCGAGCTGGTGGAACCAGGCCCAGCCGATGCAGATGGCGAAGACGCAGACGAGCCCGGCGAGGGTGAGAATGGCCCCCTTGCGCAGGATGCCGAGCAGGAGGCACAGCCCGGCGGCAATCTCGAACCACGGCACGGTGTAGGCGGCGATGGCGTCGAGCGGCGGGCCGACGAGTTTGTAGTTCGCCACATCGCGCGTGAAGCGGTCGAGCCCGCTGACGAACACCTTGTAGCCGCCGCTGTATACAAACCAAGAACCGAGCAGGACCCGGAGGGAGACCGTGGATATTGCCATGGCTTGCTGCCGATTCATCGATGGCCCCATTAACCACGGACCCTCCCACGTTTGCAAAGGCGAAAACGGGAGCAAACCAAAGCGTGCTTGCGGACGACGGGCCGGTCCGCTAGACACGCAAACGATGAAAGAATGGTTCTACACAAAAGACGGCCAGCAACAAGGTCCGGTCAGTTTCGAGCAACTGAAAATGATTGCGTCTGAAGGCTCGATCAATCCGGCAGCGGAAATGGCCTGGAGATCCGGCATGAGCGACTGGCAGCCGATGTCGTCCATCGAGGGCCTTGCCGGTGCCCCGGCTGCCGTGGCCGCGCCCGCCGCGGATCCCTCCAACCCCTACGCCGCCCCCGCCAGCGGCTGGGTGTCTCCCGAGGTGACCGCCGGATCCGCACTGGAGGAAATCGAGCCCGGCAGCGACCCCATCGGCGTAGGCGACTGCGTGAAGCGCGGCTTTGAACTCACCAAGCGTAATTTCGGCACCATTTTTCTGGTGGGCATCACCTATTTAGCGGTGGCCATTGCAGCCAGCGCGGTGTTTACGGCGCTCGATTCGGCACTGGGTTTCACACCAGCGCCGAACGAACTGCAGATCGACAAAAGCAACGGCATCAGCCGGGGCAATTGGTCTGCCACCGGCCCCATCGACGGCATCCTCTCCCAGCTCCTCTCGATTTTCCTCGCGCTCGGCTTGGTGCGCATCGGCCTCAATCTCGTTTCCGGCCAGGATGTCTCTGTGTCGATGCTGTTCAGTGGCGGGCGCAAGCTGCTGCCGGCGATCGGCGCGTCCATCCTCTTCGGCCTGATGGTGGGTGTGGGCTTCATCCTGCTGGTCGTGCCGGGCGTTTACCTGCTGTTGCGCTATGGACAGTTCATGAATGCAATGGTGGATCGCGATCTCGGCGTGATCGACTCACTGAAATACAGTTCCAGCATCACCACCAACAATCGCCTCAACCTGTTCCTGCTGGCGCTGCTTTCGATCGCCATCTTCATCGCCGGCGCGCTGGCATTGATCGTCGGCCTGATTTTCGCCTACCCGGT
>JALRFY010000198.1 GCA_023253625.1 Akkermansiaceae bacterium | reverse complement strand
TAAGAAAAGAACTTGAAATCATCCTTGTAAAAATTACCCACGCAGGCGGCTGATTCCGAGTCATAAAACTCCTGATAGGACGGCAGGGATCTGCCGCGCTCCTGATGTGTTTCGGAAAAGGCCATTCCTGATTTTTCCCGGATTTTCTCAAGTGCTGAATTCCTTTGTTCGAATTTGAACCATTCATTGACAAGGAGCATGTTGTCGTGGTCCATCAGGTAATCACACATTGGCAGGTAATAGGGCCTTTTGTAAAACGGCGAGTCAATATTGCGAAACCTGGGCTTTGTTAGAGAGCAGGCATATTTTTTGAATGAAATGCCAGGATCAATATCACCCACCAATTTGCGGTAATAAAAGATCGAATAAAACCTGTCCAGGGGATTTCTGACAAAAGAAAAAGTGTAGATGGCATTGAAAAGCTCCGCGCCGATTGTTTTTTGCATTTCTTTCGCGGTGGCATGGGCCTCTACCAACATATGACGATTGGAATAGCTCGCGGATTTTTCGCGGATTTTCACCCGGTGCCGGTTTTTTCCAAAACATGGACCGTATTGCCTGACCAAGTCATGCTTGATTGAAGTGGATCCTGTTCTTGGAATGTCCACAAACCATATCCCGGCACTTCTAACATCCGATCTTATGATCCTTTTTTCCAGGGATTTTTTTAATTCTGATGCCGGCTTTAAAATTCGCAATGAAGTGTATTTCACGGTTCACTTGAGGTGAGGTTGTTCAAGGGAAATCCTGCTCGCAGGCTAGTTTCACGGAACTTCAGGTCAATCCCCGAATTCTGGTAGAGAGACCCGGCGAACGTCTGTCCCAGCTCCCAACGTAGCCACGCTTTCGGGGTGATGGATGCGCTGCTGCCAGCAGCGTAATCCGCAGCCCATTCGCACGCAGCGCCACGACCTGGGCAGGCATTGCCGTGTGGACACCACCTGCGGGAGCGCCGGGTGCCTCGCGGGCGGCCGGCCGCTCCCCACACGGTCCGCCTTCATGCGATCATCGCGGATGCCCATGACTCGCGCTCAGCCGCCCACGCGACGATGTTCCCATGTGGATTGCCCCGGATGCAGGTGAAACGCCGCCTTTTCACATGTGCCACCGGCGGATAGGCTTCGACTGCCAGAATCCCGGCGATTCCAGAAACACGGCCGGGCGCATGCACGCCAACGTTGGCTCCCAGATTGAGCAGCCCCCTTGCCATGCCGTCCTCCCGATAGCCGCAGCAACTCCGTGAGCCCGGGCTCGAAGGCTCCACGCGAGAGAATGTGGCAATCGAATTTGTGAATCATCGGCCCCCAGAGCCGGGGTCTTTGCTCTTGCGTTGCTGATGCAGCCGCCTTCAAGCTCGCGGCGCTCGGACCCGCTGCCCGTCATTCTCATTTAAAGCCCATGAGGTTGTTTCGCAAAAAAACAAAACCCGAAGACATGTTCGTTACCCTCGGGCGAGCCAGGGATTCATGGGGCATTACCCCGGATTTTGTCATCGATGTCGGAGCTGCCGAAGGAAAGTGGGCTTCGCGATGCGCGGACATTTGGCCGAATGCCTCGTTTACCCTGATCGAGCCTCTTGCAGAACACGACACCCTATTGAAGGGTTTGTCGCTCAGGCACAACTGGCGTTACGAATGCTTTGTGGCGGGTGAGGGCCCGGGATTCGTGGATTTCACGATTACAGACGATCTGGATGGCAGTGGGGTTTATGGCAATGCCGGAGCAGCCACCCGCCGGATCGAAGTTCAGTCACTCGATTCCGTGATGCCTGCCACCGGACGCGGGGTGCTCAAGCTGGACACCCACGGATACGAGGTGCCGATCCTCAATGGAGCCTCCTCACTGTTGGAGCGGATTGATCTGGCGGTGATCGAAGTCTATGGTCACAGGATTTCGGCCCCCTGCCTGCTGTTTCACGAGATATGTGCGCTGATGGACGACAAGGGGTTCCGCGTTGCAGCCATCGTGAACCCGATGAAGCGGCCATGTGACGGGGTTTTCTGGCAAGCTGACTTTTTTTTCCTCAGAAAAAACCACCCGGTGTTTCAAAACAACACCTATCAATCGTGAAGCCAGATGAAATACCTATTCGCCAGGGCCACCAAAAAACGGCAGCTCACCACGTTGCTGGCCCTGCTCAGACCGATGTCGACGGGCCATCCGTTGATCCGGATCGGAGCTGAGGCAGACGGAGGGTATCTCGTGCCCGATGATCTGGACGGCATACGACAGTGCTTCTCGCCCGGAGTCGATATCAAGTCCGACTTCGAGTTCGATTGCGCAAACCGGGGAATGGATGTCTTCATGGCGGACGCATCGGTGGAAGGCCCGGCTCGTGATCATCCGAAATTCCATTTCGAGAAGCATTTCATCGGTGGTTTTGCGCGGCAGCAGATGATCGATTTCGCCGACTGGGTGGATCGCCTTGCGGCACCGGACGGAGATCTCATGCTGCAGATGGACATCGAGGGCTATGAATATGAAGTTCTCGCGGCCATGCCGGCAAGATTGCTTTCCCGTTTCAGAATCATGGTCGTGGAGTTCCACGGTCTCTCCAGGTTGTTGGAAAGGTCATTTTACGATTTGGCGTTCCCGGTGTTTGAAAAGCTTGCGGGCACGCATGTCTGCGCGCATATCCATCCGAACAATTATCTGGGCACGCGCGCCAACCACGGGCTTGAGATTCCCGATCTCGTGGAGTTCACATTCTTCCGCAGGGACCGCGCCCAAACGCTCATGCCCGCGCTTTCGTTCCCTCACCCGCTGGACAGGGACTGCTGTGCCCGCAAGCCGCTCAAGCTGCCAGGATGCTGGTATGAGTGATGAAATCCGATATGGTGCCCCAGATTCCCGGCAAAGTCCTGGTATATGACTTCAACTCCAGCGGTCATTGTCCGGGTTGGATGCATCTGGCGGCAATGGGATTCCGGCAGGCTGGCGCGGAGGTGCTGGTGGCATGCCGGCTGGAGGCGCCGGAGGTTAGGCCCTGGGCGGAGCGTCTCGCCGATGGCGGCTGCCGGGTGCTTGGTGTGGCGGCAGACGGCATCTGCCATGCCTCGCATGCGGCCGCGCTGGCGCGGCGGGAGGGGATCGGCAAGGTGTTTTTCCCCAACTTCGATTCCGTGATCTATGAGATGGGCAAGCTTGGATCGACCGATGCGCTGGCCGGCCTGGATATCGGCGGCATATGGCTGCGTCCGGAGTTGACGGCACAAAGCCGCGGCACGCTGCGACGGATGGTCGAAAAAATGATCCGCAGCCGCGCCAACAAGCTGCGCCGCAAGCATGAGCGTGCCGTTCGCAACAACCGGCGCGGACTCGCCGCGCTGCTGCCGCCCGGAAGAAGAATCACCGGCGTGCGATTGTTTTTCACCAGTGCACCGGCAGCAGAGCAAGTGGGCAAACTGCTTCCGGGCGAAACGCGGAAGATATGCGATCCCTGGCTGGCGCGCGGCAATTTCTCGCGATCCGATGCGCGATCACGACTGGGCGTGGACGACTCACGGGTGGTTCTTTTGCATCTTGGCACATCCCGCCCCGAAAAAGGCTTGAAAGATGCCTGTGACGCGCTGCTCACGCTCGACGATGATATCATGAACCGCCTGCTCCTGCTGCGGGCGGGCGTCGTGGACCGGAGCGACGCTCCTTCATTGAAGCGGTTGGAGGAACGGGGGGCGGCACGGGTCATCGACCGCTATCTGAGTGAGGAGGAGCTTTCCCTGTGCTATGCGGCTTGCGACCGGGTGCTCCTTCCATACCGCAACCAATCGGAAACCTCCGGCGTCTTGATTCATGCGGCTGCCCATGGCAAGCCCGTGATCGCCAGCGATTATGGATGGATCGGCAGTGTCGTGCGGATCCATGGCCTTGGCTGGCTTTTCCGCCAGGGAGATGGCGTTGCGCTCGCGGCCCTCATGGCAAAGGCGGCTGGCTCCACCGGTGGCTCGGATGCAGCGGGCATGGAACGCTTCGCGGCGGACAACTCGCCGGAAACATTCCAACACACCCTGGTCGAGCAATGGCTCAGGGAGCCAACCCATCCTGACGCAGTCGATGAATGAACACCTCGGGAGATATCATATCACGACCGGTCGGGACCATCGTGCCCTTTTTCTCGACCGCTTGTTCGACAGCACACGCAAGGGCTTGCGGTGATTGGTGGCGAAACAAGCATCCCAGCGATTTCCCGCGCACGGTCTGAGCGATCAATCCATGATCCGCAGCGATCACCGGGCGGCCTGCCGCAATGGCATTGGACAGGATGCCGGATGAGAACCGGAACTTGCGGTAGGGCAGCAGGATCCAGTCGGCCGCCGCAAAATACTCGATGAAGTCCGGCGCGCTGACAAAACCTTCGTCCACCTTTGCCATACCCGCATGCTCAAGGGTGGCGAGACGCTCGCGGTCGGCTGGCTTGAGACGGTCGTTTTCACCCACCCTGAGCAGCAAGGGCCGCTTGCCCGGGCTGGCGGTTTGCAGGCTTTCAAATGCGGTGATGACATCGGCCAGCCCCTTGCGTTTTTCCGAGCTGCCGATGTGCAGGAAGACGACCCGGTCATCCGGCAGGCCGAAGTGACGGCGCGCCGTGGCCTGGTCCATGGCTGGCAATTTCTCCCACGGGTCCGGCAACAGCGTGGCAGGGATTGACGGATTCAGCCGTGACAGTGCCGTCACGGCTGCGGGATCGAGGAAATACAACCGCGCGATGCCGGGTCCTGCCGGTGGATTTCGCAACGCATGATGAATCAGCCGGCGCTGGTGCAGGCGCTTGTCGAGCGGCGGCAGCCAACGGTAGCGGCGGTCCAGGGCATAGGGATGGAACCAGATGCCGGATGCCGGACATGGGAAGGGCGACACGTGCGACACGAGATCCGGCAGGTATTCATCGAGATAGGCGAAGAACACCCGCTCGAAATGACGTTCACGGCACAGTGCCGCAATCTGGTCGATGACCGCAGGGGCGCCTGTTCCCGACGGCGCGATGAAATCATGTGTCACGGGATCCAAGCCGCGGCCTTTGAAATGTGCCAGTATCGCAGGATCACCGGGCGGTGCCAGCACGCTCACGGCATCACTTGCCATCGCCTGCACGACCAGCGAGAGATAGAACGCCCTGTGACCGATGGGCCGGGGCTCGACGACAAGCGTGCGGCGCATGGCGGTCATTGGGCGGATGCGGGTCCGAGGCTGGCGAATCTTCCACGACGCGCCCGGCTGCCGATAAGCACCCGCTCAATGCCATAGCAGACACTTTGCAGCGGGTGGCTCCGGCGCCATGCATGGCGGCTGAGTATGTGCTGAATGCCGGCGGGCTTGTGTCCTTTCTTGTGCAAACGTGGGATCAGGCGCGCCAGCATCGGGAAAGTGGAATACTCCTCCAGCACCAGCCGCCGCGCCTCGCGGATGGCGGGCAGGCGTTTCTGATAGAGATCACCGGCGATCGCCTCGCGAATCGTTTCGCAGGCAGCGTCAAGATCATCCAGCCCGATGGGAATCAGGCTGTCTTCGGGAAAGTAATCGAACACATTGGGGCAGCCGAAATAGATCGGCAGGCATCCGCCAAGGAAGGCATCGGCCAGTTTCTCGGTCCAATGGTGGGGGGCACGGTGGTTCTCGATCGCGAGGTGATAGCGGAACGGATCGAGCGCTTCGATCTTGGTGGCGATGAAGCGGTGGCCATGGCCGTAGACTTCCAGTTCGGGAAGTTGTGCCGCCATCCGCCGGGTGAATTCATGGCGCAGCGCGTGCAGCGTGTGGCGCTGGCGTTTGGAAGAACAAACGGTCGAGATGGCATGAGTCTTTTCCGCCGGAAATTCGGCTGCGGCCTGCTGGTGGGTCTTGCCATAAAACCACAACAGCCCGCACTGCGAGAAGATCGGGCGCGGATGCGGCACGGCCCATGGCTCCTGGCTGGTCAGCACGTGACCGAACTGGGCGAGGAAAGCCTTGCCGTAAACCTTGATGGTGGCCGGCTCGCCGGTGATGAGCAAGGTGTTGTCGCGCGGACATGCAAGGTCCTCGCGCCACAGGGTGAATCGCTCGTCGCCGACGGCCGGCAGGTCGTCGTAAACCACCAGCCAGTCGTAATCCCGGCAATCCGGGCGGAACAAGAACTCGACCTCGCCCTGGAGCGCCTCGCCCGCTGGCAGGAAACGCCGCCAATAATCGGTGGGATCGTCACCGGATGACTTGGCCAGGAATTTGACGCGCAACGGCATGCTTGTGGTATTTTTGTTAGAATCCGCGCCGGCGTTTCCACCAGCCGCGCAGCGCATCGCCATATCCGGCCCTGCGGAATGCGGCCGCCTGCCGCGCGATTCCGGCCTCGTAGTCCGCCGCGCGCGGGTAGCGGGCCGGCACATCGGTGCGATGGCATTCCGCATAGGCGGGTGCGGCCTTTCCGAGGATGTCGGAGTATCCGGCTTCCTGGTGGATCAGTGCCGGCGAGAGCGCGATCACGGTCATTTCAGGCGAAAGGTTGCGATAATAATAGCGATCCACCGCGCGGTGCCGGGTAAGCCATTTCCATATTTCATCCGGGTGCGGCAGCCGTTGCAGCAGACGTTTCGCGGCGCGGGCGGACACCAGATAGGCGTGAGCGGTGTTGCAGCCGAAAACCTGGTGCACCGAGTGGTTGTTTCCAACATCGGCCAGATGGCGGAATGGCGGCACGGCATCGGTATGGCCGAGGTAACAGATATCATATGGCATGGCAGCCAAGGCGGACCGGAGCCCGGATAAAAGAGACGCGTCCGGCGGACCGGCAAGGGTGATGTCGTCTTCGAGAATGAGCACATGGGACCACCCGCATTCCACCGCATGGCGCAATGCCGCGCGGTGGGACAGCACACAGCCGCCGCGCGCCGCCCAGGTGGCGTCCCGCTTGCCACCGCGGAAACAGGGCGGCTGACCGTATCCGGGCAGGGACTTGCCGGCGACAGCGGAAATCCTGTGGACCGGCACGGGCGCAAGATGCGGTATCAGGTTGTGTTCGAAGTGTTCCCGGCGGTCAGTGCGCGCATCCAGGTTGATGACGCAAACGCCGGTGCCGGCCGGCAGCGCGGAGCCAAGGGTTGCGACGGTCCTTTCACTCACGGCAGCCGGGTTTCAAAGCTTCCAATGATCCCCGATCCACGGGGCCGGCAGGGTGCTGTGGCGCGGCGTCTTGCCGCGATAGCCGTGGATCGCCTCGTCGGGATCCGGACGGCCGTGAAAAACGAGGATCCGGCAGCCCTGCGGAGCTCGTGGCGGGATGATCATATTGAACGGAAACACCGGCCTCAGATGCCACTTGAAACTGCGCATCCATTGGTCCGGCCACCAGACGACGTCCCTCATCGCATGGGTGAGGAACGCCTGCTCGGTATTGAAGACCGCGGTATTCTCCGCCTGCGTCATCTCGGCGAGAAATGTCCGGTAAATATAATCCGATGCCGGCCCGGCCTCGAAGCGGAAGACCGAGGAATTGCCGACATGCGGCCGGCGGCCAAGCAGTCGTTTGCGCCAGTTCACCCAGTTATGGATGATGCAGTTTCTGCCGGGCTCGAAATCAAACAAGGGATCGATGTCATCGAGGATGGCGACATCGAGATCCAGAAACAGTGTGGGACCCTGAAGACCGCCAAAGCCGTCGCGGGTGATCATCAGTTTCACCAGCACGTGGGGCCAATGGGTCTTGAGTCCGGGGTTTTCCGGGAAACCGATGGTCACGATGTCACGATCCAGCCCGGCAGGATCATCGGTGCAGCAGTGAAATATGAACGGCCGGCGCAGATGGCGGCGCACCGAGCGGTGGAGGATGTTGACGTAATCCGCCGGGTAACGGGTGCCGTATTTGATGCAGATGACATTGACGGGATCGGTCATGATTTTATGCCTTGAAATATTTCAACGGCCACAAGTGCCCCGGACGCCGCCTCCCGGCCAACTGCAGGGCAAGTGGCAGGCCGGCGCAGCCGGGACCGATGATGGCGATGGAATTCATGGGGACGCGCTAGGTGTCACAGAACGGGTGCGGGAAAGTAAGCAAAATCTCAACGCGGGCTGGCAAGCAGTTCGTTGTAAACGGTGAGTGTGGCCTGGCACATGGATGCAAGGGTGTATGGCCCGCCGACGGATGCGGGCAGTGGTTGCGAGTGCAGAATCGCGCGGCTGGCAGCCAGCAGGCGCGTGGCATCCCCCAACGGCACTTTTCCGGGCTGGAACAAATCGTCGAGCAATTCGCCCACACCGCCACAGTCGTAGCCGGCGACCGGTTTGCCGATCGCCAGCGCCTCGAGCACGGTGCGGCCGAATGATTCGGGTTGTTGGGAGAGCGCGCAGACGAGATCGGACACGGCCATGATTTCACGGAGGTCACGGCGGTGGCCGAGAAAGGTGATGTCCGCGGCAAGACCGAGTTCTGCGGCGAGGCCGTGCAGTTCGCCGAGATAGGCGCGTTTCTTCGGGTGGGTATCGCCGGCGATGAGGCCGTGGACGGGGAGGCCGTGCTGCTTGAGCGCGGCGATGAGGCGGAAGAAATCCTCATGGCCCTTGAGGCGGGTGATGCGGCCGGGCAGCAAAAGCAGCCGTTTGTGTGCCAGCGCGGGGTTTTCCGCCTGCCAGCGCGCGAGCCACTCACCGGATGGCTGGTAGCCGCGGGGGTATTGTCCGGGTTCGATGCCGCGCGGAATGACGCGGATGGATCCGGGTCGGGCGGCCGGGTAGTTTTCAAGAATGTAATCTTGGATGCTGTTGGAAACGGCGATCAGGCGCTCGCCCTTCGTCATGATGGCGGAGTAGCGGTTCACCGAGTAGAAGCCGTGCACGGTGGAAACCAGCCGCGGGCGGGTGGCCGGGTCCATGCCGCGCCAGGCGAGCCAGGCGATCCAGCCGGGGACCCGCGAGCGGATATGGAGGATGTCCGGCCGCTCGGCTTCCAGCAGCCTGCGCAACGGCCGCACTTGCAGCAGCGACAGCGGGTTTTTGCGGTGGACGGGCAAAGCAATGTGGCATGCCCCGGCTTTTTCCAGATCCGCCACCATGCGTCCGCCATTGGAAACGACAAGCGCCCCGTGCCCATGATTGACCAGATGCCCTGCAATTTCGAGCGTCCCGCGCTCCACGCCGCCGGCATTCATGGCAGGCAATATTTGCAGCACTTTCATGGGATGTGGATGAGCGGGATGGATTCGCGCTTTGCCGCCTTGCGGAGGATCTCACCGGCGGCCGGGGCGAGGATGAAATCGAGCGGCGGCAATTGTCCTCCATCCCATGAGCGCAGACAGCGGCGGATTTCCGAAACCGACGGATTGGGCGAAAGCATCGGAACCATCAAACTCATTTTTTCATCCAGCCAGTCAGGGTCTTTGAAGTCGCCGGGCATGGCGATTTGATAGGTGATATCCCGATGTTTCCAGTCATCGGGAAATTGCCAGCCGGGCCCGGATTCCAGCAGCCACAGCAACGCGCGGTGGCGTTTTGTGCCGCCGGCCTCGCGGCCATCCAGCCATTTGCAAAATGAAACATGCCGTCCCGCATACACCTTCCACCGCTCCTGCAGCCAGAAAACATCCGCCGGGCTGGCCTTCATGCCTTTTTCGAGCGCCGCCATGCAGTGCGCCGTGGTGGGTGGCGGTTCCACCGGGTGAAACACCGCCTTCCAGCGCCCCGGAGCCACGGTGGCCACGGTGAGCACGAGCACTTCCGCCTTGGCGCGGCGGGCGAGCAGGCTGGGCAGCGGCGTGGCGCGCGTCAGACGGCCGAAAAACGGCACCACCTCGCCCTGCATGCCCACGCGCTGGTCGGCGAGGATGCCGACGATGCCGCCCTCGCGCAGGAATTTGGTCACTTCGTGGAATGGATCGCGCTTGGAAAACATGCGGGTGCCGTCGGTCTGGCGGCGGGCGAGCACGCGGGCGTCGAGCAATGGGTTGTTGAGCGGACGGT
Source organism: Akkermansiaceae bacterium (assembly GCA_023253625.1). Classification (GTDB taxonomy): domain Bacteria; phylum Verrucomicrobiota; class Verrucomicrobiia; order Verrucomicrobiales; family Akkermansiaceae; genus Luteolibacter. The sequence continues at coordinate 2,799 of JALRFY010000198.1, read as the reverse complement.
AGAAGGCACCGCATTTCGAGCCGGGCGGAAACAGGTGGATGATGCGGCTGAGCAGCTCCCAGTTGCCCATGTGGGCGAGCAACAGGACGACACCCTTGCCGCGGGCCTGCGCGTCTTCCAACAACTCCATGTTTTCCACGTGCAGCACCTCGCGGAGTTGTGCCGGACCGAGCCGCGCGGTGTGCGAAACGGAAACGAGGTTGGCACCGCTGCGGCGGAACGTTTCGCGGGCGAGCCGGTGGATTTCCGTCAGGTTCTTCTCGCCGGCGAAGGCGATGCGCAGGTTGCGCAGCACGATCTTGCGGCGCTGCGGCAGCAGGTGCCAGGCGAGTCCGCCGAGCCATTCGCCCAGCCGGAAGACGCACGGCCCGGGCAACAGCGCCGCCAAGCCCTCGATGACCGTGTGGCCGAGGCACTCCAAGCGCCAGCGCAGCGTCTTGGGCTTGCGGTTTTTCCGGCGGCTCATGGTGCGTGTCAGCGCAGCTCCGGCGGCAGCAGGTCGGCGAGTTTCTTGATGGCGTCGGCCTCATGGCGGTCGGCCACGAGCAGGGCATCGGGGGTTTGCACCACGATCAGGTCGTTCACGCCGAGCAGCGCGACATGCGTGCCGGGCTGTGAGCTGAAGACGATGTTGCGGTGCGATTCAATCTCGGTGACCACGCGGTTGGCATGGTTTTCGTCGCCATAGGCCGGGAAATACTTCGCGATGGAAATCCACGAGCCGACGTCGTCCCAATCGAACATCGCCTCGATGTTGAGAATGCGGTCGGCCTTTTCCATGAGCGCGTAGTCGATCGAGCGCGCGGGCAGCTTCGGGAAGCGCTCCGCGATGCAGGCGAGCGGTGCGGCGGCGGCACACAGGGCCTCGATGAACTCGGCGAGTTCCGGCGCGTGCTTGGTGAGCTGGCCGGTCACGGCGGGGATTTTCCAGACGAACATGCCGGCATTCCACGAGAAGCCGCCCTGGCGGAGGAACTCCTCGGCGAGTTCCGGGTTCGGTTTTTCGCGGAAACGGCGGACTTCGTAAACCTGGTTTCCCGTTTCGCAGTCGGCGAACACCGCAGCATCGCCGCGTTCGATATAACCATACGACGGGCATGGCCAGGTCGGCCGGATGCCGATGGTGAGCAGGCCGCCGGAATGCTCCGCTACGCAAAGGGCGTCGCGCATGACCTCGCGGAAGCCATCGGCGTCGCGGATCAATTGATCGGCCGGCAGCACCATCATCACGGCTTCCGGATCGCGCGCGGCCACCAGCCCGATGCCTAGCGCCACGGCCGGCGCGGTGTCGCGGCGGGCGGGTTCGGCAAAAATGTTTTCCGCAGGCAGCATCGGGGCGGCGGCGCGCACGGATTCGAGCTGCGAGGCACTGGTGAGAATGAGGATGTTTTCCGCAGGCACCAGGCCATCGAGGCGGCGGATCGTTTGCTCGAGCAACGTGCCGTCGCCGAAGAGATCGAGCAGTTGTTTCGGCCGGGCATCGCGGCTGAGCGGCCAGAAGCGCGTGCCGGAGCCGCCGGCCAGAATCAGGGCGTAGGTGCGTGCGGGAACGGACATAGGGCACGCAGCATGACGGGTTTCAACGCGCCGGGAAAGCCGGAATCGGGGGATTTTCAAAGTCCGCATATGAAGCCAAGGCAGGCGCGGCGTGACATCACGAGCGGTTGACAAGTGCCGCCCGCCTTCCGAAGCTGCGCCTCACGACAGGGGTGCCCTACGACCGTGGGGCCGAGATTTTCCGACGCGCGGAAAAGACCCTTCGAACCTGACGCGGGTCGAGCCGCCGTAGGGAGTCGGGAATCACACCTTCCCGCTTCCGTCCCGGCCGCGCCTGATCCGCGCGGCTTTTTTGTGAACCAGAATCCAACCATCCCATGATCCACCCCGAAGAAACCTCCGCAGCCCATGACGAATCGCGCGCCCCGCTCCCGGCATCGACGCGGGTTTACGTCGCAGGAACCCTTCACCCGCAGGTGCGCGTGCCGATGCGTGAAATCGCGCTCGCGCCCACCAAGTCGCTCAACGGGCGGATCGAGGTGAACGAGCCGGTGCGGGTTTATGACTGCTCGGGACCGTGGGGCGATCCGGATTTCCACGGCAGCGTCGAGGAAGGCCTGCCCGCGCTGCGCCGCGAATGGATCACGGCTCGCGGCGATGTGGAGGAATACGACGGCCGCAAGGTGAAGCCGCAGGACAACGGCTACCTGAGCGAGAAGCACGCCGAGTTCGCCAGCAAGGCGGAACGCAACCGCCTCAAGGAATTCCCGGGCCTCACCGCCGAGCGCCGCCGGCCGCTGCGCGCGGCAAAAGGAACCCCCGTCACCCAGCTCCACTACGCCCGCCAGGGCATCGTCACGCCGGAGATGGAATTCATCGCCATCCGCGAAAACATGCGCCGCGCGAAAATCGCGGACTTGAAAGAGGACATCGTCCGCAACGACCTCAACAAACAGCACAAAGGCTCGGCGCAGGAATCTTCCATCCAAGATCCACAATCCACGATCCACAATCCCTACACACCCTCCATCTTCCGCCGTTTCCCGCAGCGCATCCCCGCCGGGATCACGCCGGAATTCGTGCGCTCCGAAGTCGCCGCCGGCCGCGCCATCATCCCCGCGAATATCAACCACCCGGAACTCGAACCGATGATCATCGGCCGCAATTTCCTGGTGAAAATCAACGCCAATATCGGCAACTCCGCCGTCGCCTCATCCATCGGGGAGGAAGTCGAGAAAATGCGCTGGGCCACCAAATGGGGCGCGGACACCGTGATGGACCTCTCCACCGGCAAGAATATCC
>JALRFY010000150.1 GCA_023253625.1 Akkermansiaceae bacterium | reverse complement strand
GGAAACCGCGTCGGTGATCTCGAATTTGATGAAGCGGTTGTGAGCCGGCGCGGGGAAACGGATTTCCTGATTGCCGGGCGCTCCGGGTTTCAGTGCTCCGCTCAGCAACTGCGGCTCCCAGTTCTTGCCGTCATCGGAGACAGATACGGCATAGCTTTTCACGTGTCCGTTGCCATTGCCGCCACTCCATGCAGCGTAGGACAGACCCGCAATGGCAGTGCCTGCGGGCAATTCCAACACGACATAGTGCGGCGGCGGCGCGAAGCCGCCGTCATAGCGGCTGTGCCAGAAGGTTCCGGTGGCACCATCATGCAATTTTTCCTTCTCCATGCCGGGGTTGGAGCTGCTGGCCGCGGCGATGGACCCGCCGATGCGTTTCAGGTTCATGGACCTGACGGGCTTGAGGATGGTGTCGATCTGACCGATGTTCAAAGACGCCGCAGGGGTGGTCTTGCGGTCGCCGGCGCGGGCCAGCAGGCTGTTGAGCATTTGTTTCTGCGCTGGGGTTCGATGTCCCTGCTTGCCCAGGTTCAGGGTGCAGACCAGCAGGCGGCCCTTGCCGACCGTGGCTTCGATGAGCGCGGCGAGGCGGTGGCACTCGTTGAAATCGTCGATTACGGAGACCACCGGTTCGAAGCCGAATGGCAGATCGTTCAAGGTCATCGCGGTGGACCCGCCCAGCAGGCTGTGCCACTGGAACTGCGAATGATCGCGCGTCGGAAATCCGGCGAGTGCACCCTGTTTCGGGTCGCAGTGAATCCCCATCGGGCGTAGCAAATGCGGGAAGAGACCGCGGCCCCAGAAGACGGTATAGAAGGTGCCTGGCACGGGATTCACCAGCAACCCGGCGTCCGCAGCCAGCAAGACACTGCCGCCGTCCAGCAGCTTGTCGCGGACTTCGTGCGTCCATTTGTCAGTGAAGGTCACGCCATCCGGAACGGCCTCGCTCGTTGCGGATGGAAAGACCCAGAACGACCATTCGTTCATCACATCGGTGCCGGCCATACTGAGGGAAAAAACCATTTCGCAGGCCATGGTGACGTCCGGCAGTTTGGCCTCGATTTTTCCGAGCGCGGTCAAGCCGCCGGTGATCACCCTGTGGGTTCCGAGATCGCCTTCCAACACAACCTTGCCCGAGCGCTCCGCGATTTTCCAGTTCCAGCGGCTGCCCACGATGTCGGCCGGCCCGTGGTGGCGCACCATGGCGTCCGCCTCGAAGCTGCCGCCGCCGGTGATTTCATCCTCCTTGATGGCAGCCAGGGCGACGGTCTCGGAGCAGAACCGGCGGAAGTGCCCGGGCGTGATCAGTCCCTTGGAATCGCCCATGGCATCGAGCATGCCGATCAGGGCGATGCCTTCGCCGGGATAATCCATCAGCCCGTTGAGGTGGAAGCCATCCATCGCGGGCGTTCGCAGCATGGCCTCGAGTTCGGTCTTGTAGAGCAGCACCTGGAGCGCACCGGAGGCCTTGGCAAACTCCGGACCGCGCGCGGCAGGGTGGAGTTTTTCGAAGCGATTCCGGATCATGCTGATATAATGGGCCTTGAGCGGACCGCTGTATTTCTTCTCATCGAACCACGAGTAGAAGTCTGGGAAACTCGTGTATTGGCCGATTTCGTGGGCGATGAACGGCCGTTCCACGGGGCCGACGGTAGTCTCGAAATCAAGCGTCAAGCTGCCGGGAGTGGTGTGATCGATGCCACGAGCGAGGCCGCCAACGGCGTCAGCTCCGACGTGGAAATCGTCATTGCGGCCAGGTTGAAACGGATGGGACGTGGCTGTGTAAAGCCGGCGCTTGTCACGCGCGCGCCATTCCTCGACCAGATGCTGGATGAACAACTCCTGCCCCGTGCCCAATTCGTTGCCGGTGGCCATCATGACGAATGACGGATGGTTGCCATACGCATCGAGAATGCGTTCCGATTCATCACGAATGAACGCGGCGCGTTCGGGAAGGCGTCCGGCACCACCGTTGCCGTCCCACAACGGTGTCTCGACATGGACCAGCATGCCAAGCTCATCGGCGGCCTCGAAGGCGGCCTTGGGCGGACACCACGAATGGAAGCGCATGCAGTTGAGCCCGTAGTCCTTGTGTTTTTGCAGGAAGGCCAGCCACTCGGCCCTGGACATCGGCGGATAGGCGGTCTTGGGATGGATGCAGTTGTCCTGGTTGCCGCGCAGAAACACGGTGCGGCCGTTCAACTTGAGCTGTTTGCCATCCGCCACGAACTTGCGCAGGCCGAAGGTATCACGATGGCTGCCACTGTAGTTTTCCCCCTTGGCTCCGGTGGCCCGCAATGAAACATTCAACTCATAAACATTGGGCGAAAACTCATCCCAGAGCTTGAAACCATCGCCGAAGGGAAGAACCAAATCGACACGCGTCAGCGCACGTCGTTCGTAGTAGGGACCGCTGAGATCACCGAGAACCGGGGACAAGGCATCCGCCGCGGACCGCTCGTTGTCAGCCTTGGTCCGGAATCCGGCGGAGACGGCCGGCATGGAATGGCCTGCGCACGACGCCGATGCTTCGAGCGTGCCGGAAACCGCACCGGCCAGGCTGCGCACCCAGGCGCTGACAAGGGTTTGCTTTTGATCGAAATCCGGATGGGTTTCCACCCGCTCGATCCACACCGGGTCGGTGGCTTGCAGTTCGATGCGGCCGATCACGCCGTTCCAGTTGCCCTGGCTTTCCTCGGTCAGCGACATCGCCCACATCCGCGACCAGCCGCTCCGTGCGGGATTCGGAGCTTCATGACCGACATTGATCTTGAGCCGGTTGTCGATGCGCAGCGTGAGCCGGTGTTTTCCGGTGGTCAGATACTCGGTCAGGTCGAAACGGTGCGGAACGCAGAGGCTGTCCTGCATGCCGATGAAGTCATCGTCGAGCCACAAGCGGGTTTCCCACATCGCGCGTTCGAGAAACAAGACCACGCGCTTGCCTTGCCATGATTCGGGGATCTCGATGGTTTTCTGATACCATGCCGGGCCGACGTAGCGGTGTTCGCGGGTAAGGCGCACCGGATCGGGCTCGGACTTCGCCCCAAAACCCGCCTCGTCCGTCGAGCCGGGCAGGGGGACTTTGTCCTTCAGTTCCTTTTTAAACCAATGGCCGCGCAGTCCTGCTTTCTGAGGATCCAGTTGAAACGACCACTCGCCGCGAAGATCCATCACCTGCGGCGAGGCGTGGCTGATAGAACTCGGGAGCAGAAGGGCTGACAGGACAGGAATCCATTTTCTCATGTTAGATGGCAATGTGGAGTTCTTCACGATGCGGGCAAGCCGCCGGCGCTCCCCTGCCCGGCCAGCCATTCGACCACCCGGGCCAGGGCGCGGGCGCGGTGGCTGAGCGTGTTTTTCACGTCCTCGCCCAATTCGGCGAAGGTGTGTTCGTGGCCAGCGGGGATGAATAATGGATCGTAGCCGAAGCCCTCGGTGCCGCGCGGTTCGCCGATGATCCGGCCATCCACGGCACCGGTGAAATACGCCAGTTCGTTGCCGCCTTGTGCCAGCACCATGGTGCAGCGGAAGCGCGCGGTGCGGTCGGTTTTCTCCGCCATTTCCCGCAGCAGCCGCGCGTTGTTGCGGGCGTGGTCGCCCTCGACGCCGCCGTAGCTCGACGACCACACGCCGGGTGCGCCATTGAGCGCGTCCACTTCCAGGCCGGAGTCGTCCGAGAGCACGATGCCATCGATCAGACGGCTGATTCCCAGTGCCTTGAGGCGGGCGTTTTCGAGGAAGGTGACGCCGGTTTCCTCGATCACCGGGGCCTCGGGAAACGCGGCCATGTCACTCACCTCGTGGCTCGCCGCGAGCATTGCGCGGATTTCGGCGGTCTTGTGGGCATTGCGGGTGGCGACGATCAGGAGCGGGCGGGCGGACATGGCCATGGCTTCGGTGATTTCCGCCATGCGGCCAAGTTTTTTGAATAATCCGGCCTCTGGTCGCGCTATTATTCATGATGAAAGCAATCACCTGGCTCGCCGCCGCACCCGCCATCGCCATCGTCCTGAGTGCCCAATCGTTCGCCAAGGAGAGCTGGATGACCGACCTCGACAAGGCCATCGCCGAGGCCGGCAAGGAAAACAAATCGGTGCTCGTCGAGTTCACCGGCTCCGACTGGTGCCCGCCGTGCATCGCGATGCGCAAGAATGTCTTTTCCAAGAAGGAATTCACCGAGGCCGCCTCGAAAAAATTCGTGCTGGTGGAACTCGATTTCCCGAAGAAGGACAAGGAACTCGCCGAGAAAAACCAGCCGCTGGCCGAGAAATACAAAATCGAGGGATATCCGACGGTGATTCTGCTCGACTCGAAAGGTGAGGAGTTCACCCGTTTCTTCGCCTCGCAATATCCGACCGTGGAGGCTTTTCTCGCGCATCTCGACGACGCGCTGGAGAAAAAGGACATGGACTGAAATGCGACTCAGGCGGAGCGGGAAACTTCCCTGAGCAGGCGCAATCGTTCCGCCGCCGCACCGCTGGTGATCACCTCGCGGGCGGTCTCGATCCCTTGGCCCATATCGCCGGCGAGGCCCGCACAGGCGAGCGCGGCACCGGCGTTCATCAGGACCATATCGCGTTTCGGGCCGGTTTCCGCGCCGTTGAGGATCGCTTCGAGGATGGCGGCGTTGGTTTCCGCATCGCCGCCCTTGAGTTCCTCGACTTCGGCATGTTTGAGCCCGAAATCCTGGGGGCGCACTTCCCCGTCCTCCCTGTGCGGATAGAGCCCCGCCTTGCAGATGCGGGTGGCGCCCATCAGGCTCACCTCGTCCACGGATCGGCCGTCGCCGGTGGTACCATGGACCACCCATGCGCTCTCGCGGCCGAGGCGCTGCAGGATCTCCGCGAAGGCCGGGCAAAGCTCGTGTGAAAACACCCCGACGAGCTGGCATTGCGGGCGCGCCGGATTGAGCAGCGGGCCGATCAGGTTGAAAATCGTCCGCACGCCGCGTGCGGCGAGGTTTTTGCGCACGCCGGCCACCGCCTTGAACGCCGGGTGGTAGAGCGGAGCAAACATGAAGCCGAGCCCGGCCTGTTGCACACAGCGGCCGAAATCGTCCGGCCCGAGGTCGATGCGGACGCCGAGCGCCTCAAGCACATCGGCCCCGCCGCTGCGTGATGTGATGCCGCGGTTGCCGTGTTTCACCACCACGCCGCCCGCCGCGGCGACCACGAACATCGCGGTGGTGGAGACGTTGAAGAGGTCGAGCTTGTCGCCGCCGGTGCCACAGACGTCGATGGTGGGCCCGTCAAGCTCGAGCAAGCCGAGATGCGGATTCACCGAATGTTCCAGGAAGGTTTCCACGAATCCGGTGATCTCGGCGGGTGTCTCGCCCTTTTTCGAGAGGCTCTCGAGCAAACGCTCCTTGTTGGCCTCCGCCACCTTCGCGTCCAAAAGCAGCTCGGCCGCCGCGTGGACCTCAGCTGGCGACAGGTCCTGACCCTCATCAAGGTGCTGAATCAATGCATCCATGGGCGAGACTACAGCCGCCGCGTGGACATTTGCGAGCAAAGAAGCGCCTGCGGCGGCTCACTTTTGCTCTGCCGAGGACTGTTTCATCAAGCGGTCCGCGATTTCGCGGAGTTCCTCCACCGGGATGGTGAAACTTTCGGCGCGGTTGGCGCGGGCGATGTTCATGCCGATGCAGCGGCCTTGCAGATCGAGCAGCGGGCCGCCGGTCACGCGGCTGGAGCCGAGGATGTCGTGCTGGATGATGCGTGGGAATCCGCTGCGCCGGCGCGAGTAATCGCCGCTCATCATGTCGTTGCGGCTCATGGAGCCCGCGAACATCTCGTTCTTGGCACTGAGCGTCACATGGAAGGCCATTTCCTCCTCGCCACGGCGGCAGAGCACTTCCACCAGATCGCCGGTTTCGCGCTCGGCGAGGATTTCCGCGATGTCCTCGATTTTCTTCACCGCATGGCCATCGATGGAAAGGATCACATCGTCTTTCCGGATACCGGCTTTTTCGGCGGCACCGCCCCCGGCGACTTCGCCCACGATCAGGGCATCGTCATTGAGGCGGATCACCACGCCGAGCGCCACCCCGCCTTCTGCGGGGATCGCACGGCTGTTGGCGCTGATCACGCCGGCCAGCGCGCGGCGGCGCAGGCGGCTGGTCACGCCATTGGCCACCACCCAGGTGCCGTGGGGCACGGCGCTGGTTTCCGCAAACTCGACCGGCACCAGCCCCTCGGCAGCCACCTTGAGCAGGGCGACGTCCCACGCCGGGTCGGTGGCGAGGACGGTGACTTCCGGATAGTTGGTGCGGTCCACGGTGACGGAAAGTTTTTCAATCCCCTCGATCTCGCTGGCCTTGGTGAGGATGTGGCCGGCGGGAGAAATCACCACGCCGTAGTTCACCTCGCGCCGGTCATCGTAAAGGACGGCGCTGGACGCCTGGAGCACCGCGCGCTGTTTCTCGAAAGCAGCGGTGACGGCCGGACCGGTGGTGCGGTGGGTGTATTCCAGGCTCTGCTGCGCGGCGAGCGGTGAAACCGCGGCGAGCAGGATGAATGGGAAAATGCGTTCAGCGTTCACCGAGTTCAAAGGTGAGGGTTTGTGTTTCCCCGGCGCGGTCGATTTCGAGAACCACCTCGTCGCCGGGGGCCATTTCCTTGAGCAATTCCTTGAGACGTTCCTTGGAATCGAGCGCCTCGCCGTTCATGGAAACAATCACATCGCCCACGGCAAGACCGGCTTGCGCGGCGGCGGTCTCCTTGCCCAGCTTGGTGACCCGCATGCCGCCGCCATCCCGCGGCTCGGTGGCCACGCCGAGAAAGCCCTTCCCTTTCTCCGGCTTTTTCGCGAACGGTCCTTCGCCGGTGAATTCGCCCGCCAGCATCGCATCCCAGTGTTCGACGTATTCGCTCATCGGCACATGGTTGTTCACCTGCAGGTTGGTGCCCACGCGCGAGTGAATGGCAATGAGCTTGCCATCGAGATCGAACAGCGGACCACCGGAATCGCCGCCGATGAGCATGCAGTCCGACTGCACGGTGTTATTGGCGATTCGCACCAGGCGCCCGAGCCGCAGGACCAGCCCGCGGTCCTTGTCGAAGCCACCGGAATGGCCGAGTGAAAACACCCAGTCACCGAGGCGCGTGGTGTTGTCGCGGTCCACTTCCACGAACGGATAGGTCCCTTCCTCAGTGATGCGCATCATCGCCGCGTCGGTGTCCGCCACCAGGCCGAGCGTGACCGCCTCGTGGCGCGTGCCGTCCTCCATCACCACTTTGAGTTTTTTCCCCACCCCCATGCTGACGTGGGCGGCGGTGAGGATGAGCCCGTCGGCGGAAACGATCACGCCGCTGCCGGACCCCTCCTTGAGTTCCACGGCCACCGTGGCCGCGCGTGCTGCGGGCAACGCGTGTTGAAGCGCGGATTGGATCGCCTCGATATCCTTGAGGTTCTCCGGGCTGCGCTTGTCATTCACATAAAACCGGGCCTGCGCGGCGGTGCCGGTGCAGGCGAGGAATCCGAGCGCGAGCCATGCCAGGGGAAATCTCATATGGTGAATCTGCCGCGCAAGCTAGACGCCGGACCGCGCCATGGCAACCGGCGCGTGCGCGAGCCTGCGGAAAATCCCGATCCACTCCCGCCCCTCGCGGCCCGGATAGGCAGCCGCCGGCACCCAACCGTCGATTTTTTCGAACCACGGCGCGAAGGTTTCGAGCAATTCCTCCACAGTCACCTTGAACGGCGGCCCATCCGGTTCCTCGTCCGGATCCCATGGGTGCAGATAGAACACGCCGGCCAGGTGGCCGCCCTCCGGCAAGACCGCGGCCGCGGACGCCGCATAGTCACGGCGGCGGCGCGGATCGATGGCGCAAAAGCACGTGTGCTCCCAAATCGCCGCAAAACATTTCCCCCCGCACCATGCCGGATCGAGGAAATCGCCGACTTCATAAGAAATCCCGGCCTGCGGGGAAAGCCCGCGCGCCTTCTCCACCGCGGTCACGGAAATATCCACTCCATGCGCCCGGATGCCGCAATCCGCCAGCGCCCGCACATCGTGCCCGCTGCCGCAGCCCGGCACCAAGACCGGACCGCCCTGGAAAACCGGCGAGCCCCACAGCTCGAGCAGCTCCAACAACGGTGGGGCGGGACCTCCACGATCCCAAGGGGTGTCTTCGTTGCGATAGCAGGCTTCCCAGTCTCTCATGATGTCAGTGGTTTGGTCCTTGTGATTTCAGACGGAAAAACATCGCCGGCTCCGCCATCGGCAGCGGAATGGCGATCGTTTCATCCGCTCCTGCCACTGTGACGAGTTCCTGCCATAAATCCAGCCCGGTGCTGGCTTCCACCGTGTAATCGATGCCCCGCACGCCGGGAAACGAGAGCCCGACGCCTGCGGCGGTGCGGACGATGACGGGATCGAAACGCGAGTGGCGGTCCTTGGGATTGCTGCCAAAGGCGGTTTCGTATGCATCGCTCTGGCCGTCATTGTCGTCGTCGGCGTCGGTGGAGTCGGGCTCGCCATCCAGGTCGTTGTCTGGCAGATGGGCCACGTTCAGGTTGTCGAACGCGAGGCCCTGCGCCGTCTTGCCGGGGACGATGAACGCCTGGCCGTGATTGGCGGCGCCGGGCGAGTGGGGAATGGCAATGAATTCGACCCAGCTGAAGCCATCGGCCGAGCCGCCGGTTCCGGTCAGGCCGAGCGCCGCCTCGCCGGCCGTGCGGGTGCCGCCCTGGCTGACGCCAATGTCCTTGGAGACAAGGCCCGCCGCAGGGCCACTGATAGCGGTGAAGGCTCCCTCATAGGAGAGGAACTGCAGTACCGAAGAGCCGTCCACCAGCGCCAAGCCGTCTGGAGCGCCGTTCTGGATGTCGCTGATCATTTTGTAATAAATCCGGTGTCCCGAGGCCGTTGTTTCGCCGGCTTCGAACGTGTTGAGGGCATGCGCGGCATATTCCGCGCCGTTCGAACCGTTGTATAGCCGCAGCGAGAGCGCCGCAAGATCGCCGGTGAAACCGGGCCCCACCACGACTTCCACGAATTCGCCGGTGTCGCCGCCCGAGTTGTCATAGTGGAATTCATTGATGAAAGCCGCGGCTGGCGGAGGAGCGGACTCCGGATCGGGCCGGAAGGAAACCCGCAGATCGAACGATGCGCCGGGCTCGATCCACAGGTTGCGGGCGATGGTGGTGAGGAAAACCGGCGCGCCACCTGCCAGCGGACCGGTGGGCAATGTGGTGTCTGCGGTGAAGGTGAGGTCCGCCAATGGCAGGATTTGCCGGGGCGTCACCAGTTCCACGGTGAGCGAATCGGCAGCGCCGCCGCTGGCCGCGCTCCATTGTTTCGCATCGAGTGAGATCTCCAAGGCCGTGAGCGGAACGGGCGAGAGGTTTTCGAAGGTCGCGGAAAGACTTGCTGGCTGGCCGTTCGACAGGAAACCCGGCGCGGCAGCGCCCGGCCCACCATACACCCGCCAACCCCGTTGGCTGGAGGTGCCATCGTCGAGGCCCGTCCATGCGCCGCCTGCCGTGGCGTTCCACGGTGGCGGCGCGCTCAAGCCGGTGATGGCACCGAAGTTTTCGGAAACCGCCTCGCCGGGTTGCCGGAACGCATAGGGGCCGTTGGGCAGGATCCGCAGGTCGGCAAAGACCGCGTAATGATCGGAAGCGGCCGCACTGGTACCGGCGGCCAGTGGCGCGCCGGCCTTGGGCAAACCAACGGCGTTCGAGACATCGAGTGCGGAGTTGTAGATTTCCGAGGCATGGTCGCGCGCGGCGATCGCCGGCGAGATAAGGATGAGATCCAGCGTGCGGCCGCCGGTGGAGGTGTCAAAAGTCACGGCCGAGCCACCGGGCTGGCGGGCATCGAGCCTGAAGACAGGGTCCGGGAAATAGTCCACCGGATTCACAAAATAGGTCACAGGAAACGGGATGTCATTTCCCAGCACGAAGGATTGCGGCAGACCGGTGGGCAATTCCGTGAATGTGGTTTGGGTGGCTGATGGATTGAAATCCCCGAGCACCACGAAGTTGTGATTTCCGCCGATGCCTTCCGCCGCGAGATGGTTGACCAGACGGCGCATTTCGACCGCCCGTTGGAAGCGCTCGCCGGATGCGGTGCCCGCCTTGAGGTGGGGCGAGACCAGGAACGGGTCGGCATGGGTGCCCGGAAGGTCCACCTGCACCACCGCGTGGCGGCGGGTCATGTCCCTGGCACCCGCCGGCGGGGCGATACTGGAGCTCTGCAGAAGCGGAAATCGAGAGAGAAGGACGACTCGCAGCGTGTTGTCGAACACGCCGGTGACGGGCGGGACGTTCAGGTAATCATAACCGAGGTAACCGGCCAGCGCTTGAAGGTCATTGGGGCTGCCCTGCAAGTCCACCGAATGGATTTCCTGCAGGGCCACCACATCCGCATCGATGCGGGCGAGGATGTCGCGCACCGTGTCGTGATCCGGAGTGCCGGGGTCGCCAAGGCTATGGATGAAGAACGTCTCGCCGAAGGTCGCGCCGATATTGAAGGTGGCGACGCGGATTTGCCCCGCATCCGCCGTGTTGGCCAGCAGCGGAAGGAGGGCAATGCGGCGGAACACGCGGGACATCATGGCGCGCCGCAGTGGCGGCAAAGCGGCCAGCCACGACGGAGCGCTGTCCGCGCTCTGGCCCGCTGCCATCTTGCTGGTCCGGGTGTGCACTCCGCAACGTGCTCGCGTCACACGTCCCACTTCTCGCGGCGCGGGTGGTCGAGCATGCCGTTGGCTTCATCGTCGCCAATGAAGCGCTCGGTGGCGGGATCGAAGCGGAGCTTGCGGCCGAGTTTCCATGCAATGGCCGCAGCGTGGCAAGCCACGTGGCCGTAGCGGGTGACGGTGGAGTGAGTGGCGGGTTTCGCGCGGGATTTCACGCAATCGACGAATTCGCGCACATGCTGGGTCGGATCGGTGCCGCCCATTTCCGCGGGCATGCGCCCCTCCAATAACGAGGCATTGGCGGTGGCGATCTTGCCCATGTCGCCGGCTTCCACCCAGCCGTCCTCACCTTCGAAGCGGACCGGGCAGGTGCCGAAACCGAGCCACTGGCCCTCGCCCCTGAAGCCGGCCTCGCGCATGACGAGTTTCACGCCGCTGGCGTAGGTGGCATGGATCGACCGGCCCTCGGCCTCGTATTCGACGGGCGCGGTGCCATCGGCATCAGCGGCCCATTGGCAGAGGTCCACGGTGTGCGATCCCCATTCAGTGATGCTGTAGGAGGACATGAGCCCCTTGTGGCCACGCCAGCGGCCGCGGAGATATCCACTGTTGAAGGGCCGGTCATAGGCGGCACCGAGCCATTGGTCCCAATCCACCTCCGCGGGGTCGGGCAGCGGCTCGCCGGGCAGGTCCGGAACGTATTCCGCGGGAGGGATGATGCCGGCGTGCAGCGATTTCAGGGCCCCGAGCTTCCCTTCGCGCGCCAGTGCCACGGCAAGCTGGAAGTTGGGCACATTGCGGCGCTGGGTGCCTGCTTGGAAAACCCGGCCGTGTTTCAGGATCTCTTCGTCGAGCTGGCGGCTTTCCACGATGCTCATCGTGCAGGGTTTTTCCGAATAGACATCCTTGCCGGCACGGGCCGCGAGAATCGAGGCCGGCGCGTGCCAGCGGTCGCCGGTGGCGATGAGCACGGCATCCACGTCATCGCGGCCGAGCACCTCGCGCATATCGGCATGGGCGGTGCAGGAAGTGTCTCCATAATGACGATCCGCCATCTTGCGGATGATTTCCCGGCGCTCCTTCTGGACATCGGCGATGGCAACGAAGCGGACGTCCGCTTGTTTGAAAAAGGATCCGAGCACCTGCCGGCCGCGGGGGCCGAGGCCGATGCCGCCGAGCACGACGCGGTTGCTCGGGGCGACATTACCGTTGCGGCCGAGCACGGATGCGGGGACGATCGCGGGCATGCCGGCCAGCAGGGCGGTTTGTTTGATGAAATGGCGGCGGGTGGCTGTGGTTTGCATGGTTCGAAAATTGCGGATCATACCGTTGAAAAGCAATACCGAATGTGGCGGCGGATCATTTCACCGGAATTGCATCAAACATCGCGGGCGGGATTGCGCAGCGCAAACCACGCGGACAGACTCCGGGCATGCGGATCCGGATTTTTTTCAGTGGCGCGGCGATTCTCGGGCTGGGCATGGCGGCACACCGGCTGCTGGACAAGGATGCGGCGGGCGGCTTCCTGCACGGCGCGCTCACCCTTGGCGGCGGCTTGCTGATCTGCGGGTTTTTCAGCCTGAAAATGCGGTGGCACGGGGTGATCGGGGCGGGCGTGCTGGCCTTGCTGGGCGCGGCGCGGGGCGTCGGCAATCTTCCGGGCCTGGCGGGCTTTCTGGCTGGCGAGCGCGAGCACGGTGCGGCCCCGGTGCTCGAGCTTGGCGTCACTGCGGTGTGCCTGATGCTTCTTCTGAGCGTGCTGGCGGCGCTGTATCGGGAGCGGCTGCGCCGGATGCTGGCGGAGGAGTGAGCGCATTTTCCACGGGCGGCTCCGGTTCAGACTCCGCCTCCGGTTTTGGCAGCAGGCACTTCCATGCGTGCAGTTGGTAACCCTCTCCAAGCCCGCCGATCCCTTGCAGCAACTCTGCACAGCGCTGCTTCCACAATTCATAATCCGGCGGACCGCGCTGTTCCTCGCGGCTGCCGGGGAAAACCAGATAGGTCACCTTGAGGTCGGAAACCGGCCGGCTGTAGGGCGAGGCGCGCTGATTGATTTCCCTTGCCATGCGCAGCGAGGCCTCGCCCACCTTGAAGGTCGGGCCGCCATCGCCGACAATGCCCGGGTAGATTTTCCCCTCGTGGATGACCACCGCGTAATCGCCCACGTCCGGCGCGAAGGTTTCGCGCGCGGTGAGCAGGTTCACCGGGATGACGATGAACGGGTCGTATTCGGCGATGAGGAAACTGCGCGCCTTGAGATCGGCGATGCCGCGCTTGAGGTATTCGATGCGGTCGCGCAGCCATGCCTGGCGTTGGGCGGTGGTGGCGGGATCGGCCAGTTCGCGGCGGGCGTTTTCCAGCCGTTTTTCCCACCCGGCGACCATCGGGTTGGGCGTCTTGGTGCGTTTTTTCCAGCCATAACTCGTGAACGGCTGGTAATGCGTGGAATTGACGATCGCGTCCGGCATCCCGGGCAGGCGGTCGCCGTCGGAGCCGTCGGAGACCACATCCATTTCCGCCTGCATCAGAAATAGCGGGCTGCCATCCGGCGCGCGCATGTGCAGGATGGTTTCGCAGTCGTAGAGGTTGTGCTTGGTGAGCACCTCGTTGAGCGTGTGGGCATCACGGCGGATGCGGGTGATCTTGTTGTCGTAAAGCTGGTGGAACCACTTGGAAACCTCGGCTTCGGCCAGGATGTCCGGCAGGCCGGGAAGGATCTTGCCGAGATCCGGGCTGGTTTTCAGCAGTTCTTCCATGGTTTTCGCCGGTGCGGGCCGGCGCAGCGAGAGCTGATATAATGCCGCATAGCTATCATCGTCCGCGCGCTCGATGGAGGCGATGCCGCCCTGGGTGATGTCGATTTCGGTGGTGAACGGAATTCCTGAACGGAGCTTGCGGACATCGGTGACCGAGCCGAGCCGCGGTTGGTAGTCGGTCTCGCGCCGCTCGGCCTCGGCCAGCGCGCGGGCTTCCTTGTCCGCAGCGGCCTGTTTCATCGCGGCGATCTCGCGTTCGAGTTCCTCCTCCATCTCCGTGCGCAGCCGCGCCTCGATCTGGCGGCGGATGTCCTCGTCCTCGACGGCGGCGGGCACCTGGATGGGAGCCGGAGAAAGAACCTCCCTGAGGCCGCGCTTCATCTTGCCGGCGTAACCGGAGGCGATCCATGCCACCACCAGCACGGTGAGGTAGAATACGTCCCGTTTGCCAAACCATGAGAGCAGGGAAATACGGCGCTTCCTACGTTGTCCTGGCATGTTTCCAACCTAACCGCAGGCCCTGCCGCCATCAATCACGGATCCGCAGGGGCTTCAAATCAGCTCTGCCGCGATGGGATCGACAAGCGCCCTCCCCCGCCCTGCGAGCACGAGGCGGTCTTGCGCAATCCGTGCAAGACCCTCACAGGTCAATTCCTTGACACGCCGGAGGGCGTCTTCGCCGAGCAAATCGAGCGGGATGCCCGCAGTGGTCCGCAGGCCCAGAGCGATGCGCTCGATGCGGACGGCTTCGTGATCGAGTCGCTCGATCTCATCGATGGCATGGCCGAGCGAGACGACCCGCTGTGTGTAGGCGGCGGTGTCGGCGACGTTTTTCATGCGCCGGTCACCGATGGTTGAGACTGCGGACGGGCCAAGGCCGAGGTATTCCTCGCCGCGCCAGTAGCCCTCATTGTGCGATGATCGCATGCCGGGCATCGCATAATTCGAGGTTTCGTAATGATCGAAGCCGGCGTTTTCCAGGACATCGTGGGCCAGGTGGAACATGCGGGCGTCCTTGTCTTCATCGGCGCGCATTTCGCCGCGGCGCAGGGATTCGAAAAACGCGGTGTCCTCCTCGTAGGTGAGATTGTAGGCGGAGATGTGGTCGGGCGCGAGCGAGACGGCGCGGTGCAGGGTATTTTCCCAATCCTGCGCCGATTGGCCGGGGATGGAGAACATGAGGTCGATGTTGACCTGCGGCATGCCGGCCTCGCGGAGGATCCGCACCGACTCCGCCGCCTGCTCCGCGCTGTGTTCGCGGCCCAGCGTTTGCAGCACATGCGGCGCGAATGACTGGATGCCGAGCGATACGCGGCTGACGCCGAGATCGCGGAACAAGCGCGCCTTGGGCAGATCGAAGGTGGCCGGATTCGCCTCCAGGGTCACTTCATCAAGCCGGGAAAAATCGATCACCTTGTGCAAGGCTCCAAACAATTTTTCCAAATGCCGCGGCGAGAGCATACTGGGTGTGCCGCCGCCCAGGTAGATCGTGCGCACCGGCCAATCCATTCGGTGCGTGGCCTCGGCGGCGAGCGCATCGATGAATCCGCCCACCGGCGTGTCGCCCGGTGTGTGCTTGTAGAACGAGCAATACGGGCAAATGCGGTGGCAGAACGGAATGTGGAGATAGAGCAGCAAAGGCTTGGGTCTAGCACGGGACCACTGCCCGGCAAAGGGATATGAAAAATCCCGGCCGACGGATGCGCCGGCCGGGATTGTTAGACATGATGGCAACCTGAAACGCGTCAGGCTGTGGCGCTGTCCTCCAGGTCCATGGCTTCCTCGGTTTCCGGAGCATGGATGATGGGTTCGGGTTCCTCGACGGTGAACTCGAACTCCGCCTCCCGGTGCGTAGGGAAGCCAGTGCCGGCCGGGATCAGGTGGCCCATGATCACGTTTTCCTTGAAGCCGCTGAGGTAGTCGATCTTGCCGAGCGTGGCGGCCTCGGTGAGGACGCGGGTGGTGTCCTGGAACGAGGCTGCGGAAATGAACGACTCGGTCTCGAGCGAGGCCTTGGTGATGCCCAGCAAGACCGGCTCCGCCTCGGCCGGCTTGCCACCGCTGGCCGCAATCTCGGCATTGACGCGCTTGAAGACCGAGCGGTCCACCTGGTCGCCCCAGAGGTATTGGTCGGCATCGCCGGGATCGGTGATTTTCACCTTGCGCAGCATCTGGCGGATGATCACCTCGATGTGCTTGTCGTTGATTTCCACGCCCTGAACGCGATAGACGGACTGCACTTCATTGACGAGGTGCTCCTGGAGTTCCTGCGCACCGCAAGCTTCAAGCAGATCTTCCGGCGAGACGGGCCCTTCGGTGATCTGGTCGCCACGCTTCACCTTGTCGCCATCGGTGACGATGATGTGCTTGCCCATCGGCACAAGGTGGTCCACCTGCTCGCCAGTCTCCGGTTCGGTGACAACGACACGTTTCTTGCCACGAACATTGGTTCCGAAGGAAACCTCGCCCTCGATCTTGGCGATGACGCAGGCTTCCTTGGGCTTGCGGGCCTCGAACAGCTCGGCCACGCGCGGCAGGCCGCCGGTGATGTCCTTGGTGCGGGCCACCTTGCGCGGCGTCTTGGCGAGCTGCGTGCCGCCGGTGACGACCTGGCCTTCCTTGACGGACAGGTGAGCACCCACGGGAATCGAGTAGCTGGCCTTCACCTCCTTGGTCTTCTCATCGAGGATGACGACCTGCGGGTGGAGGTCCTCCTTGTGCTCGGTGACGACCATGCCCTTCTTGCCGGTTTCCTTGTCGGTCTCGGTGGCCACGGTGATGCCGGGGATCATGTCGCGGAACTCGATCTTGCCGCCCTTGTCGCTGAGGATGGGCACGTTGTAGGGATCCCAGGTGGCGACGGTATCGCCCTTCTTCACATCCTCGCCGTCCTTGGTCTCGATGACCGCGCCGATAACGATGTTGTGGCTTTCCAACTCAAGGCCGACCTTGTCGCGGATGGAGACCGAGCCGTTCTTGTTGAGCACGACCCACTTGCCATCGGCGGACTGAACGGTGCGGAGATCCTTGTATACGACTCGCCCGCTGTTCTTGGCCTTGATGACCGGCTGCTTGAAGGTGGCCGCCGCCACACCACCGACGTGGAAGGTCCGCATGGTGAGCTGGGTGCCCGGCTCGCCGATCGACTGGGCGGCGATGATGCCGACGGCCTCGCCGATCTTGACGGCCAGGCCGGTGGCAAGGTTGAGACCATAGCAATTCGCGCAGCAGCCGCGGTCGCTCTCGCAGGTGAGCACCGAGCGGATCTTGAGTTTTTCCAGCCCGATGCGTTCGACGGCGTTGGCCTGGCGCTCGTTGATGATATCATCCACCTTGATGAAAACCTCACCGGTGAGCGGATCCTTGACTTGCTCGCAGGAGACGCGGCCGTAGATGCGCGAGGCGAGCGAGGCGCTTTCCTCGTCTCCATCCATGATCGCCTGCACGGTGATGCCGTTGGCAGTGCCGCAGTCCTGGCCGGTGATGATCACATCCTGGGCCACGTCCACGAGCTTGCGGGTCATGTAGCCCGAGTCCGCGGTCTTGAGCGCGGTGTCGGAGAGGCCCTTGCGCGCGCCGTGGGTGGAGATGAAGTATTCAAGCACCGAGAGGCCTTCGCGGAAGTTCGAAATGATCGGACGCTCGATGATCTCGCCGGAGGGCTTGGCCATCAGGCCGCGCATGCCACCAAGCTGCTTGATCTGCGACTTGTTGCCCCGGGCACCGGAGTCGACCATCATGAACAGCGGCGATGCCTTGTCCTTGCCTTCGTTGTGCTCGATTTTGCGATAGAGCGCATTGGCGATGGTATCGGTGGCCTGGGTCCAGACGTCCACGACCTTCTGGTAACGCTCGCCATCGGTGATGACGCCGTTGCGGTATTGCTTGGTGACCTTCTCGACCTCCTCGTAGGCCTTGGCGATGACTTCCTTCTTCTCCCCGGGAATCACCATGTCAACGATGCCGATGGAGGTGCCGGAACGGGTGGCTTCCTTGAAGCCGAGGGACTTGAGGTTGTCCAGCACCTCGACGGTCTTCACCTTGCCGGCGACCTGGTAACAGCGCCAGATGATGTCGCCGATCTTCTTCTTGCCGACGTTCTCATTGATGAAACCGACGCCCGCTGGCCAGATTTCATTGAAGCGGACACGGCCGGGAGTGGTTTCGATGATCTTGCCTTGACGCAGCGCCGCCTCGAGCGGGGTGAGCGCCTCGCGGTCCTTGGCGGAGAGTTCCTCGCCCTTGTAACCGAACACGGTGTCCTTGCCGTGATCGGGGTTGCGCAGGCGGATCCACTGGTGATAGCCGATCTTCCGCGAAGCGATGGCGAACTCGACCTCTGAAGAGCTTTCGAACAAGGGGAGGTGCTCCTGTTTCTCGCGGTCCTTGGCGGTGCGCACCGGTGCCCAGGTGAGGTAGTAGGTCCCCAGAATGATATCCTGCGAGGGCACCGTGATCGGGCGGCCGGATGCGGGCGAAAAGATGTTGTTCGGGGCCAACATCAACTGGCGGCACTCCATCTGCGCCTCGACCGAAAGCGGCACGTGCACGGCCATTTGGTCACCGTCGAAGTCCGCATTGTAGGCGGTGCAAACGAGCGGGTGGACGCGGATCGCCTCGCCCTCGATGAGCTTCGGTTCGAAGGCCTGGATCGACAGACGGTGCAGCGTGGGGGCGCGGTTCAGCAGGATCGG
Organism: Akkermansiaceae bacterium; assembly: GCA_023253625.1. Classification (GTDB taxonomy): domain Bacteria; phylum Verrucomicrobiota; class Verrucomicrobiia; order Verrucomicrobiales; family Akkermansiaceae; genus Luteolibacter. The sequence continues at coordinate 2,892 of JALRFY010000150.1, read as the reverse complement.
GTGTCCCTTGGTGACTTCCGCCAGAATGTCCCAGACCTCGGTGGTCTTGCGGTCGATCATCTTCTTGGCGCTGCGCACCGTGTGGCAGTAGCCGAGTTCCTTGAGGCGGCGGATGATGAACGGCTCGAACAGGGTAAGCGCCATCTTCTTGGGAAGACCGCACTGGCCGAGCTTGAGGTCCGGGCCGATGACGATGACCGAGCGGCCGGAGTAATCCACGCGCTTGCCGAGCAGGTTCTGGCGGAAGCGGCCGCCCTTGCCCTTGAGCATGTCGGAGAGCGACTTGAGCGGGCGGTTTCCGGCACCGGTGACGGCACGGCCGTGGCGGCCGTTGTCGAACAGCGCGTCAACAGCCTCCTGCAGCATCCGCTTCTCGTTGCGGATGATGACTTCCGGAGTTTTCAACAACAACAGGTTCTTGAGGCGGTTGTTGCGGTTGATCACACGGCGGTAGAGATCGTTGAGGTCGGAGGTGGCGAAACGGCCGCCTTCAAGCGGAACCAGCGGTCGAAGGTCCGGCGGGATGACCGGCAGCACCGTCTGGATCATCCACTCGGGGCGCGACTTGGACGCCGCGAAACCCTGGGTGATTTTGAGCCGTTTGCTGAGCTTCTTCTTGTTCTGCTTCGAGCGGGTGGCACCGAGTTCCTCCTCCAGTTTCACCTGGAGTTCAGCGAGATCGATCTGGCCGAGCAGTTTCTGAATCGCCTCGGCACCCATGGAAGCCTCGAACGATCCGTCGCCGTAGGTATCCTCGGCTTCGCGGATTTCGTTCTCGGTGAGGAGCTGGCCGAGCTCGAGTGCGGTGTTGCCCGGCTCGGTGACAACGTAATCCTCATAGTAAATGACGCGCTCGAGCTGGCGGGCGCTCATGTCGAGCATGAGGCCGATGCGCGAAGGCATGCATTTGTAGAACCAGATGTGCGAAACGGGCACGGCGAGCTCGATGTGACCCATGCGCTCGCGCCGGACGCGGGAGAGGGTGACCTCGACACCGCAGCGGTCGCAGACGACTCCCTTGTGCTTGATGCGCTTGTACTTGCCGCAGGCACACTCCCAGTCCTTCGTGGGACCGAAGATGCGCTCGCAGAAGAGACCGCCCTTCTCGGGCTTGAAGGTGCGGTAGTTGATCGTTTCCGGATTCTTCACTTCGCCGCGGCTCCACGAACGGATCGTGTCGGGGTTGGCCACGGTGATGCGGACGTGATCAAAGCTGTCGGACTTGCGCTCGAGGCCGAAGATCTCGTCCAGTTGCGATTCGGAGCTGAGGTAGGGGACTGACATGGTGGAAGGGAGCTGAATTTCGAGAGGTGCGAGGGTGGGCGGTGGCCGGACGGATCAGATGACGGCCAGGCTGTCGGTGAGAATCTCCTCGGGAGAACGGTCCGAGGACCCGACGCGGACGTCGAGACCGAGGCTCTGCATCTCCTTGATCAACACGTTGAACGACTCCGGCGTGCCGGCATCGAGCGTGTTGTCACCTTTGACGATGGATTCGTAAATGCGGGTACGCCCCTGCACGTCGTCGGATTTGACGGTGAGAAGCTCCTGAAGGGTGTAGGCGGCGCCGTAGGCTTCGAGAGCCCAGACCTCCATCTCCCCGAAACGCTGCCCACCATACTGGGCCTTGCCCCCGAGCGGCTGCTGGGTGACGAGGGAGTAGGGACCGACGGCACGGGCATGGATCTTGTCCTGCACGAGGTGGCCGAGCTTCAGCATGTAGATGATGCCGACGACGACGGGCTGGTAGAAAGGCTCGCCGGTGCGGCCGTCATAAAGCTGAGACTTGCCGTTGGTGCCGATCCACTTGTAGCCCTCGACCTGCTGGGCCTCCTTGAGGTATTCGACGATCTTCGATTCGGGAATCCCGTCGAAGACCGGAGTCGCGACCTTGAACCCGAGCGCCTTGGCGGCGACCCCGAGGTGGGTCTCGAGCACCTGCCCGACGTTCATCCGGCTCGGCACGCCGAGCGGGTTGAGACAGATATCGACCGGGGTGCCGTCCTCGAGGAAGGGCATGTCGGCCTCCGGCACGATCGTGGCGACGACCCCCTTGTTTCCGTGGCGGCCGGCCATTTTGTCACCGACGGAGAGCTTGCGCTTCTTCGCGACGTAGACCTTGACCTGCTTGATGACGCCGGGATCGACCTCGTCGCCCGACTCGATGCGGTCGAGCTGGCGTTCCCGCTCCATGTCGATGTCGGCGAATTTCTGCTCGTAGCTGCCGACGATGTCGAGGATCTTGTTCCGGATCGGGCTGGGGTCGATCTCGATGTTCGAGTAGTTGTCGGCGAGCTTGCGGAGCAGCGTCTTGGTGATCTTGCGGTTGGCCGGGACGAGAATCTCGCCGGTGCGGCCGTTGACCACGTCGAGCGGAATCTTCTCGCCGAGGAGGATGTCGGAGAGCTTCTCGGTGAGCTGCTCGGTGAGTTCCTCGTGGCGGCGCTTGTGCTCCTCGATGATCTGCTTCTCCTGCTTCTGCTTTTCCTTGGGATCCAGGCGCTCCTTGCTGGAGGCATTGCGCGAGGAGACCCGGACATCCATGACGATGCCGACACAACCCGAGGGGACGCGCAGCGAGGTGTCTTTCACATCGGCGGCCTTTTCGCCGAAGATGGCGCGGAGGAGACGCTCCTCCGGGGCGAGTTCGGTCTCGCTCTTCGGCGTGATCTTGCCGACGAGGATGTCGCCCGGCTTCACTTCGGCGCCAATATAGACGATGCCAGCTTCATCGAGGTTCTTGAGGGCTTCTTCACCGACGTTCGGAATGTCGCGGGTGATTTCCTCCGGGCCGAGCTTCGTGTCGCGCGCCATCACATCAAATTCCTCGATGTGGATGGAGGTGAACACGTCATCCTTCACGATGCGCTCGGAGAGCAGGATCGAGTCCTC
>JALRFY010000278.1 GCA_023253625.1 Akkermansiaceae bacterium | reverse complement strand
TTTCTCTTCCTCTGGCGTGTGGCGCAAGGCCCAGCCCTTGAGCGTGAAGTCCGGTTTCACCCGGAGAGGAAATGGCGTGCGGATTTCGGGCATCTGGAAACCCGCACGCTGATCGAGATCGAGGGAGGGATCTTCATCCCTGGCGGCGGCCGGCACAGCCGCGGGGCGGGCTACGCCAAGGATGCCGAAAAATATCTCGAAGCCGTGCTGGCAGGCTGGACGGTCATCCGCCTGACCGAGAAGCAGCTCGAACTCGATTTCATCGAGCGCGTCGTTGTGCTGCTCCGGCAATCGTCTTCATCGGCAAGAACAGCTTCCGAGCAGTGCCGCCGAATGGAATGAAACCGTGCTTATGGTAAAACGCCGCTGCAGCATCGTCCTTTGCGTCGACTACCACCAGAGCTGATGCCACTTCCCGGGTGTTCGACAAAATCCGACCAAGAGCATCCGCGAGTAAGAGGCTGCCGAATCCAGGTTGATCAACGGCTCGCGCAAGTCTGCCGATCAGTGTTGCGGGCGTTGTCGGGTAACGTGGCAACTTTTTGACCGCCTCATCAGGCAGTCCGCTTGTCTCGACCGCATACGAGGCAAGCGTGTAATAGCCAAGGATCGTCTGCGGTTGGTCTTCGCTGACCATGACAAACACCGCCGCCACATGACGCCGCATGTCCTGCGAGGCCTGTCGCTGCAGATAGTTGTCGAGAGCGGCAACGCCACAGGAAAATCCCTCCCGGTCGTGGGACGAACTCAGGGCTTCGGAGCGCAGGCCGTTCATTTCACGGTGACGCTCTGCCGGTGACGGGCGAATGCTTGGGTGAGTTTCCGGTTGGGTTTCGGTGGAGCGAGCATGGTTTTGGCGAAAGCCGCGCTGTCTTTGACGCTGAGGTTCAAAACCTCGTGCTCGCGCACAACCTCTGCCGCGCTTCGTTGCAAAGTGGCGATGACGAAATCGGTCAGGGTCACGCCTTCAAGAGAAGCCGCGCGCCCAATCAAATCCTTGATCGGCGCGGGAACACGGGCTTCAAGACGCTCGGTCGTCGGCTTGGCGGGTCGTTTCGCTGTCGTGGCACGCATGCCGGAAGCATCCGGCAATTTGCCGGAAAGTCAATATTCTTCCGGCAGGAGCACGCAAGTCGACTGTCGGCCAGCCTCCGTGATGATGTAGATCCGCTTTCCGTCGCCGAGCTTGTAGTGGCTCAGGATGCGGTCGCCGTGGATCAGCGCCTCCTCGTTTGCCTGCTTGTCGCATTCGTCGAGGTCGCCCCAATCGCCGCAGTGGTGGCGGCGCATGTAGGACGTCAGGTCGATGCCGAGCGCGATGGCGCCGGGAGTCGCGACTGTCCGACCCAGCTCGAAGCGTGGTTCCATGAATCGGTATGCCATGGTCGTTTCAGTGGTCGGAGGTTCCCCATTCCGGATGGCGCTCGCCGGTGGCGATCAGGCCGGAGGAGAGCATGTCCTCGACCAGTGCCTTCGGCGGCCACGGGCGGTGCGGTTTTCCGGTCTGCATCTTCGATGCCCGTGCGGTGGCGCGGCAGTAGGAAGGCAGGTCATCTTCCGGGTTGAAGCTGTCGGCCCGGAGTTGGGTCATCAGGTCGGTGGCATCGGTGGCGGAGAATGTCGCGCCGTCGATGGTGTGGTATTCGGTGTTCATGGTGGTCATTGTCATTGGTGGAAATCATGCGGCCAGTTTTTTGGCGCGGGCGTTGTAGAATTTCGCAAGGCCGCGGGCGTCGATGGCTTGGAAGAACCACTTCATGCGGCTTATCCCGATGCCGGTGTCTTCCGGGCGGTTGCGGACGGCGGCAGCGGATTCGGCAGCGTCGAACAGGCGTGCCATCAGTCGCACCCAGTGGGTGATCTTCTCGGGGCAGGTGGTGCCCGAGTGGTGGCGGACTTCCAGCGTCTGGTGGCGGAAGTAGGAATGGATGTTCAACTTCCGGTAGCGGCATGGGTAGAGCGCCTTCATTTCCTCGACGTTGCGGCAGGCGTCGATCTTGCGGAACATCCGGGAGCATTGGCCGCGATGGTCGCCCGCTCCGATCGGTTCATAGGACAGGTTGGTCTGGCAAAAGCTGTTGGCATTGCCCCGGCGGGAGGCGGGCTGGAAGGTATCGAGAACGTCCTCGAACTTGAGCCACATCTTGAAGAGGTTCTTGATGGCCTTGAGGCTCATGCGGCGGGCGTCGAAGTGGACGTGGAGTCCGCACTTGCGGTTCACTTCGGCCCCTGCGGCTTCGAGTGCGGCGGCGGCGATCCGGACTTCCTCAAGACCGGCTTCGCCTTCGAGGACCGGGGAAACGAGTTCCAGACCGCATGACCCGTCGCGCACGATCTTCCAGTGTGGAGTGGTCCGGTGGGTGTATCCTTCCGATTCGACATGGATGCCGGCGGCTCTCAGGTGATTCAGGACTCGCTCGATAGTGACGGTGGAGAGGAACTCGATTTCGACTCCGAAGCGGCGGGACATCAGTGGCGTTGTCATAGGTATCATCTGCCAGATCGACACCACCTGTCCATGGCTTTTTGTCCTCACAGGAAAAAAGACGAAAAACAACATATTGGCATGGATCGTGGCACCCATGAAACGTGCCAATCATGACAGGATCGGAGTGCTCCGAATGATGGAGAATTGGCACGCGGTGTGACACTCAGGACGCGTGCCAATGTGTTATCTAACTGGAAAGCGGGGAGGGATGAAAAAAAACGAAAAAAGACATGGACTCAAGTTGTCAGACTGGCAGATGAAGGACGATGAAAGCAAATATCCAACACATCGAGGCCCACGGAGTTAAAGGCATGAAGTCCATCCCCTGGCGCAAGAAATTCAAGAGCGCCGAGGCGATGAACGCATGGGTCGAAAAGAACGATGCCGAGGTTCACGCAGCCCGTGTGATCGAACCCGGCGAACAGATCTTCCGCTGAAAATTCACCACCAACTCCAACCACACACCACCATGGACATTGAACACATCAAGCAACACCGCCGCCTGACCCTCGAATTCGGACGCGGCGAAACCTACTGCTCCAACAAGCCGACGCTTTACGGCCACTCGACCTACGGACGGAGCTCAGTTCTCGCCGGTCGTCCACGCCGGGTCTTCCTCGAAAGCTGGGACGATCTGGACACTGCCCGCGCCGAACTCAAGGCCGCGAAGATCCGCTACTCCGACCTCTGCGAGACGTGCGGCTCCACCCACATCCCGGTGGATGTCATCACCGCTGGCCTCCCCGACGAGGACATCTAACACCCAACCCCTGAGATCCCATGAAATCCGAATCCGAGATCCTCGACAAAATCCGCAAGCTCCTCCGACTGGCAGACCGCTCCCGCGGTTCCACTGAGAACGAAGCGAAGGTCGCACTGGCCAAAGCCCAGGAACTCATGACCCGCCACAACATCGACTCCGCCCTGCTCCGCATGGAACGCGGCGAGTCGGGCGGCGGGTCGTTCACGGTGAACAAGGGCAAGGTCGATCTGCCCAAGACCCTCAACCCGGCGGACCTCATGATCCTCTCGATCCTGCAGGCGCACTTCAACGTGAAGACGATCCTGATGCCCAACGGCCGTGGCACTCCGGTGGACATTATCGGGGCTGCCGCCGACATCGACTTCGCCATCTATGCGTTCAACTTCCTGCGGAAAACCTTCTTCCGCTGTTGGAACGAGTTCAAGCGGACCCATGCCAATCCCGACAAGGCATCCTACTACC
>JALRFY010000087.1 GCA_023253625.1 Akkermansiaceae bacterium | reverse complement strand
GAGGAACTCACCAGCCGCAAGCGCGCCTTTGTGGCGCAGCAGGTGGAACTCACCGAGAGACTCACCGCGGCACTCACCCTGATCGACCGTGAGTTGTTCGAGATGCGCAACGAGACCGAAGACCTCGAGCAATGCCGCAGTTGCTTCGCCTCGCATTTGGACAAGATCCAGAAATTCACCCCGGAAAACTGGTCCCGGGAGAACCTGCCGGAAAAACTCGAGCGCGCCACCGCAGTCATCGATCTCGCCGACGACGAATACGAACAGGCCGCAGCCCATTTCCATGGGAGCCGCAGCGGCGGCGTCTTCGGGCATCCGTCCAAGCGCGCACGCAACGCCGCGCGCGACAGGCAAACCGGCGGGTTTTCCGACCAGCTACGCAGCGGTCTGGCTTTCAACCTGCCGGTGATCGTGCTTGGCACCGTTGCGCTGGTCGTTTATCTGCTCAAGTAGTTGCAAACCCCTCGCCCATGAGCCGCGAAAAAATATTCACGGAGGAACACGAACTCGACGAAGTGCTCGCCCGCCAGCAGGAGCTGAGAATGCGCCTGGCCGAGTTTGAGCGCAACCGCCTTGAAATCGAACGCAACCGCGCGGAACGCGAGTGCACCATTCCGCCGCTCGATGAAATCCAGGAACGCGAGCGATACCGCCAGCATGAGCAGCTCGTCTCGCGCGGTGAAATCGCCAACGTAAGGCGCGACCAGAACCATGGCCTGCTCCTGCTTCTGCTACTGCTGGCCGCGACCGCCTCGCTTGTGTGGTGGGGGCTGCGGTTGATGCAAGGTGGCTGAGCGCCGGACCTCACAAGTCCCGCAGCGCAGCCGGCAGCTTGCCGCCGACCGATTTCAGCCGCAGCGCCAGATCGGGCCATTGCGATCGGCTCACGATGTAGCCGACACACTCGGGTTTCCCGCAGCGGCAAGGGTGATCCTCATGGCAATCGACATCGAAGCCGTAGTCGAACGTGAGTTCCTCGCCCCCGTTGATGTCGTGCAGGGCATGGATGAAGATCCTGCGGCCCTCGATCCACGCCTCGCAGTTCGGCGCGCACGAGTGGTTGATAAGCCGTGCGGTGTTCCACGGCACGTTGCCGTCCAGGTCGCAGCTCTTTGAGAGCGTGAAAATGTAAACCGCCGCGTCCCCGTTCTCGAGCGACTTGCGGTGCTGGGCGTTGCCACGCTTCTCACTCTCGTGCTTGTCGATGCGCTCGCCGACGTATTCGATGATGCGCTCGCCCTTGGAGATGAAACAGGTGGCATAAACGCCGCGCCCGTGAATCTCCGATCCGCGCACCTCGCAATAGTCGCTCTGGCCACGCTGCCACAGCTCGACGAGCTTGCGATACAGTTGTTTTTCCGGAATCTTCGGATTCTTTCGCGATGGCATATTCGATTCTATCGGACTTCTCGCTTGCCCAGCGGCGGCAGCTCCATGTCCCTGGGCAGGGTGATGAACAAGCCGCGCAGATCCGCGGCGGTCAGGCCGGAGCCGTCGATGAACGTCCAATCGAGCGTTTTCTTCTCGGCCACGGCCACTTGAAAACCGGTGTTCTCGATCACCATCGGCCGTGAATTGCCCGCAGCAATGATCCGGAAACGCGTGACGGTGGGAACCAGCACCAGCCACTTGGTGAAGACCATCTGCTCTTTTTCCACACCGTTTTCGCGGACACTTCCGGTGCCGGGTGACACCTCATGGACGATGGGTTCGCCCTGCGGTTTGAATGAAATCATCGTGATTCCCTGGCGGATCATTTCGGCGGCCACGCCATCGAGACGGCGTTCCAGCTCAGCCATACCGCCCATGCGGGCCGCGACGCGCTGCTTCCAATCGGGATTCATCCGCTCCAGCGCGGCCTGGTAGCGGCCCAAGACCACTTGCTCGCCGAGTTTTTCCACTGCGGCCACCGCCGAGGCCTTCACCCCGGGCGGCACCGGTTCCGCGATGATCTCGGCCTCGCCGATCCCTCCAGCCTGCGCCCGGGCAGGAAGCGCCAGCGCCACCAAAATGGCGGCGGCGGACGCTGTCAGACGGATGAATACACTCACGGAGAGATCAATGGCCCCAGCCGCCAGCCACGTCAAGCGCGGGTAAATTCGCCCCCGGAGCAAATCCGCTTGGAATCACCGCGGCCATTGCTAATCCTCCCCGCCCCATGGCGAAACAGGCACTTGGCAAAGGACTCGGAGCGCTGATCAGGAAAAGCGCCACCGCGCCGTCTCCCTATGGCGTCGATGCCGACTCGGTTTTCAAGCGCGTGCGCGACGTGCCTCACGATCAGGTGATTCCCAGCCCGCTGCAACCGCGCACCCGCTTCGTGGACGCGCCGCTCGACGACCTCGTCGAGTCAATCCGCCAGCACGGCATCATCCAGCCGCTGATCGTCCGCCCCGTCGATGGCAAGCTTGAGCTGATCGCCGGCGAACGCCGCTGGCGCGCCTCCGGCAAACTCGGCCTGGCCACCGTGCCCGTGATCGAGCGCGAGGCCTCGGACCGCGATGTGCTCGAGATGGCCCTTATCGAGAACCTCCAGCGCGAGGATCTCAACCCGATGGAGGAAGCCGCCGGCTACGTCAGGCTGGCGAAGGAATTTGCCATGAAGCAGGAGGAGATCGCCGCACGGGTCGGCAAATCCCGCGCCAGCGTGGCCAATGCCATGCGCCTGCTCGACCTGCACCAGGACGTGCAACTGCTGGTGGTGCAGGGCCGCCTCACCGTGGGCCACGCCAAGGCGATATTGTCCATCAAGGACCACAGCACCCAGTTGCTCGCCGCGGATCAAATCATCCGCCGCCTACTCACCGTGCGCGCCGCAGAGAAACTCGCCCACAGCCTCGCCAACGGCTCCAGCAACAAAACCGGCGGAGCGAAATCGAACACCGCGCCCACGAGTGAGGCGGACGTCCACCTCAGGGCGATCGCCGGAAAGCTGCGCGAACGCCTCGCCACCCACGTCGCCATTCAACACTCGCCCAAGAAGGGCCGCATCGAAATCGAATATTACGGCGACGACGACCTTCAACGCCTGCTGGATCTGCTGGGCGTTGCCCTGTAACGGCGGGGGCCTGCGGAAATGAAAAGTGGATCGAAACACAAGCGCCAGGCACCACCTCCCAAAGTGCAAGGCGGGCCACTCATCGTCGCTCTGGTATTCGCCTCGGGATTCGCCGGGCTGGTCTATCAAGTCTTGTGGATGAAGCAGCTCGGCCTGCTCTTCGGCAATACCTCGCATGCCGCCGCCGCCACGCTCGCCGCGTTTTTCGCCGGTCTCGGCGCGGGCAGTTGGTGGTGGGGCCGGCGCGTTGCCACGGTCGCGCGCCCGCTGCGCCTGTATGCGTGGCTTGAGCTCGGCATCGCACTCGCCGCGTTGACTTATTTCGGCGTGCTGAAGGCATTTCATGCGGTTTATCCTGCGCTTTACGGATCGGTTTCCGGAAGCGGCTGGCTGCTGGCGGTGAAATTCGCCTTGGCGCTGGCGCTGGTGTTTCCGGCGTCATTCTTCATGGGTGGCACGGTGCCGGCCATCGGCCAAGCGATGATCCGCCAGCCGGAGCGCCTCGGCCGCACCGGGGCGATGCTCTACGCGGTGAACACACTCGGTGCCGCCTGCGGCGTGACACTCGCCGCCTTCGCCATGATTCCATCGCTGGGATTCATGGCGACCTACACGCTTGCCGTGCTGCTTTCCGCCGCAGTGGGTGTGACGGCGTGGCGCATCCCGGCGGACGGGCTCGCAGCGCAGCCGGAAAGGCACGCGATGCCTCATGGAACCGCCCCCCGCATGGAACGGCTGGCAGTCTCGGTTTTGTGCTTTTTCTCCGGCTTTGTGATCCTCGCCCTGGAAGTCGTCTGGACCCGGGTTTTCGCGCAGGTGCATGAAAACTCGGTCTATTCCTTTGCCATCATCCTGATCATCGTGCTCCTCGGGTTGGCGGCGGGCGCGGGTATCAGCTCGGTGGTTTCCCGCTTCGTCAGGCGGCCATGGGCGGCGCTGGGGGTGATGACGGTCACGGGTGGCGGCATGCTGGTGCTCGGGCCGTCGATGTTGATGCATGTCACCGACGGACTGCGGCCTGTTGATTCACTCGAACCTTGGGGCGCTTACGTCCGCGGGCTTTTCGACACTGGAATCCGTGGTGTCGGCTTCGTGGTCGTGGCCATGGGAACCGTGTTCCCCTTTCTGATGAAACTCGCCGAACGGGGCGATGCCGCCCCCGGGTGGAAACTCGGGCGACTGCTGGCCATCAACACCGCCGGGGCGATCACCGGGGCGCTGCTGTGCGGCTTCATGATGCTGCCAGCCTTGGGAATGTGGGGCACACTGCAAGCGCTGGCGGCGGTCTATCTGGTGGTGGCACTCTTGTTGCCACTGGGATGGGACAAGACGGGCATCGGCGTGCGGGTGGCCGGCGTGGCGTTCCTGACGCTTGCGTTCACCACGCTCGATCCGACGGGGCTGCCAGTCGCCGGCAACGCGCGGGGAAAAGACCAAGGCAGGGTATTGCAAGCCTGGGAAGGCAGCGATGGCACGGTCACCGTGATCGAGCGCCACAACGGCCACCGGGTGATCAAGGTCAATGGCGGCTACGGGCTGGGCTCGACCGAAGCTTACCTCGAACAGGCATATCAGGCACGCATTCCGCTGTATGTGTTTCCGGAGACGCGGAGCATTTTCTTCATTGGCCTGGGCACGGGCATCTCGGCGGGGGCCGCCCTCGACGATCGGTTTCCGAACGTCCGCCGGATCCTGAGTTGCGAATTGATCCCGGAAGTCGTTGAGGCGGCGAAAGCATGGATTCCGCCGGAAATGACCGGCGGCTTGTTCCATGACCCGCGTTCCACCATTGTGATCGAGGATGGCCGGCATTTGCTGCGGGCATCGGGTGAATCATTCGACATGATCAACTCCGACCTGTTCCTGCCCTACCGGCGCGGCGCGGGCAGCCTCTACAGCCTGGATCATTACCGCGTGGCTGCCTCGCGTCTGAACGATGGAGGCGTGTTCGTCCAATGGCTGCCGCTCTATCAGCTCACGGAGTTCGAATTCGGCGTAATTGCCCGCACCATGCTGGAGGCCTTCGGCGAAGTCACGATGTGGCGCAACAATTTCCAACCCGGTCTCGAAAAGGTCGCACTCGTCGGGCGGCGGGTGCCCGCGCCGGTGCCGCTACCTCCATCCGGCAAACGCGATGCCATGCTCGCGGCGGTGGATGGACTGGCATGGCAGGCCACCGCGCCCGACATGTTCCGTGTGGCCGCGGAAACCACCCCGTTCCTCTATGCCGGAAACCTGACGCAGTCCCGTGAGCTGTTCCGCGATTTTCCGGTCAATACCGATGACCGCCCGGTGATCGAATACCGGACGCCGATCACCTTCCGCAAGCTGGCGCAAAACGACAAGGTGATCTGGTGTGTTGGCCCGCGGCTGACGGCGTGGATCGATCGATTGCTGGAAGCCTGCCCGCCCGGCGAGGATCCAGTGTGGAGCGGGCATCCGGAGGCATCCGCGCATCTCATCAAGGCTGGCGCGTCCTTTCACCGCACGATGGTCGGGAAGGCGCTCGGAGAATCGACAAAACTGGACGCGGAGTGGGCGGTCTTCCTGCAGGAATGGCGGCTCGCCGCAAAGTGAGCCATCGCACCGGCAAAGCGGCCTGAAGCCCGATCCCACGCTTCGGTAAAATCATCAGCTCCCCATCCATCACGATGAAAACCCCATCCCTCTGTGCCTGCCTGGTGTTGCTGGCGATTTCGCCGGCATTGTCATCTTCCGAAACTTTCGACCCGTCACGATACAACGTCACATGGGAAACCCCGGGCGATGGCCCGCGGGACAGCATGCCGCTCGGCAATGGCGATATCACGCTCAACGCATGGACACTCGCCGATGGCAGTTTGCACCTGCTGGTGGGCAAACAGGACAGCTAAGACCGCAACGGCCGGCTGCTCAAAGTCGGCGGCCTCGCCCTTCATCCCGGCAAACCCGCCGCTGAGGGCGCTTTCCGCCAGACCCTGCATCTCGAGGACTCCAGCCTGCGGGTCGAGTTCCAGACCGCAGAAGGCCCGGCCCGCTGGTTGCTGTGGGTGGACGCCCGCCACCCGGTGGTCCACGCCGTGCTCGAATCCCGCGCGGCCATGACCGCACGCGCCGAACTCGCCCTCTGGCGAAACCAAGCCGAGACCCTGCCTGGCTTGGAAATAGCCGATGTTTGGAATAACATCCCAAACGCACCTCCCACCGTGGTGCCGGCCGATATCCTCGTGCCGGAGGCACCCGGACGCATCGGCTGGTTTCATTTCAACGACGAATCCGTGGCCGTGCCGGCGACGATGCGGCATCAGGGACTGTCCTATGATCCGGTGGACGACATGTTGCTCAACCGCACGTTCGGCGCTCTGCTGGGTCATCCGGCGGGCGTGCCGGACGGAGAGCGGGCGCTCGACGCGCCACAGGCGCAGAGGCATCATTTCCAGCTCGTCGTCACCACCCGCCACCCTTCCTCGCCGAAGGCATGGCTGGAAGAAACCGAGGCGCTGGCGCGCGCCGCGCGTGCCCGCGATGCGGCTGCGGACTTCTCCGCGCATCAGGCGCATTGGCAGGATTTCTGGGAGCGCAGCTGGATCGAGATCGAGGGCCCTTCAGCCGGCCTGCGTATCCCGGAAAACAAGCACCCTCTGCGCATCGGCGTCGATTCGGAGGGGGGGCAACCGCCTGGCCGCCGAGTGGGGCCGCGTGTCGTTCCGGCGGGCTGGAAAACATGATTTTTCAAGCCTGCCGCCACACATGGAAAGCCGCGCGGACGAATCACTCATGCTGGAGAAACTCGCCCCTGCCCCCGGGGAGCTGCCTCATCAGCACGGCTGGGATTTCTCCAAGGGCCTCCACGCGGAGATATGGATTCGTATCCAGGGCCAGCCAAGCGGGCGCCTGATCGACAAAATCCGCGCGGGTGCGCGCATCCTCTCGCTGGCTCGCGACGCGCTCGATCTCGGCCGCTCGCGCCTCACGCCGAGACCGCGCCGCGGCCACGCGTCCCGCGAGACGAGCAAGGCCCTCGCGGCGGTCGGCCTGCGAGCGGATGCCCTGGGCCACGCGACGCTCCTCCTCGGCGAGGGCGCGCTCGGCATCCGTGCGGACAGACGTGGCCTCGCCGAGCGCTGTCCTCCCGGCCTCGACCTGGCGCCCCAGGGCGAACTCCTCCTCGCGCAGTCCCGCGGCCTCGGCCTCGAGCGCATCGGGGTCGCGACCGCTCGCGGTCTCGTCCTCGATTTCCGGACCGATGAGGCGCAGGCGCTCCGCTGACAGAGACGCGGTGCCGAGGAAGCGCTCACGCAGGGCAGACAGGGCAAACCAGGACTGCTGCGCGGATGCCAGGAGCGGCGCTGCTGACTGCGACTCGGCATCGAGGGTCGCCTCCTGCGCGGTCAGCGCAGCCAGTTGGCCTTCGACTTCCAGGCGTCGTTCGCGAAGAGCTGACTCGTCGGCCACCTCGGCCGCGAGCGTCTCGCGGAACTGCGCGAGATCGTCAGCCATGAGGCGCAGGCGCGCGTCACGAGCCTCTGCTTGGATCACCGCGGCCCGGCGGGCCACCTCGGCCTGACGGCCGAGGGGCTTCAACTGGCGCCGGAGCTCGGTGGTGAGGTCCGTCAGTCGCGTGAGATTGCCCTGCATGGCGTCGAGTTTGCGAAGCGCCTTCTCCTTGCGCTTGCGGTGCTTGAGGACGCCGGCGGCCTCCTCGATGAAGCCGCGACGGTCCTCGGGGGTGGCGTGGAGGATCGCGTCGAGCTGCCCCTGGCCGACGATGACGTGCATCTCGCGACCGATACCCGAATCCGAGAGCAACTCCTGGACGTCGAGCAGGCGGCACGGAGTGCCGTTGATGGCGTACTCGGAACCTCCATTGCGGAAGAGAGTGCGCGAGATCGTGACCTCGGTGTAGTCGATCGGAAGGGCACCATCGGTGTTGTCGATCGTGAGGGAGACCTCCGCGCGACCCAGGGGGGCTCGACCACTGGTGCCCGCGAAGATGACGTCCGACATAGCGCCGCCGCGCAGCGACTTGGCACCTTGCTCACCCATGACCCAGGCGAGGGCATCCACGATGTTGGACTTGCCGGAGCCGTTGGGCCCCACGACGCAGGTCACCCCGGGCTCGAAGGCAAGGGTCGTCGCCGAGGCGAACGACTTGAAGCCCTTGAGCGTGAGGTTCTTCAGATGCACGCGCCGACCCTACCTGCGGCGGCAGGTCATCGGGGATCGGGCACGAGGAGCTCGGCAGGGACCGTCCAGTCCTGGACCGCCCACTCGTCAGCCGGGATGGCAAGTGCGGCTGCCATTGCTACCTGAATAGTGCTGTCGGTGTGGTCAGTCATTGTTGCCTCCGCTGCTTCCGCGCGGCCTTGATCTTCGCGCGCTTTGTGGTCGAGCCGGTAGGTTTCGTCGTCGGCTTCGAGCGCCAGTAGGCGGTGCTATCCGGGCCGCTGGCGAAGTCCACACCGATCAGGGCGAGCATTCCCGCTGTGACCGCTACTAACTTGCGTTTATCCACCAT
>JALRFY010000024.1 GCA_023253625.1 Akkermansiaceae bacterium | reverse complement strand
AGCAATCCCTCTACCAGGCCATCGACCGCGCCCGCCCCGGCCGCAAACTCGCCGACCTCTGCGGCTCCGTCGAGGAATTCGTCGAACCCCGCGGCTTCACCATCGTCCGCGAATTCGTCGGCCACGGCGTCGGCCGCCGCCTGCATGAGGAACCACAGGTTCCCAATTTCCGCCCCGGCGGCAAATCACCCGTCCTGATGCCCGGCATGACGCTCGCCATTGAGCCGATGGTCAACGCCGGCGTGCCTTCCGTCAGGATCCTCGATGATGGCTGGACCGTTATCACCGAGGACCGCAAGCCGTCCGCACACTTCGAGCACACCGTGCTCGTCACCCAGGGCGATCCGGAAATCCTCACCTGGCGGCCGCGCGAGGCGCTGCCGGAAATGCTCGGCCTGCCACCGCTGCGTGCCGCCACCACGGGTGTCTAACGGATTTTCCCGGCGATGTGTTCCAGCACGCGCCCCGCAGCGATCATGCCGAAGGCTGCGGTGACGTGCGTCACACTTCCGAGTCCTACATCGCAGCCGAGCCGCCCGCCGCCGGATTCCTGCGGTCGTTCCTCATCCACCTCGCCGTCGCATTGCACAAACACCCGCGGTTCGTCTGAAAAAACCGCGTCGATGCCCAGCGGCTCGGGCTTCACTCCAAGCGGAATTTTCGGAAACCCGAAGTCGCGCCGCAACCCGCGCCGGATTTGGTATAGCAGAGGATCCTTCCCGCTGTGCGCCAGGTCCGCCACCCGGATGCGCGTCGGGTCGCGCCTGCCGCCCGCGCCGCCACAGGTCACCGCGAATATCCCGCGCCGGTGGCACTCCGCCAACAACAGCGCCTTGTGGCGCGTCGTGTCGATCGCGTCGATCACCGCGTCGAATCCACTTGTTAGAATCTCCGCCGCCGAGTGCTCGGTGAAAAACCGCGGCACCACTTCCACCTGCGCGCCCGGATGAATCGCCCGCGCCCGTTCCGCCATCACCTCGGTCTTCTGCCGTCCGATCTGCCCGTCCACCGCGTGCAGCTGGCGGTTCACGTTCGTCACGCAGATTTCATCCAGATCCACCAGCGTGAGATGGCCGATGCCTGACCTTGCCAGCGACTCCACCGCCCACGAGCCCACGCCGCCCACTCCCACCACCGCCACCCGCGAGGAAAGAAAACGCCCAAACGCCGCCTTGCCGTAAAGCCGGGCGATCCCGCCGAACCGCATCGATACCGTCTCGCTCACGCGTGCTCCATAAGCCCGCGACCCTGCGCCGTCACCACGAAATCCACCCCGACCGCCCAAGTTTAGGGCATCATGGGTGGCGCTTGCGCAGCGGAGCGGGGTCCCGCATGTTTACCGGCTTTGGCAATCATGTCCGCGTCCTGTGATATAACGCATGTCCTCTGGCTGGTCCGCATCCCGGAGGTGTTTGCGGATTTGCGGCCGGAAATTCTGGCCGCGATGGCCGCTTCCTCGAGAAAGGAGCTGGGGGTTTATTCTTTGGTGCGCTTGCCGGCGGGAGTATCGCCGCGTGGCGGGGCAGCGGGGATCTTCGTGCCGTGGTGTTTGCCGGTGGAGCACGCCTGGCCCTGCGATCCGGGGAAGACGGAGGGATTCATCGAAAAGGCGGCAAGCGCTCTCGCGCGGAAATTTTCCGCACGCCACCCGCGCACGGTGTGGGTGGGCGTGTTGCAACCGGGGCCGGGTGATGGCTGGTTCAAGCGGCTGGCCTCGAACCTTCGCGGCAGGTGTTTGCAGTTGTTTCCGGGCTCGGCGATGCCGCTCGCGGAGGCGGGAAGCCAGCAGCCGGGCGAGGCCGCATTGTTCTGCATGATTGGCGCAGGCGGATTGTATGCGGGCATGGCGAGCCCCCGGGAGTGCAATGGATTTTATCCCGGAGGCATCCATCATTTGCCGAAGTCGGCTGGCACATCGATCAGCCGGGCGGGCGCGAAAATCGCGGAAGCGCTGCACCATGCGGCGCTGCACGGCAAGCCGCCCGGAAAAGGCACGCATTGGCTGGAACTGGGAGCCAGCCCGGGCGGGATGACCCTCGAGTTGTTGAACCGCGGCCACCACGTCACGGCCATCGACCGCGCGCTTCTGGACCCGAGACTCGAGGGTGCGGTTGGATTGGAGTTTTATCAAAAGGATGTCTCATCATGGCATCCGGCCCGGGGAAGGAAATTCGACGCGCTGCTATGCGATATGAATGGCGATCCCCTGGATGCCTTCGCGCAAGTATTGCGCTTGAAAACATGCCTGCGTGATGGCGCTTGGATCATCTTCACGTTGAAAACAACCGGACGCGAAGGCATGGATGAGCTGCTCGCATTGCACCGGAAGGTGCTCGCAGGCGCGGAAACAGGCCGCTGCGACCACATGGCCACGACCCATCTCTCGGGCAACCGGCGGGAATTCACGATGTGGTTCCGGTGTTAGGAAGCGCCCGGCGCCGTCCCTCGTGACTCCGGGGCTGTGGCCAGCCAGCCGAAAACTACCATCGACAATTCACGGGATTCGGTCCACACACGTGTGAGATCAAACCAAGAAATTCATGAAACACCTGATAACGACCTTTGCCGCAGTTTGCCTCTTGTCCACCGCCCATGCCCAAGACCTCATCGTGGGCAGCCCCGCGCCACCCCTTGCCAGTGGAGAATTCGTCCAGGGTGAAGCGGTGAAGGAGTTTGAAAAGGGCAAGACCTACATCGTCGAGTTCTGGGCCACATGGTGTGGTCCCTGCGTGAGGGTCATCCCACATGTGAACGAGCTGCAAAAAAAATATGCCGACAAAGGACTGGTGGTGATCGGGCAGAATGTTTGGGAGCGTGATGAGGCCAAGGTGAAGCCGTTCATCGAAAAAATGGGTGAAAAAATGACCTATCGCGTGGCGCTTGATGACAAGTCCGGCGGCGGCGAGGGCAAGATGGCCGGGACATGGATGAAGGCTGCGGGCCAAAGAGGTATTCCAGCCGCCTTCATCGTGAACAAGGAAGGCACGATCGCATGGATCGGTCACCCTGGCACGCTGGCCACTGCAACACTGGAACAGATCATCGATGGCAGCTTCGACACGGCCGCCCACGCGGAGAAGGCGAAGAAGGAGAAGGAACTCCGCAGAGCCATCCAGGGTGCCACGGCGAAATTCGAGAAAGCGCTCAAGGAGAACGAAATCGACAAGGCGCAAGAGGCTCTTGGCGAATTGGAAGCCTTCGACGATCCCCGAACCACATCCTTTCTTCCCATGATGCGGATGGACATCGCTGTGAAGTCCAAGGACGGCAAGCGGGCGGGCGAGCACGCCCTTTCCATGCTGGCGGCTGCAAAGCAGATGCAGAACAATGCCCAGGCGGTGCATACACTCGTCCGTTTTTCCTCCCAGCTCAACGATGCGGAGGGTCTGGACGGATTCGATCGCAAGATCACCGTCCAGCTTGCCGAGCAGGCATCGAGCATTACTGAAGGGAAAAATTCCGCCGTCTTGGCCATCCTTGCACGTGCCAAGTTTCTTGCGGGTGACAAGGAAGGTGCCGTCGCCACCCAGGAGCAGGCCATCAAACATGCCGAGAAGGAGGAGCAAAAGGCGGAACTCCAAGAGAAGTTGGAGAGCTACAAGAAGTGATGCAGCGGCCACGGTTAACTGGCTCACAGGCCTATCGTTTGGTGCCTCCGGCGATAGGCCTGGCTTCTGCTGGCAAGCAGGTCAAGGGACGCATTTCATAAGGAAAGCCACAGCGATTTCAGATATGGCATGTCGGTGAAATCCGCTGGCATTGGTGCGTGGGTGGCCAGCATGGTGCGAGGTAGCTTTGAAGTGGCCAGGCGCTCGAAGTCGCGCGTATTCATTCCGCGGAAGTTCGTGCAGCACAGCAGCCAGCCGCCGGGGGCGAGGGTTTGGGAGGCGAGTGCGGCGAGTTCGCCGAAGTCTTTTTCGACGCGGAAGACCTTGCCTTTTACATCGCGCGAGAAGGTGGGCGGGTCGAGCACGATCGCGTCGAACCTGCGGCCTTGTTTGGCGAACCGGCGCAGCCAGTGGAAGGTGTCGCCCTTGCAGAAGTGGTGCGCGGCGGGGTCGATCGAGTTGTGTGCCAGGTTGCGCTTCGCCCAATCGAGGTATGGCTGTGACAGATCGAGCGTGGTGGTTTCCGCGCCGGCACTGGCGGCGGCGGCGGAGAACGCTCCGGTGTAGGCGAAGGTGTTGAGCAGGCGCAGCCCGGGGCGCATGCGGCGGCGTGTCTCGGCGCGGTTGTCGCGCTGGTCGAGGAAGATGCCTTGAGAGTAGCCGCACTGGAACGAGATTTCGAAACGCAGACCGTTTTCGCGGATCAGGAAGGGATCGCTTGCCTCCGGCCCGCCCAGGTGCCACGGCGATTGCTTTTGATGCAGGTCGAGGCGTTTGACATAACTCGCCTCGCCGCGATCCATCAGCCAGTGTTTGATTTCCGATGGCACGCGGCCGTCGGTGGTGGAAAGCAAAAGTCGTCCGGCGAAGGTTTCCAGATAAATGCCGGGCAGGCCGTCGCCCGCGCCGTCGATCAGCCGCACGGCGTCGGTTTCCGCAGTGAGCAGCGCGGCGCGACGATTGACAGCAACTTCCAACAACTCGTTGGAAATTTGAACCGCAGATGGACGCAGATTCACGCAGATATGGAGAGATTCGCGTTGTCTTTCATGAATGTCCGCAACGTTTTTCTCGTTTGGGCGCATAGGATTCTCCCACTCAACTCCATCTGAGTCCATCTGCGGTTCATTTCATATTCAAATCCATTATTCATGGCTGGCGGGGCGCTGGCGTCCGGCAGCTTGTTCCAGCCAGCGGTTCTTGAGGGCGAGCGCGCGGGCGAGCGCCTCATCGGCAGTGGTGCCGAGGAAGTTCACATGGCCCATCTTGCGGCGCAGGCTGGCGTGGCGTTTGCCGTAGAGGTGGAGGAAGGCCTCGCCGTCGGCAAAGAGCGGGAGCCAGTCGGGCGGCGTGGTTTCATCCGGCCACATGTCGCCTAACAGATTGAGCATGGTGACTGGCGAGAGCAGGCGGGTGGAGCCGGCGGGCAGGCCGAGTGTCATGCGGAGTTGTTGTTCGAACTGGGAGGTGGCGCAGGCGTCGAGCGTGTGGTGGCCGGAGTTGTGCGGGCGCGGGGCGATCTCGTTGACGAGCAGCTCGCCGCCCGGCTTGACGAAGAACTCGACGCCCATGAGGCCGCGGTAGTTCAGCGCGGTGGCGACCTTGGCGGCGATGGCAATCGCGTTCTGCGCGATTGCGCCGGAAACCCGCGCGGGGACTATGGACAGATCGAGGATATGGGCGCGGTGCTGGTTTTCCGCCGGATCGTAGGCGGTCGTCACGCCGTGGGCATCGCGGGCAATCATGACTGACAACTCCATTTCAAACGGCACCCAGGCTTCGAGAACGCCGCGCGGGGAGTTGAAGGCCTGCCAGATTTCCTCCGGGTTTTCGTCGCCACGCAATTTGATCTGGCCGCCGCCGTCGTAGCCGAAGGCCGCGGTTTTCAGCACGCCTTGGCGGCCGAGTTCGCGCATCGCATCGGCGAGTTCGCCCGCGCTGGCAACGAGCCAAAAATCCGTGCATGGGATGCCATGGCGGCGAAGGAAGTTTTTTTCGCGCTC
>JALRFY010000018.1 GCA_023253625.1 Akkermansiaceae bacterium | reverse complement strand
CTTGCCGTGGCTTTGGATTTGCGCGATGACGGGCCCCGCCATGCGCAGGTATCTTCCCGCGTCCATTTTTTCCCGCGGATCAAGAATGCCATAGAGATGATGCGGAACCCGCTCGCGCACACCGGCAGCTGGCGCGGCAGTGAGGACATCCAGGTCCTGATGGATCTGGAATGCATCGGCATTCACGATCTCGCCCCCGAGCTGGCACGCCATTTCCACCGCCAACGCGGATTTTCCCGACCCGGTGGGACCGCAAACAAAGATGGGATCGGTCCCGGATGGCGTGGGTTCAAGGGTCATTGCGGCTGGCTGAGGTGGGCATGGCGCGATGATTGTCATTGGAAGTTTTTTTCGTCCATGGAAAGATGCCACCGGATGTCCCGCCCGGCACCGGACCGATGCATGCCATTCCGGGCGGTTCGGGAAATTCGCCAAACCAGGGCGTGGAATCGCGCGCCACGGCCCCCGTGGGTCTTTTGATCGTCCCGCCATGCATCGTGAAACCCAAACCGCCTCTCACAAAAGCATGAAGCTTCCGTGCTGCGTTCTGACCTTGCTGACCCACGCGTGGATCGCCTTGCCGCTGCCCGGTCAAGGCACGGATGCGCTCCAGTCCGCCTTCCTCGATCCGGCTCCGGAGACCCGTCCCGGCTGCTACTGGTATTGGATCAACGACAACATCTCGAAAGAAGCATAAAATCGAGTTCACCCTCGACGGCAACACTCCCGTGCAAAGCCTGCGCATCGAGCCGCTCGATGCGTCCTTCTCACTCGATTGCCTACGACTACGTCGGTGGTCTGCGCGAAGTGGCGCACGAACACGGCCTCACGCTGTGGCTGGAAAACTACGGTCACTGGGGTTTTCCCTCGGACTTTCTGCTCTACGGCTCGATGAGCGACCAGATCGGCGGGGAGTTTTGGGAAAGCAGCAACCCGGTTGGCAATACCGAGATGCGCGCCGCGTCCAGTGCCGCCCGCATCTACGGCCGCACCGATGTTTATGCCGAGGCACACACCTCGAACCGCACCTTCCGGCAAAGCCCCGCCGCCTTGAAGCGCCATACCGACTGGGCCTTCGCCACCGGCATCAACCACTTTATCCTCCACGTCTTCATCCACCAGCCCGACGAGCGCAAACCCGGCACCGCCCAATGGTTCGGCACCGCCTTCAACCGCCACAACACGTGGTTCGAACCCGGCAAGGCCTACATCGATTACCTGCGCCGCTGCTCGGTGCTGCTCAAGACCGGCCGCCCGGTCGTCGATGTCGCCTACCACATTGGCGAAAACAACCCCATCATGACGGGCCCACCGACCGACAAGCTGCCCTTCGGCTACGACTTCGATTACATCAATACCGACGCCCTCATGCACCGCGCGCAAGTCGTCGACGGCCGCATTGTCCTTGAAAACGGCCCATCCTACGCCGTGCTTGTGCTGGCTCCGGATACCATCATGACTCCGGAAACCGCCGCCACCATCCAGCGGCTCGTCCACGACGGAGCCACCGTGATCGGGCGGAAACCGAAAGCCAGCCCGTCACTCGCCGGCTTCCCGGAATGTGACGAAAAAGTGCGGGCCATCGCCGAGGAAGTCTGGGGCGATATGGATGGACGTGAAATCAAACGCCACACCTACGGCAAAGGAACCGTCCATCACGGCACCTTGCTCAAGGATGTGCTCGACGACCTCAAGCTTGAGCCCGTCTTACGCGTCGAAGACAGCCCGCACCTCGCCTGGTCCGTGGCAGGAACCAGCGGCCCTTATGCCCGCAGCATTGGCAAGGCCGGAGGCATCCTGTTCACCCATCGGGCCGCTGCGGATCACGAGGTCTATTTCCTCACCAACACCAACGAAGGCAGCGCAACCTTCACCGCCTCGCTGCGCACCGCAGGACGCCAGCCGGAATTCTGGAATGCCGCCACCGGCGAGATCCGCCCCGCCGCCGCCTTCACGCAAGAGGACGGCCGCACCCGCGTCCCGCTCACCCTCGCTCCATCCGAAAGCATCTTCATCGTCTTCACCAAGCCGATCGCCGCCGATGCCTCCGGCACCGCCAGCACGAACGCGCCCGCCCGCGAAGCCCTCGCCACGCTCGACGGTCCATGGACTGTCCGCTTCGATGGCCAGGGCGCGCCGGCCGAGACCACCTTCGCCACGCTCATCGATTGGAGCGAACATCCGGACGAAACGATCCGCCACTTCTCCGGCACCGCCGTTTATCGAATTCGCTTCGATTTGGCGGAAATTCCGGACCGCGAGAACATCGTCCTGTCCCTCGGCGATGTCGGGGACATTGCCAGGGTTGTCGTGAATGGCATGGAAGCGGGCACGGCCTGGAGTGAGCCGTGGGAGCTGCCCATCGGCCGACATCTCAAGGCCGGTGCCAATACCCTTGAAATCCACGTCACCAACACCTGGAACAACCGTCTGGTGGCCGATGCCGCCCTGCCGGCCGCCCAGCGCCAATCCTACATTTCGGAAAGCAACCTGTTCGCCGCGAAGGATCCGCTCCGCCAAAGCGGGCTCATCGGCCCGGTCACCATCGGGCGCAATCAGCCGCTGGTGGAAAAACGCTCCGGTTTCCGGCCGCGCAGGTAATCCGCGGCGCACATGCGGCGGCCGCCTTCGGCTTGGACATGGAGGATTTCCAGCGCGCCATGGCCACAGCCGGCGATCAGGCGGCCACCAGCGGTGGCGAGCTCGCCG
>JALRFY010000001.1 GCA_023253625.1 Akkermansiaceae bacterium | reverse complement strand
TTATGCTGGTTGGACGCGTTTAGGCCCGCATCGCCCGGCTGCCTGCGTCTGTTTGCTGGCATCGCGGCACGACAAAGCGCGGGAGCGGCGATGGCCGAAGTTCCCCGGATGGTCTCACTTGGCTATTTTTTCAACTCCCAGGGCGTTTGGCTTGAACCGAGCAATCCCTTTTCACGACTTGGTTTGAATTAGCGCTAGACAAAAGGGCCTGAAAATGCTGGTTTCGACTTGTGCATTCCAAACTCCCATCTGCTGCCAGCGCGGAGTCTCCGGCCCGCGAACCACTTCACATCCGTCTCGCCGCCTCGTCGGCGGACTGGGAAATCGCCCATCAGATGCTCAATGAAGAGCATTTCCTCGGGGCAGGTCGCGAGGCCGGTGACAGGCTCTGCCAGTTCGTCATGGAGGAAGGCAAAGTGGTGGCGGTGTTGATTTGGTGCGCCGCCGCATGGCACCTAAAGGACCGGGACCGGATCATCGGGTGGGACCCTGTCACCCGTTCGAACCGTCTCAAACTCGTCGTGCAACTCCGGCGTTTTCTCGTCACGGAAACATCGCGCCGCCCCAATCTCGCCTCCCAGTGCCTTGGTCTCGCGCTACGCGAACTTCCCACCCAATGGCTCACCGAGCACCAATACCGTCCGCTTTTGGCCGAGAGTTTCAGCGATCCGGAAAGCCACCACGGCACCGTTTACAAAGCCACCAACTGGACCTTCGCCGGAGACACTGCGGGGTTCTCTCAGGATCACACCGACTACTACCTGCCCAATGACCGACCGAAGAAACTCTGGCTAAAGCCCCTTGATCCACATGCTTTTCAACGGATGTGTGCCAAGGATCTGCCCGACGATTTCCAGCAGGCGGTTGTAGTCAGCGGCGGAGCACGCAGCCCGCTCAAGCTCAAGGAACTCACCAGCTTGCGCAGCGCATTCATGCAAGTGCCCGATCCCCGTCGCGCCCAAAGCCGCCGCCACCCGCTCTCTGCCATGCTCACCCTCATTGCGCTGGGCCTGCTCATGGGTGGGCGCGACATGCTCAACATCTGGAGAAAAGTCGCCCCGCTCGACCAGCGCCAGCGGGCCGCCATCGGCCTGAGTGTGCGCAGCAAGGAAAGCGGCCTGCTCATCATGCCCGGCTACGATGCCCTCAACGATCTCATGAACGCACTCGATCCCCACGCCTACGCAGCCGCTCTAACCGATTGGTTGCAGGCCAACTCCGGCATCCTGCCCCGCAGCCTCGCGCTGGACGGCAAAACCATTGGCGACGGCAAATGCGGCATGATCGTGACCCTTTGCCGCCATGAGGACGGTCGCCCCGTGGCCATGATCCCCGCCAGTGGTAAAAAGGAAGACTGTGAAGTCAGTGAGGCCCGAGCCCTGCTAGAAAACCAGCAAGTCCGACTTGAAAAAGCGCTCGTAACGCTCGATGCCCTCCACAACAAACAAGAAACCCTGCGCGTCATCGTTGAAAAAGGCGGCGACTACCTTGTCGGCACCAAAGCCAACACCTCCAAGCGTCTTGAGGGCGCGGAAAAGGCCCTCAAGGACACCCCTTTTTTGAGCTGAGTGTGGACGGCGACCACGGTCGCATCGACATCCGCAGTGCTGCCGTGTGCGCGATTGCTCCGGTGGATGTCGGCCTGCTCTCCGCAGGCAGCGGGGTGAAAGTCCGTCGCCAATGGCGGACCAAAACAGAACAGGAAAGCGAGACGTGTGTTCACATCCGCCACTTCATCTCCAGCTTGCCACCAGACAATCCGGCGCATCTCGGTCGCGCTGTGCGCGGGCATTGGAGCGTGGAAAATCGCAACCACCACAAGCGCGACGACTCCGTCTGGCAGGAAGACCGCCATCGGCACCGTCGCCCGCGCATTGCCCAGAACCTCGCGCTGACCCGCAATGCCCTGCTGGCCATCATCCCCTTTGATGAGAAGCGCAACTTACCCACCCTGATCGCTCACTATCAGCAAATGTCCGGCGACAATTAAAGCTGGGCGCTGACGACAATTAAAATTGACCCTTGGGTTGGTCGGATTTCGGGCGTTTTTGGCTTCATGCCGGTTGACGCGTTGCGGGGCGGCGGGTGCCGCTCTGGGTTGTGGTCACTCGAACCCAACTCACCAAGCTCGCTAACGAGCGCAACCAAGGAAGAACCATCCGCATGAGTGCAATGAAGTCGGGCATGTCCCGCAACACGGCGCGCAAGTATCTGCGCCAGAACGACGTCACCGAACAGCGGCGCGAGCCGCACACCTGGAGAACCCGCGAGGATCCGCTCGTGGTGCTTTGGCCTCAGGCCGAAGAGATGCTGCGGCAGGCCCCGGAACTGGAGGCCAAGGCGCTTTTCGAGCACCTCGCGGCCATCCAGCCTGAACCGCTCAACCCCGCCCTTCTGCGCACCTTCCAGCGGCGAGTGAAGGCATGGCGGCTCAAGGAAGGCCCGGAGAAAGAGGTGTTTTTCACCCAGGAGGTCCACCCGGGCGAGACGCTGGCGGTGGACTGGACCGACATGAAGCCGCTGGGCATCACCATTCAGGGCAAGGCGCTGGACCACAAGCTGTTCCACGCGGTGCTGCCGTATTCGAATTGGGAGTGGGCGGTGCGCGCGCAAAGCGAATCGGTGCTGTCGCTGCGTTCGGGACTCAAGGCCGCGCTGGGCCGCCTGGGCCGGGTGCCGCGCAAACTGCTCACCGACCATTCCTCGACGGCGACCCACCAGTTGCGGCGCGACGGCACGCGGCGCGGCTTCAACGAGGAGTATCTGGGCATCTGTGACCACTACGGGCTGGAGCCGCGGGTCATCAACGTGGCCCGGCCGCAGGAAAACGGCAACTGCGAGAGCGCCCACGGGCATTTGAAGCGGCGCATCAAACAGCACCTGCTGCTGCGCGGCAGCCGGGATTTTGCCAGCGAAGAGGAGTATGACTTGTTCCTCATCGGCGTGCTGGAGTCAGCCAACCGGCTGCGCGCCACACGCGTGACCGAGGAACTCGCCGCGATGCGCGAAACGCTCGTCGCCGATCTGCCCGACTACCGCGAGGTGATGGTCACGGTGGGCAACAACAGCACCATCCGGCTGCGCAAACAGGTTTACTCGGTTCCCAGCCGCTTGATCGGCGTGAAGCTGCTGGCGAGGATATACGAAAACCGCATCGTCCTGTTCCACGGAGCCGCCGAAGTCGCGCAACTGCCCTTGGGCAAGAGCGATCGTGGCGCGGTCATCGACTTCCGTCACCTCATCGGTCATCTGCTGCGCAAGCCCGGGGCCTTCGCCAACTACCGCTGGCGCGAGGAACTCTTCCCCGCGCCGGTTTACCGCGCCGCCTACGATCACTTGGAACGCAGTATGCCTCTCGAAGCCGACCGGCGTTATCTCGAAATCCTCAAACTGGCCGCCGACGAGGGGCAGGCAGCGGTGGAAAACGCGCTGGAGCATCTGCTGGGAGGGCCACGTCCGGTGGTCAGTGCCGCGGAGGCACGTTCGATGCTCGAAACGTGGCGCGACCAGCAGCGGGAATGGCGGCAACGCCCGCCGTTGGAAGTCAACCTCGCTGCCTACGATGCTCTGTTAGAATGCGTTGATGACGGCCAGGAAGCCGGTGACATCACGGAGCGGGCAAGCGGCCCGCAAGCCACCATGGACCTAACATCCACCCCGGAGGTGCCCCATGCCAACTGACACCGACCCCACCGTGATGCTGTTGCGCTCGTTTTTCCTGACCACCATGGCCGGGCAATACGAAGCGGTCATGCAGCGCGCCGAAAAGGAAGGCTGGAGCCACCGCGAAGTGTTGCGCCACCTCTGCGAGAGCGAAGCGGCCGAGCGCGGCCAACGGCGCACCGCCCGGCTGCTGGCCGACTCCGGTCTGCCCGAGACCAAAACGCTCAGCACGCTCGAGGAGAAGCTGCTGCCCGCCAAGGTGCGGCGGCAACTGCCCGCGCTCATCGAGGGCGGTTTCGTGGATCGTGCTGTCAACGTGCTGGCCTTCGGGTTGCCCGGGCGCGGCAAGACCCACTTCCTCGCCGCGCTTGGCCGGGAACTCATCCTGCGCCACGGCAAGCGGGTGTTGTTCCGGCCGGCCTTCAAGCTGGTGGGCAAGCTGCTGGCCGCCAAACGCGACCTGCGACTCGAAGCCGAACTGAAGAAACTCGACCGCTACGACGTGCTGATCCTCGACGACATCGGCTACGTCCAGCAAAGCCGTGAGGAAATGGAAGTGCTCTTCACACTGCTGGCGGAGCGCTACGAGCGGCGGAGTCTGCTCATCAGCTCCAACCTGGTCTTCAGTCAATGGGACCAGATCTTCAAGGATCCGCTGACCACCATGGCGGCCATCGACCGTTTGGTGCACCACTCCATCATCCTGGAGTTCGAGGGAGCGAGCCAACGGGTAAAAAAGGCCACTGAGAGCGCGGGACAACCCACCGGCTAGCCTCCCCCCGACGGGCGCGACGCGCGGTCCCGGCTCCGGTCGATCGCTCGTCCGGCTTCGCCGGCCTCGCATCCCTCCCTCCGCCGGGACCGCGCGCTCCTCAAATCCGCCTCAAGCCCGCTGTGAAAGTAATTGTCGTCAGGGGTCAGTTCTAATTGTCGCTGAGGGAATTTTTAATTGTCGCTGGACAGCAAAACCCGAAACTTGCCATTGACCTCATCTTCCACACACGTCCTCAAATATGAACCTTCCAGCCAAACGCCCTGTGGTTGGAAGATTGTCGGT
>JALRFY010000226.1 GCA_023253625.1 Akkermansiaceae bacterium | reverse complement strand
GCCGACCACGCGGCCGGGTCCGGTGACGATGTTGAGCACGCCATCGGGCAGGCCGGCTTCGCGCGAGAGTTCAGCCATGCGCAGGGCGGACATGCTCGTTTGCTCGGCCGGTTTCACGATGATCGAGCAGCCGGCGGCGAGTGCCGGCCCGACTTTCCATGCAAACATCTGGAGCGGGAAATTCCACGGCAGCACGCAGCCCACCACCGGGCACGGTTCGCGGACGATCAGGCCCATCGCGTCGTCGCCGGAGGGCGAGATGTTGTCGAACAACTTGTCTGCGGCCTCGGCATACCACTCGATGCAGTGGATGGATTCCGGCAGGTCGATGGTGGCGCAGTCGCGGATCGGCTTGCCGCTGTCGAGCGATTCAAGCACCGCGAGTTCGTGGCGGTTGCGCATCATGTGCTTGCACCACTTGATGAGGATCTTCTTGCGCTCGGACGGGTGGAGCTTTGACCACACGCCGGAATCGAAGGCCTGGCGGGCTTTTTTCACCGCGTAATCGACATCCTCGGTGCCGCAGGAGGCGATCCTGGTGATGACCTCGCCGGTGGCCGGATTGGTGCTGGTGAATTCGTCGCCCGAGCGGGCCGGGGTGTATTTGCCGTTGATCCACGCGTTCGCGGGATAGCTCATCGAAGCGGCGATGCCGGCGTAGTCTTGGCGGGAAAGGAGGTCCGTTTGCATGGGTCTGGGAATGGGATGGTGAGTTGGTAAGAGAAATGAACCGCAGATGGACGCAGATGGACGTTAAATTTTAAACTTCCGGGTGGGGTGACTCATGGGACTATGCGGATGACTTGCAGAACAATCCGACTCTCTCCATATCTGCGTGAATCTGCGTCCATCTGCGGTTTGGATTACTTCTTCACTTGGCTGGCTTTGGAGACTTGCGGGCTTCCGCTTCGGCGAGGATGCGGGTCACGCTGGCGCGGGCGACGAGGATGGCGTCACGCAACTCGCGTTTGAGTTCCTTTTTCATGGGCCGCAGCGGCAGGCGCACGGCACCGCCGGGCAGGCCGTCGAGTTCGCAGGCGTATTTCACGCATTGGACGAACTTGCCGCCGCGCTCCAGCACGGTCATCACCGGCAACAGCGCCTTCATCAAGCGGCGGCCGGTGTTGAAGTCCTCGTTCACCGCGCAGGTCTGATAGAGCGCGACGCACTCGGCGGCGAAGAAATTGGCCGCGGCGCACACCCACGAGCGCGCGCCCCAGGCGAAGAATTCGAGCGCCTGGTCGTCGGCACCGCAGGAAAGCTGGAGGTGCGGGAACTCACGGGCGATCAGGTGGATGCGGTTCACATCGCCGCTGCTCTCCTTGATCGCGGTGAAATTCGCATTGCGCGAGACGCGACGGAGGAATTCCTCTCCGAACTCGGTGCCCGAGCGGCCGGGGTAGTTGTAGAGCATGATGGGCAGGCCGCAGGCCTTGTCCACGGCGAGCGCGTGCTGGGAAAGCTCCTTGTCATTGGGCACCGAATACGGCGGCACCGCGAGCAGGATCGAGGCGGCCCCGGCATCGCGCGCGGCGGCGGCGTAATAGCAGACGTCCTCGGTGCGGATGTCGTTGACCCCGGCGATCCAAGGGATGCGGCCGTTGATCCGCTTGTGGGCGAACTCGAACTGGTGCACGCGTTCCTCGCGGGTGAGCGCGTAGTTCTCGCCGGTGGTGCCACCGATGACCAAGCCGTGAACCCCCTGGCCGATGAGGTGTTCGATCATTGTTTCATAACCCACCTCGTCGATGCCGTAATCGGCATGCATCGGGGTGATCACCGGGGCGTAGATTCCTTCGAAGCGCATGATATGGGACGCGGCGCGGACCGCGCGCGGAATATGCGTGTGCCGCCTGCCGATGTGCAAGCGCGGATCGCGGCGACCCGGCCAAGGCGGAGAAAATCCCCCGTCGTGAGGGAATCAGAAGTTGCGGACGTCGTCCTTGTTGTCCTTGTGTGTCATGGACGGATTGGTGAAATTCGACCGTCCGTCCTTGCCCATCGACCAGAGGTCGAAGTCAGGATTCTGGGCACCGCTGCCGCGGCGGTAGCGGTAGTTGTTCCCCCATGGATCGGTGATTTTCAGGTTCGCCGGGGGCATGGCCGCGTTGGTGGAACTGACCCACCCGAGCTTGGAGTTCCTGGGATCGAGTTCCTGGATGTAGATTTTGGTGGCCTTGGTCCAACCGGATGGCGGGGAAGCCGGATTGGTATAGTCGAAGCCGTCCTTGAAGAGTGCCTGATAGAGAACCTGCGAAACATCTCCGGCTGACCCGCCGAGGTTCGTGGTGCCCGGGTAATCGCCCATGTCCATCTTGTATTCCTCGATGGCGCGTTCGAGCATGCCGATCTGGACCTTGGTCTTTTCGCGGGCCTGTTTCTCGTTCACAAAGCCGAGGCCGGCGACGACGATGCCGGCGAGGATGACGATGATGGTGATCACCGCCATCAGCTCAATGAGCGTGAAGGCGGCGGGATGACGGCGGGATGGGGTTTTCATGGTGGCTGGCGGACTGAACTGGATTGCCGGTCAAAAAACCACGGGTTGCGCGGAATGCATGGAGGAAATCGGAGAGGCCCGGGCCAGAGGCCCGGGCCACGCGGGCTCACTGGTTGCCCATGGCGGAGATCATCTTGATGAGCGGCAGGAAGAGGGCGAAGACCACCGAACCGACGATCAGGGCGAGGATGACGATCATGATCGGTTCCAGAATGGACGTAAGGGCGGTCACCGCGCCGTCCACTTCGTCGTCATAGACTTCCGCCACCTTCATGAGCATCTCGGGGAGCTGGCCGGTTTCTTCGCCGACGTCCACCATGGAGATGACCATGCTGGGGAAGACGCCAGAGGATTGCAGCGGGGTGACGATGGATTCGCCCTCCTTGACGGCCTCGTGGACTTTCTCGATGGCACCGGAGATGACGACGTTGCCGGCGGTGTCGCGGGTGATATTGAGCGCTTGGAGGATGGGCACACCGGAGGTGACGAGAGTGCCAAGGGTGCGCGAGAAGCGCGAGACGGCACTTTTGCGCTGGATGTCCCCGAGCACGGGCATGCGGAGTTTGAAGGTATCGATAATCAGACGGCCGGTCTTGGTGCGGCCCCACAGGTTGATGCCGAAGCCGATGGCCACGGCGACCAGGAACACCCACACCACATTGGGCAGGATGAAGCTGGACTTGATCAGGAACTCGGAAGTGCCGAAGACGATCTGCGAGATCAGCGGCAGGTCCTGATCGGTGTCGGCAAACATCTCCTTGAACTTCGGCACGATGAAAATCATCAGGAAGACGAGGATGGCCACGGCGATGAACATGACGATCACCGGATAGACCATTGCGGAGACGATCTTGTTTTTGAGCTTCTGGGCCTTTTCCTGATATTCGGCGAGGCGCTTGAGGACGATTTCGAGCACACCGCCGAGTTCGCCGGCCTTGACCATGTTGACGTAGAGCTTGTTGAAGATACGCGGATGCTGGGCGAGCGACTCGGAGAAGGTGGAGCCGCCCTGAACGCTTTCGGCGAGCGTGCTCACGGTGCTCTTGAGCACAGGATTGGGCTCCTGTTTCTCAAGCACGGTGAGGCTGCGCAGCAACGGCAGGCCGGAATCAATGAGCGTGGCGAGCTGGCGCGTGAAGATCATCAGGTTCTTCGGCTTCACGCCGGCACCGAACAGCAGGACGTTGCTTTGGCCCTTGCCTTTGGCTTTGCCCTTGGACTTGGCCTTCACCGGGGCCTGGCTTTTCTTTTTCGGCCCCTTTCCCTCCTCTTGGATCTGGGTCGGGTGCAGATTGAGGGTGCGGATTTTCTGGATGGCCTCGGCTTCGCTGCCGGCGGAGACGACGCCATCGGTTTGTTCGCCTTTGGCATCGAGTGCCTTGTAATGGAAGTTTGCCATGGAAGGATAGCTGGTTTTTCGGAAACAGATGGGCAGGAAAGCCAAAAGCGGTCGGCTTGGCGATGGGAAAATCAGGGTTTCATGTATATTTGAGAACCTCCTCGATGGTGGTATTGCCAAGGTAAATATTCCGCAGGCCGTCCTCGCGGAGCGTGTTCATGCCGAGCTCGACGGCTTTCTGCTTGATGACCACCGTGGGGGCGCGACTTGTGATCAGCTCGCGAATGGGATCGTTGATGTCGAGCAGCTCGTAGAGACCGCGGCGACCGCGATAGCCGGTTTGCCCGCAGGCGGCGCAGCCAGCACCGGTGAAGAAGTGTTTGTCGCCGAGTTCGTGGGCGGAAACGCCGAGCTGGCTGAGAATGGCCTCGGTGGGCTCGTAGGGTGCTTTGCATTCCACACAAATCGTGCGGATCAGGCGCTGGGCGAGCACGCCTTCGAGCGAAGCCGCGACGAGAAACGGCTCGCAGCCCATGTCGATGAGGCGGGTGACGGCACCGGGGGCGTCGTTGGTGTGGAGGGTGGAGAGCACCAAGTGGCCGGTGAGGGCGGCCTGGATTGCGATGGTGGCGGTTTCCTTGTCGCGCATCTCACCGATCATGATGCGGTCCGGGTCCTGGCGCAGGAAGGCCCGCAGGACGCGCGGGAAATCGAGGCCGATGGCCTCGTTGATGGGAATCTGGATGATGCCGTCGATGTCGTATTCCACGGGGTCCTCGGCGGTGAGGAGCTTGGAATCGATGGTATTGATACGGCGCAGGCCGGCGTAGAGGGTGGTGGTTTTGCCGGCACCGGTGGGGCCAGTGACGATGAAGATGCCGTTGGGCTTCTCGATGGTGTCGCAGATGTAGCTGTAGATGTTTTCGGGAAGGCCGAGGTTTTCAAGCGAGAGATTGACCGACGAGCGGTCGAGCACGCGCAATACGATGGACTCGCCGTGCTGGGTGGGCAGCGTGGAGACGCGCATGTCCACCTGTTTTTCGCCGACTTGTTTGACGATGCGCCCGTCCTGCGGGACGCGGCGCTCGGCGATGTTCATATTCGACATCACCTTGACGCGCGAGAGGATGGGCAGCGCGAGATGGACCGGCGGAGGGGCCATTTCATACAGCGTGCCATCGACGCGGTAGCGGATCTTGAAGTCATTTTCAAAAGGCTCGAAATGGATATCGGAAGCCTTTTCCTTGATCGCCTGATAGAGGACCAGATCGACGTAGCGGATGATGGGCGCGGAGTTTGCCTCGGATTCGAGATCCTGTGCGGTTTTCTCGTCGCCGCCGATTTCCAGCTGGGAGAGGATGTCCTCCATCGCCTTGCCCTCGCCGCCGTAGCATTCGTTGATCTTTGCCTCGACGAGGTAATCGGGAGCGACGACCACTTGGATCTCGCGGCCAAGCGCGAAACGGAGGTCTTCCACGGTCTGGGGGTTGAGCGGATCGACGAGTGCGATGTGGAGCCCTTCCCCATCGAACTGGACGGGCAGCGCGCCATGGAGCCGTGCGGTGCCGGCGGGGACCAGCGCGAGCACGGCTTCGGGCGGCGTCCAATCGCGGATGTCCACCACCCGGGTGCCCAACTCGGTGGCGACGAGTGGCCAGATGTCATCACGATGCTGGATGATCTGGAAGTCAGCGAGGATTTCGGCGATTTCCTTTCCACTTTGGTTGATCTCCGCAAGGATGTCCTGGGCGAGGCTACGGTCGATAAGCCCGCGGGATTCGAAGAGTTCGATGATCTGGTGGTTGTCCATGCGGCGCGGCGAATGAGGCGGGGTTTTGGAAAAGCAATGAGCGGGAAGAAACGGCGGGCTTGTCGATCCGGGTGGCGGGTGGGTCAGTCGATCGGGTGGCGGGTGGGTCAGTCGATATCGGACATGGTGACGTGGACGACCTCGCTGGCGGAGGTGAGGCCGGCGAGCACCTTGCGGATGCCGTCTTCGCGGAGGGTGCGCATGCCGAGTTCACGGGCACGGCGGCGGAGTTGGGTGGTGGTGAGGCCGGTATTGACCATCTGGCGGACCTCGTCGTCGATGAGGAACAGCTCGAAGATGCCCATACGGCC
>JALRFY010000112.1 GCA_023253625.1 Akkermansiaceae bacterium | reverse complement strand
ATAGCAGTCCCATTTGCGGAAACCGGCGTCGCGAACCTTCTCTGCCGCCTTGTAGAGGGCGGAGGCGTTCTTGAACTCGGCGAGGTAGCCGTAAACTCGTTTGCGGGTCGTGCTCACGTGGGAAAAGAGATTGGAAATTGGATGATCAGGATTTCGCCAGTTCCTTTTGATAGGCGGCTTCGGATAGCGCGCCGGGGTCGGGGTGGTGCTCCTTGTCGTCGTGGTGCGGGTCGGACTCCGGCTTGGTCCATTTCACCTCGGCGATGTTGATGCAGGGCAGGAAGCGCAGGAAGAGCATGAACAGCGCGAGGAACATGCCGATGGTGCCGACGAAGAGCATCATGTCCTGCGCGGACGGCGAGAAGGTCTTCCAATCGCCCGGCAGCCACATGCGGGCGAGCGTGGTGACGATGATGACAAAGCGCTCAAACCACATGCCAACGTTCACGCACATCGCGATGATCATGACCACCCAGAGGTTTTCCCGGCATTTCTTGAACCAGAAGAACTGCGGCGAGATCACGTTGAGTGACATCATGGCGGCGTAGGCCCACCAGTAGGGGCCGGCGATGCGGAACTTGAAGGCCTCCATCTCGTAGATCGCGCCGGAGTAGAACGCGACAAACAGCTCCATCAGGTAGGCATAGCCGACGATCGTGCCCGTGAGCAGGATGATCTTGGCCATGTTGTCAATGTGCTTCATCGTGATCAGATCCTGGAGCCCATAGACGAAGCGGGCCGGAATCATGATCGTGAGCACCATTGCGAAACCGCCGAAGATCGCGCCCGCCACGAAATAGGGCGGGAAGATCGTGGTGTGCCAGCCGGGGACCACCGAGGTGGCGAAGTCGAACGACACGACCGAGTGCACCGAGAGCACCAGCGGCGTGGAGAGCGCGGCCAACAGGAGGTAGGCCATCTCATAGTGGCTCCACTGGCGGTTGCCGCCACGCCAGCCGAGGGCGAAGATGCCATAGATCGCTTTGCGCAAGCCCGGCTTGCAGCGGTCGCGGATGGTCGCGAGGTCCGGCACCATGCCGAGGAACCAGAAGATGAGGGAAACGGTGAAATAGGTGGACACCGCGAACACGTCCCACAGCAGCGGTGATTTGAAGTTCTGCCAGATCGCATTGGCGTTGGGAATGGGCGCGAGGAACCACGCCATCCAGACTCGGCCGACGTGGAAGGCCGGGAAAATGCCGGCGCACATCACCGCGAAGATCGTCATCGCCTCGGCGGCGCGGTTGATCGAGGTCCGCCAGTTCTGCCGCGTCAGGAACAGGATCGCGGAAATGAGCGTTCCGGCGTGTCCAATACCGATCCAGAACACGAAGTTGACGATCGGCCATCCCCACATCACGCGGTTGGTGTTTCCCCAAACGCCGACGCCGGTGGAAACGAGGTGAAACAATCCGCCGCCCACGCCGATGGCGGCGATGAGCACCGATGGAATAAACAACAGCCACCACAACAAGGGCTGGCGGTTTTCCAACACGCCGCAAATGCGCTCGGTGATCCAGTGGTAGGAGCGATCGTTGAGGATCAGCTTCTCGCGCTCCAGCACCGGGAGTTTGACTCCGGCATGTGGCTCGTGAGCGGTTTGTGTGGTGGCTTCCATGTTGGAAATATCTAATCTCTGGATTCTGGAAACTGGCTTCTATCAGACCATGTGGATGGTGGCCTTGCCGATGAATGGGGCGTCGGGCATCTCCGGGTTCGGATTCTTGACGCGGGCCATGTAAACGGTGCGCGGGCGCGTGCCGATGTATTCGAGCAGGTTGTAGGAGCGCTCGAGGTTGCGGGCACGGACCATTCTCGAATTCGACTCGTCCATGAGGTTGCCGAACGAGATCGCATCGGCCGGGCAGGCTTCCTGACAAGCGACCTTCACCGAGTCGACCGGGATGCGGAGCGTCTTGGTGGTGACTTCCATTTCGGTGGATGGCTTGCCGGCGACGAGCGCCTCTTGTTTCTGGCCGCGCTTCTGGCGGATGACGGCGTCCTTGAGCCGCTGCACGCAGTAGGTGCATTTCTCCATCACGCCGCGCATGCGGACGGTGACGTTCGGGTTCTTCTGGAGATGAGTCGCCTCGCCGACGGTCTTCCCGCCGAGCGGTCCGCGGTTGAGGTTGTGTTTGATGAGCGGGTTGCGCTTGTTGTAATCGAAGAAATTGAAGCGGCGTGCCTTGTAGGGGCAGTTGTTGGCGCAATAGCGGGTGCCGATGCAGCGGTTGTAGGCCATCGCGTTGAGGCCGTCCTCGGTGTGGACCGTGGCGTTCACCGGGCAAACCGTTTCGCAGGGTGCGGACTCGCATTGCACGCATGCCACCGGCTGCGGAACGAGCGCGGGGTTGTCGCGGATCCATTCCGGATTTTTCACATATTCGCCGGTCGCCTTATCCTTGATGCGGCTGCCATGCTCATCGAGGGCAAAATCTTGCGTGGCGAAATACCGGTCCATGCGGATCCAGTGCATTTCGCGGCCTTTGGCGACCTGCTCCTTGCCGACGACCGGGATGTTGTTTTCCGCCTGGCAGGCGACGAGGCAGGCATTGCAGCCCATGCACGAGGAAAGGTCGATCGACATGCCCCACTGATGGAGCGGGTCGTTGATCAGATGCTCGCCTTTTCGATCCTCGGGCTTGTAGAGATAAACGTTCGGCGGGATGTGTGAATCCATCCCCTGCTTCTTCACGTTGGCGAGTTGCCTGGAGAAATCGCCCTTGTTGTCGTGGGAATCGATGGTGGAAATCTCACGGGCGAGCGCGCGGCCATACATCGCGTGGTGCTCTTGCACGAGGGCGAGCAGGTAGTGCTTGCCGGTGGATTTCACCGTGGCACCGGCGGCGTAGTATTGTGTCGCGGAATCGCGCAGCGGATAGGCGTTGAAGCCGCGGTTCACGCCCACCAGTCCAACATGTGATTCGTTCGCGGGCTTGCGGCCGAGCTCATCGTCCTTGTCGAATGCCTGGCCGTAGCCGAGTGGGATGATGAGGGTGTTTTCAGCTTGGCCGAAGGAAACGATCACCGGGATTTCGAGCGTCTTGCCGTTCACGGTGATGGAGATCATCCGCTGCATGCGGTTCTCCCCTTCCCCGTCGGGACCGACATCGGCGTATTTGCTTTCGATGCCGAGCACTTTGGAAACCGGCTCGGGTTCGATGAGTTTATCGTAAATACCGAGAGCCTTGGCCGTCTTCGGCGCGATCAGCGCAGCATTGTCCCAGGTGAGCTTCGAAACCGGATCGGGAGCTTCCTGAAGCCATGCGTTGTCGATCCAGCGGCCGTCGTAAACCGATGAGTCGGTGGAGAAGATGACTTCCAGCGAGTCCTTGGCAGGAGCCGCCGGCAGCACGATATTGGCGAGCGAGGGAGCTGCCGGAGCGGCCGCCTCATAGGTGGAACCGGCGAGAAAACCATCGCGCAGGAGTTTTTTCCACGCGGCATCGGAGGCATCGCCGACCTCCGCGAAAGTGGCGCGGACCGCAGCGTAGGCGGGAGATGCGGTGCCGTTGTCGCCTTCACCGGCGATCAACTTGCCATCGTCCGTGAGCAGGGCGACGAGCAGTTCGAGTTCGGATACGCAATCCGGATAGAGCGGCAGGATCATCGGCTGCACCACCGTGTAAACGCCACGGGCGCTGCGGGCGTCCGACCATGCTTCGAGGTAATGCGCGGCCGGGATGTGCCAGGTGCTGGCGTGCGCGGTGGCGTTGGTGCGCTCGCCGAGATGGATGCTGGTTTTCACTTTGCCCAACAACGCGGCGAAATCGATGTCCGACGGCGCGTCATAAACCGGGTTGGCGGGTGTGAGGATGAAAAGCGTGTCGATCTGGCCCGCCTCGATGTCTTCCTTGAGCTTGAAAAACGAGCCACGGCCGGTGTTGCCGGTCTGCACGGCGAGCAATGCTTTGCCTTCGCCGATGTTGCCGAGCGCCTGGTTGATCGCGAGCGCGAGTTGGTGAAGCTGTCCCGGTTGGCGCGAGCCAGCGAGAACGACCGACTTGCCGGCGTGCTCGCGGAGATCGGCGGCCATCGCGCGGATCCATTTCAAATGATTTTCATCCGTCATCGGCGCGCCGCCGATGCCGGAGACGCCCAACTCGCGGGCGACCTGCGCGGCGACGGCCATCACTTGGCTGGCGGGCACGCGCAGGCGGTGGTCCGCCATGCCACCGGTGAGCGAGTAGTTCGCCTCGACCGCATAAAGACGGTTCATTTTGGCAGCGTCGGCCTTGTTTTCGTAGCCTTTGCCCTCGGGCTTGCGGCGATCGAAGAACTGGGTGAGCGGCCCTTGCGGATCGACACCGGCGAAATCGCAATCGAGCGACAGGATGCGGTCCGCCTTGGCAAAATCCGGGACCATGCGCACGCCGTCGCCGAGCACGGTCATCGACTCACCGGCCAGCGGCTCATACTGATAGAACTTCGCCGCGGAAAACTTGCCCGCGATTTCCTTCGCAAGGCGGTTGCGCGTCGGGCTGTCATCGGTGCCGAAAAGGAAGGCGACTTTGGCGCTCCTGTCGGCGGCGATGGCCGCGATGGCGGCGTCGAGATCGGCGCGCTTGGCGGCCTTGCCGGACATGAGCGGCTTGCGCGAGCGCGAGGGAGAATAGAGATCGAGAACCGAAGCTTGTGCGAAAGCATCGGTGCCTTCCGCGTCCGGGTGCAGATGGTTCGGGCCGAGTTTTGTCGGGCGGCCTTCGAAGGTGGTGACCACCAGCGGCGTGACG
The DNA here is from genome assembly GCA_023253625.1 of Akkermansiaceae bacterium. Taxonomy (GTDB): domain Bacteria; phylum Verrucomicrobiota; class Verrucomicrobiia; order Verrucomicrobiales; family Akkermansiaceae; genus Luteolibacter. The sequence goes on along the minus strand of JALRFY010000112.1, from coordinate 1,052 downwards.
CCGTGCGGGCGCGGCATGGCGGATGCATAGTAGGTCGCTTTGCCCGGGATGACCCACTCGGGAGCCTTGGTGTAGGGAACAATGTAGGTTTCCGGGCGGCGGCAGGCGGCCATGCCGAAGCCGGCCAGCGCGCTGGATGCCCCCATCAGTTTGAGAAATGAACGGCGCGAGGTCTCCGCGTCCGAATCATCCGCCATCGCCGCGGTACCGCGCGGGAACTCGCTCTCCAGCCACTCGCGGAATTCCGGCGTGTCCTCAAGCTGACCCGCGCTGCGCCACGAAACCGTGGTTTCACTGGCCGGAACTTCGGGGTGTTGCCAAATGCGCTTGCTCATGTCTGATGCGGAAAATTGGAGGAAATATTCTGGCGGAGGATCAATGGTGGCAGGTGGCGCAGCTTTCCTTCGGATTCACTTGGAACTGCTCCTTGAGCTTGAGCCCGAGGTCCTCGGTGGTCTTCACGCCCTTGTCCTTGGAGTATTTCGCCACGTCATCATCGCCATACTCGAAATTGTAAACCTCCTCGAGCGGACGCAGGTGCTTTTCGGGCGCGCGGTGGCACTCGAGGCACCACCCCATCGAGTGGCTTTGCGCCTGCCAGACGACATCCATCTTGTGCACGTCGCCGTGGCAGCTCTGGCAGGAAATCCCCCGGTTCACATGCGCCGAGTGGTTGAAATAGACGTAGTCGGGCGACTTGTGGACTCGCACCCACTCGATCGGCTTGCCGTCGTAGCCGGGGAAATTCGGGTCCATCGACTTGTGGAGCGGCGCGAGTTTCGGGCTGTCGCGCTGGACGTGCTGGTGGCAGTTCCAACAGGTGTTGCCGGTCGGCACGTTCGAGTGGCCGGCCACATCCACGAAGGAATGGCAGTAGCGGCAATCCAGCCCGAGTTGCTCGACGTGAATCTTGTGGGAAAACGGAATCGGCTGCCTGATCGGCCGCGGGCATCGCGGAACTGCTGGCGTCCGCGGTGGCGGAATCCGAAGAACTCGAAGCACCGTCATTCACGGCGGCGGCGCCGGCGCGGGCCGCGTCGCTCTGGGTCGGG